>CAMDRJ010000101.1 GCA_945906755.1 Klebsiella pneumoniae | reverse complement strand
TCGCTATCTCGCTGAGGCCCAGTATCGATTCAACCGGCGCTTTCAACTCAAGGCCATCCTTCGGCGACTGATTAAAGCCGCCGCTACCACCGGCGCCTGGACCGATTCGCGCCTGCGGACGGTGGCGGAGTTTCATTGCTAATCAGGATGCCTTATTTTTTCGCTGCGTCCTTGGCTGGTTCCACCGCGACGGGCGCAGGCGCTGCAGCCGGTGCAGCAGCCGCTGCCGCTTTGATGAAGTCGTCGAACTTGGTCGACTTGCCACCCTGCAATACCGCGGTGGGCACAATCTTGCCGCCTGTCATCGTGAAAATGGTGATCTCGGCGTCCTTGCGATCGCCTTTGGCATCGAACTCGATTTTGCCGGTCGCGCCAGCATGGCTGCTGGCCGCAAGCGTAGACAGGTACTTGGCCGGGTCGGCAGAGTTGGCCTTGACCATCGCCGCGATCAGCAAGTTCGCTGCATCATAGGTGAAGGGTGCGTAGAGGATCGGATCAACGTTGAACTTCGCTTTGTAAGCGTCAAGAAACTTCTTGCTCGCTGCTTGCGGCGGTAAGCCAGCTTGCGAGCAGATCAGCCCTTCAGCGGCCGGGCCTGCCAACTTGCTCATCTCATCGGTGCAGGCACCATCGCCAAACGAAAAGACCGCTTTGATGCCAAGGTCGCGCCCTTGCTTGAGCAGCGGCCCACCGGTGGCGTCCATGCCGCCATAGAACACGGCATCAGGATTACCACGACGTACTTTGGTGAGCACAGCCTTCCAATCAGTGGTTTTGTCGGTGCCCTTTTCGCGCGGCAACACTTTGATGCCGGCGGCCTTCAGCGTTTTCTCGACTTCGTTGGCGATCCCTTCGCCGTACGCGGTAGCGTCATCGATCAATGCAACGGTCTTTGGCTTGCGCTCGGCAGTCAGGTACTGGGCAACGGCCGGACCTTGCTGGTCGTCGCGACCGACCACGCGGAACGTCACTTTGTAGCCACGCTCGGTCACCTGCGGGTTGGTCGCCGAACCGGAAATCATCGGGATACCGGCTTGGTTATAGATTTCGGAGGCAGGAATGGTGACGCCTGAGTTCAGGTGACCGACGATCCCGGCGACTTTGGCATCCACCAGTTTTTGCGCCACGGTGGTACCGACTTTTGGATCGGCTTGGTCGTCTTCGGCGATCATTTCGAATTTCGCTGCTTTGCCGTCGATTTTGATGCCGGCTGCATTGGCTTCATCG
This sequence comes from Klebsiella pneumoniae, assembly GCA_945906755.1. Lineage (GTDB taxonomy): Bacteria > Pseudomonadota > Gammaproteobacteria > Burkholderiales > SG8-39 > SHXR01. The sequence goes on along the minus strand of CAMDRJ010000101.1, from coordinate 13,357 downwards.
ATCGCCAGGCGCGCGCCGTTCTCATTGTCTTTGCCAAGATGGGCGATCCCACCGGTCAAGGGGCCGACATGCCCGATGCGGATAGTGATTGATTTGGCTTCTTCTTTGCCACAGGCGCCAAGCAGCGCAATGGCGGACACGCCAGCTACTATCAAGCGTCCATTGATAATCATGGAGGGACTCCTTTTTCTTGGGGAAATGCAGGCTCCCGCACAAGAGCCGCGGGAGAGTGATGAGGCGCGATTATGGAAACCGATGCGCGGTCTGTCAAACACAACTACGCAGAAGGCCCGGCCATATCGCCGCGGCCCTCCGGTTTATTGCCTAGAGCGCGAGAATGAATTTGACCATCGCGTTGACGTCGGCGTCGCTGACGTTCGGGTTCGGCGGCATCGGAATCGGGCCCCAGGCGCCCTGCCCACCTTTTTTCACCTTCTCTGCGAGCTTAGCGACCGCGTCTTTCTGTCCCTTGTACTTCGCGGACACTTCCTTGTAGCCAGGGCCAACCAGTTTTTTATCGATTGCATGGCAGGCCACACACGCGTTCTTCTTCAGCAATTCTCCGCTTGCGATGACCGGCCCCGACAACAGGGCGAACGCTAGCCCCAACAACACCATCTGCTTCATGGAAACTCCTGTGATTTCAACGTAAATACGGTTCGCTAGTCCCGACGCTCGCGCAGTCTACCGAATTCGCTGCCCTCATGGGGCGTAAATGCAATCACAAGTTGGATCGATACCCTGCGCTACCCTGGCAAATCGCGCGCGGCGAGCAGACTGGCGAGTGCCTCGATGCTCGTAACCGGGGCAGAACAGGTAACGCCCTGGCAAACATAGGCGTTGACGCCATCCGCGGGTGCTGGCCTGGCAAGTGGCGCGGGAAGGCCCACTATGCTCGGGTCAATCGCCATCACTATCGCATCGGGAAGGTATTGCCGGCTGATCGGCGTAAGCCAAGTTCGCGTCTTCGTTTCGGCACCGGCCAGCACCACCATTCGCGTCGGTTGCAGCAGCTCTTCGAGGCCAGCAAGCAGCGTAGCGAAGGCGGACGGATGTTGTTCGATTTGTGCGTTAAACGCGCGGACCGTCCGTTCTGCCGCAGCGATATAGCGCATGTCGCCGGTGAGATGCCCAAGCCGATTAAGCGCAAAAGCGGCCATACCATTGCCAGCCGGCGTCGCGCCATCATGAGCCGCCTTGGTGCGCTGGATCAACCGCTCATGATCATGGCTGGTAAAAAAGAAGCCACCGCGGTCAGCATCCTCGAAATGCGTGATCAGCGCATCGGCCAGCAAGCGCGCGAATGCCAGATCGGTTGGCCTGAAATCGGCTTGCATGAGCTCGATCAGCGCATCCAGCAGATAGGCGTAGTCATCCAGATAGGCATTGAGATGCGCGCGGCCGTCTTTGTAGGTGGCGAGCAGGCGCCGGTCGCGCCACAAAGTCTGCGCAATGAAATCGATGGCACGGCGCGCCGAGGCGAGCCAATCCGGACGATCAAACACGCGTGCTGCGCGGGCCATGCCGGCGATGGCCAGTGCGTTCCAACTGGTGAGGATCTTGTCGTCGCGGCCGGGCCACACGCGTTGGCCGCGTACGGCTAACAACACAGTGCGCGCGGCGTTAACCAACCGCTCGCATTCTTCAATCGGTCGACCAAGCTTCCGCGCAACTGCGGCCAGGTCCTGGGCGATCGTGAGATGCCAATGGGTCTTCTCGAAATTGGGCGCGCGGTCCAAGCCCCAATGGAGACTGCATACCGCGAATTGTTCATCCGAAAGGTTCGTGCGAATTTCATCGCGCGACCACACATAGAACTTCCCCTCCTCGCCCTCTGAGTCCGCGTCGAACGAGGAGTAATAGCCGCCCTCTTGCGACTGCATTTCGCGAACCATCCAATCGGCGGTCTCTGCCACGACGCGCGCGAATTGGGGCTGCTTGGTCGCGGTCCAGGCACTCGTATAAAGACTGAGCAGCGGTCCGTTGTCGTAGAGCATTTTCTCGAAGTGCGGGATCTGCCATTGCGCGTCCACCGAGTAGCGACAGAAGCCGCCACCAAGATGATCGTAAATGCCGCCCGCCGCCATCTTGCCAAGGGTATGCGTCACGACATGCAGGGACTGCTCGGTCCCTCGACGCGCAGCGTCCCGCAAGAGCAACGCAAGATCGGTGGGATGGGGAAATTTCGGTGCGGCGCCAAAGCCGCCATGCTCGCGATCAAAACTTGTCTGCAACATCGCAACGGCGCGCTCGATCGGTGCCATTGACCAACCATCATCGGTTGGCGTAGACGGAGCCATCTGCTCATTGAGCGCGTCGAACACGATCCGGTTCTGATCATCGATCTCGGCGCGCCGCTCACGAAACGCCGTCACCACCCGCTCCATGATATGCACGAATCCGGGCAAGTTGTGCCGTGCGCTCTTCGGATAGTAGGTGCCGCCGAAAAACGGCACCTGATCGGGCGTGAGGAACATCGTGAGCGGCCAACCCCCGGAGCGTTTCGCGAGCATCTGGTGAGCAAGCTGATAGATCTGATCGATGTCGGGACGCTCCTCGCGATCGACCTTGATATTGACGAAATGCTCGTTCATCACCGCGGCGACCGCCGGATCTTCGAACGATTCATGCGCCATCACATGGCACCAATGGCAGGCCGAATAGCCGATGGAAAGGAGAATCGGCTTGTTCTCAACGCGCGATTTCGCGAGCGCCTCCTCGCCCCATGGATACCAATCGACCGGATTGTCGGCGTGCTGTTGCAAGTAGGGGCTGGTTTCGTTGGCGAGGCGGTTGGGCATGCGGATGCGAGAAGAGAGAAGAGGGAAGGGAGAAGGGTAACAACGTTTCCCTGTTCAAGGTAGCCGCGCGTTGAACGACGCGGCGCAACGTTGAATGCCAAAATAGACGCCAACAAACCGGTTGGCGTCCCCTTCCCCCTTCCCCCTTCGTCTTTCTCGACATGAAAACCATCCTAATGACCGGCGCCTCGGGCGGTGTTGGCACCTTCCTGCGTAAGGAACTCGCCAATCGCTATCGCCTGCGCCTGTCCGACATGCGCCCGATCACCAATATCGCGGCCGGCGAATCGTTCATGGCCGGTGATTGCGCGTCGCCGGACGACATGCTGCGGGTCACCGCAGGCGTGGATGGCATCATCCACTTAGGCGGCTATTCGGTCGAAGGACCGTGGGAGACGATCCTGCAGTCCAATATCATCGGCACCTACAATCTATACGAAGCCGCGCGTCGTAATGGCGTGAAGCGGGTGATCTTCGCGACCAGCAATCACGCGATGGGTTTTTATAAGCGCACTGAGCGTATCGATCACACTGCGTATCCGAAACCCGATGGCCGTTATGGCCTCTCAAAAATGTTCGGCGAGGGCGTCGCCAGGCTCTATGCCGACAAGTACGATGTCTCGTCACTATGCATTCGGATCGGCAATGTCGCCATGCAACCGATCGATGTGCGCAGGCTCTCGATCTGGATCAGTCCGCGCGATCTCGCGCAATTGATCGGTATCGGCTTGGAGTATCCGGACCTTCGCTTCGAAATCGTCTACGGCGCTTCCGACAACGCACGCGGCTGGTGGGACAACGCCAACGCCCACCGGCTTGGCTATCGGCCGGTCGATCGCAGTGAAGATTTCGCGGCGGAAGTGCTGCGTGCTCACCCGGCCACGACCGGCGATGCAATTGCCGATGCGTATCAAGGCGGCGGGTTCTGTACCGCCGAAATGGTTGAAAATCCGGCCAAATAAGCAGCCCGCCAACGATCGCCCTCCTCCTCGCCAACAACCATGCCCCAATTCGCCGCCAACCTGTCGTTTCTCTATACCGAGCTGCCCTTCCTGGATCGCTTCGCAGCGGCCGCCAAGGATGGCTTTCGCGCGGTTGAATTTCTGTTTCCCTATGAGTTCGCGGCGAGCGATATCGCCAAGCGGCTGCGCGACAATGGGCTCCAGCAAGTCCTCTTCAACATGCCCCCAGGAGATTGGGATAACGGCGAACGCGGCATGGCGGCTATTCCGGGCCGCGAGGCGGAGTTTCGCGGCGTGATCGCAACAGCGCTCGACTATGCAGGCGTGCTCGGATGCCAACAGATTCATGTGATGGCCGGTCTTGTCGCACCGGGTGCCGATCGCCAAGCGATGCATCGCACCTTTATCGAAAACCTTCGCTATGCGACCGCGCAGGCCGCCAAACAAGGTGTCATCGCGCTCATCGAACCAATTAATACGCGCGACATCCCAGGCTTCTTCATCAATCGACAAGACGAAGCGCATGCGATTCTCGCGGCGGTCGGGGCGCCCAATCTCAAGGTGCAGATGGACCTCTATCATTGCCAGATCGTCGAAGGCGATGTCACCACCAAGATCCAGCAGTACATTCACAACGTGTCGCATTTCCAGATTGCGGGCGTGCCCGGTCGCCATGAACCGAATGTTGGCGAGATGAACTATCCGCACCTGTTCGAAGTGATCGACGCGCTCAATTTCAAAGGTTGGATCGGTTGTGAATATCGCCCCAAAGGTGGCAGCACCGCCGGGCTTGGTTGGATGAAACCATACCGCTGAGGCAAGCATGCGACACCCAAGCGAAGGATTCGGCGCTGACCCGATCGCCGCCAAACAAGCGATCTTTGAGTACTGCAAAAAGCGCGGTGCGCTTGCGGTCGGCGTCGCCGATCTCGCGGCGCTTGAACGCATTGCGCCACCAGGACATCGCCCCACCGATCTCATGCCGCGCGTGAAGTCGGTGATCTCATTGGGCGTCGGTGGGCAAACGCAGGGCGCCTGGCAATTGCCGGCCAAAGCGATGGCTTATTCCGGTTCGACGGAAGTACGTGGCTATACGGTGGCCTATGGCTGCGCGTTTTTCATCGAGCAGAAATTCGGTGCGCCATCGGTCTATGTGCCGCCTGACATCGATCCGGAAAGCGGTCCTCGCGTGCCGCTGCAAAGTCTGAAGCTGCATGCTGAATTGGCCGGGATCGGCGCGCGCTCCTTTGCGGGCGACATCTTGCTGCATCCGCAATTTGGCTTCATGTACTACGCATCGGTCTTCACCGAACTGGAACTGCCGCCAGACCAACCGATGGCCGAGAACCCATGTCCCGCACCTTCATGCGTCAGCATGTATCGCTCGATTGGCCGCACCCCTTGCATGAAGTTCTGCCCGGCGCAGTGCCTGTCGGGAGAAATCGATGGCGCCGGCAAACAAAAGAGTTCGCGTTTCGACATGGCGGCTTGTGCGGAACTCACCCAGGAATATGAGGCCGTCCCGAAGATCCTGGCCGAAGCGGTCCGCGATGAAAATCGTTCGCATGGTGCGGAGCGCTTGCTTGACCCCGATAGCAAGATGCTTTGGTACAAGGTATCGGCTGGGTCAGGCGGCTGGTTCGCGCAGTGTTTCGAATGCATGCGTGTCTGCCCGATCGCCACGCAAGCATCGCAGGCCGATCCGATCCTGCGCACCGAAGAGCAGCGCACCACAGCGAACAAGCCCTGAACGATGGCACGCGGCCTCACCCGAGAACAGTTGGGCATAACGGATGAAATGATCGCCACCTTCGGCGAGACCATCTTCCAGATGAGCAACAACCTGCAGGTGCGCGAGGGCGATCCGATCCGCACCTTGAACTGGGCAGAGATCAAGCGGCAACGCGAAGGGATGGGCCTTGCTGATTCGCAGATCGGCGAGCGCATTGGACTTTCGCGCGAACAGGTGATGTTCATTCGCAATCATGAGGAAAGCCGGCGCTTTCGTACCGGCCAGCAGGCCTATTTGCTCGATCTCGGTGGTGGACGGCGCTTTCGGCCAGAACGCGTGGTCCCGCTTGCCGAGCGCTTTAAGTTTTCAGCGAACGCGCTCAGATTGCGCTCGGCATTGCGCTTCGATCCGCTGCTTGTGCGCGAATACGTCCGGCAAGGCTGGTGGCGTTACGACACCTTGCACGGATGGTTGAGTCGGCACCTCAAAGATCGACCCGATGCTCCCGCGCTCATGCAGGGTGACCGCGTCATTTCGTATCGCGATCTGGCTGATCAAGTATCGCGCCTCGCAGAGGGCCTGCGGCAAGCGGGCATCGCACGCGGCGAAGTGGTCACTGTGCAATTGCCCAATACGATCGAGTTTGTCGTCGCCTACCTAGCGATCTGCCGTCTCGGAGCGGTGCTTTGCACTTTGCATATGCAATATCGGGGTGCGGAGCTTGAAGCGCTGCTTGCACATAGCCGCGCGGTTGCCGCGATCGGCTTGGCCGACGCCAAAGACTGGTCGCCAGCGCGCACCTATCTTGCCCTTAGATCGCGCATCCCAAGCTTGCAGGTGGTCATCGCGGTTGGCGCGCCGGTAGAAGGCGCGATGTCATTGCATGCGTTGATCGACCAATCACCGCCGCTCGATGCACGCTTCCCGGCGCCGGTGGCAAGCGATCCATTTCTGCTGCTCTACACATCGGGGACCACCTCCGCGCCAAAAGGGGTACCGCATCCCTATCACACGATGCTCTCCAATGCGCGGGTGGGCGCGCCGGAACATCGCGTGACAGCCAGCGATCGAATTCTGTCTGCCGCGCCGTTCACCCATCTCTATGGGCTCTATAGCCTGCATGTCGCCTGGGCAGTCGGTGCGGCGGCGGTATTGTTGCCCGCGTTCACGCCAAGTGAACTGGCCACAACGATCGAACGCGACCGTCCAACCGGTCTCTGGTGTGGCCCACCGCATATCGCGGCAATGCGGGCGCAGGGGCTTTTCGAGAAGCATGATTTTTCTTCGCTCACGCTGGCGATCATGTCGGGCAGCGCTTGTCCGCCGGAGCTGGTGCGCTGGTTTCAAGCCAAGACACCGCGCTGCGCGGTCACGCAACTATGGGGCATGACGGAAACACAGGGCGCGCTCTATTCGCGGCCTGGGGATGCAATCGAAGTGGCGGCGACGAGTGCCGGGCGCGCAAGCCCCGGTACCGAGATTCGCATCGCTGATGTCGGCGATCGACCGCTGCCTCTCGGTGAAGAGGGCGAGCTGCAAGTGCGCGGCTGCCTGGTATTCCCCGGCTTCTTCGACAACGACGCCGCGAACACGGCCGCATTCACCGCCGATGGCTGGTATCGCTCCGGCGATCTCGCGAGCATGGACGCTGGGGGGAACGTCACCATCACCGGCCGCAGCAAAGACATCATCAATCGTGGCGGCGTGAAATTCAATCCACGCGAGATCGAAGACCTGCTCGATGCGCATCCGGCGATTTTGCAGTCGGCGATCATTCCGATGCCCGATCCGGTGTTGGGCGAGCGCGCCTGTTGTTTTGTGATGCTGCGCCCGGGCGCGGCGACCATCACGCTGGCTGACGTGGTGACGTACCTCGCAGGCAAAAACGTCGCCAAGATCAAACTACCCGAGCGGTTGGTGATCGTCCCGGAGATGCCGCTCACACCCACTCGTAAAATCATCAAGGGCCGGCTCGTCATTCCAGCGTAGGATTGGATCAAATCGCACGAATGCGTTGGCCATTCAAAGAAGAAACACCATGAGCGAAACCAAGAAAGTCCCGATCTTTTGCTACCAATGCGTCGCCGGCCCCGATCTCATGAAGGTCGAGGTGAAAGACGGCATCGCGGTGCGCCTCGCTTCGAACTACGACATCAAGAACGAGCATCCGGGCGGCGGGCGCGTCTGCGTGAAAGCGTATGGTTTGATCCAGAAAACCTACAACCCCAATCGCATCCAGCAGCCGATGAAGCGGACCAACCCAAAGAAAGGCCTCCATGAAGATCCTGGTTTTGTGCCGATTTCTTGGGACGAGGCGCTCGATATCGTCGGCGCCAAGCTGCGCGACATTCGCGCCAAGGGTCTCATCGATGGATCGGGATTTCCGAAGGTCGCGGTGTCCACCGGTGGTGGCGGTACACCGGTGCAATACATGGGTACGTTTCCCGCGTTCATGGCGGCTTGGGGCCCGATCGATCAAGGCTACGGCGCCGGACAAGGCATCAAGTGCTATCACTCCGAGCACTTGTATGGCGAACTCTGGCATCGCGCCTTCATCGTCTCGCCCGATACGCCCTATGTGAACTATGTGATCAATTGCGGCGCGAATATCGAAGCCTCATCGGGTGTGGTGGGCATCTGGCGTGAAGCCGATGCGCGCGTGCGCGGCGCCAAGCGCGTGCAGGTCGAGCCGCATCTTTCGATCACTGGCGCGCTCTCGGCAGAATGGGTACCGATCAAGCCAAAGACCGATGCGGCGTTTCTCTTCGGACTCATCCATCGCATCATCCATGAGCGCAACTGGCAGGAAGTCTGCGACGTTCCCTATTTGAAGGAGCGTTCCAATTCGCCCTATCTCGTCGGCCCAAACGGTTGGTTCCTGCGCGACGCCGCGACGAAGAAGCCATTGATTTTTGATGCGAGCGATCAAACCGCCAAACCGCACGATGCAGTGATCGGTGATGCCGCGCTCACTGGGTCCTATACGATTGCGGGTATCGAGATGGGACCAGACGGTGAAGTTATTGAACACACCGCCGCATTGGCAAAACCTTCGTTCCAACTGCTGCTCGATCATGTCAAGGGCTATACGCCAGAGTGGGCGGCCGGCGAATGCGATGTGCCCGCTGCGATCATCCGCAAGGTCGCAGACGAGTACCTCGCGCATGCTTGCGTCGGACAAACGATCGAGATCGAAGGCATGACCCTGCCGTTTCGGCCGGTCGCGGTGATGCTTGGCAAGAGCGTCAACAACGGCTGGGGCGGTTATCACACCTGCTGGGCACGCACGATGCTCGCGGTGCTCGTTGGCGCGCTTGAAGTGCCGGGCGGCACGTTGGGCACGACGGTCAAACTCGTACGTCCAGCGGCGAGTCGCACCGGCTCCGTGCAACCGGGCCCGGATGGCTTCATGACCTATCAATTCAATCCAACCACCAAAGCGGACTGGGCCTCCAAACCGGACATTCGCAACGCGTTCAAGACGCTGGTCCCGCTGTCTTCCAACTCGCCCTGGTCACCGGCACTCGGGCCCGCGCATCTGCCCTGGCTCTTCCAGAAAGAGCAGCCGGCTAACTGGCCCTTGCAGACCAATCCGGAAATCTGGTTTTGCTATCGCACCAATCCGGCGATCTCGTCATGGAACGCACCCGAAGTCGCCGAGCGGCTCGCCGAGTTTCCGTTCATCGTGGCCTTCGCCTACACCGATGACGAAACGAATCACTTTGCCGACGTGCTGCTGCCGGATGCCACCGACCTCGAAAGCCTGCAACTCATTCGTATCGGCAGCACCAAGTTCATCCAGCAATTCTGGAAACACGAAGGCTGGGCGATCCGCCAACCGGTGATCGACAACGCGGTTGATTGCATGGATCTCACCGACGTTTCGACTGAACTCGCCATACGCTCTGGCATTCTCGAGGACTATAACGAGGCGATCAATCGCGGCGCGGCCGGCATGGGCCTGCGGAAAAAAACCTTCGACTACTCGATCGATCCCACCGTGCCCCACACACGAGAAGAAATCTGGGAAGCGGTCGCCAAAGCAGCGAGTCACGATCTTTCCGAGGGCAAAGCGGTGCATGGCCTTGATTGGTTCAAGGAGCACGGCTATATGCTGGGTACCTTCTCGCAGCTCGACTGGTATCTGTATCCCTCGATGGTGCGACAAAACCTGCGCTTCGAGCTGCCCTATCAGGAACGGGTGGTCCGGCATGGCCGCGAATTGGCACACCGCCTGCATGAGAGCGGCATCCAATGGTGGAACGAACAGTTGAAGGAATACGAGTTCATGCCGACCTACCAGCCGTTTCCGGAGATCTGGCTGGAACATGTGCGCGAACACGGCGGCGATCCCGATCTCTTTCCATTTTGGGCGCTCACCGCGCGCAGCATGCAGTACTCATGGGGCGCGAACGTCGGTATTCCACTTATCAGCGAAGTCGCTGACAACATTTCCGGACATCGCGGCGTGATCATCAATCGGTCAGCGGCCAAACGATTAGGCATCGCCGAGGGGGATGCGGTCGTCATCGAATCGGTCACCGGCATTACGCGCGGGAATGCGGTGCTGCGCGAAGGCATTCGGCCCGATACGCTGGTCATGATCGGCCAGTTCGATCACTGGAAGACCCCGTTCGCCAAAGACCTGAATATGCCGAGCTTGAATTCCGTGTCAGCGCTATCGTTATCGCTCACCGACTCGACCGGTAGCGGTTCGGACATCGTGCGCGTCAAACTCTACAAAGACGCGAAGGTGGCCGCATGAGCGCAAGCGAACAAAGCAGCCCGGAGAAAACGCTGCGCTGGGGCATGGTGGTCGATCTCAACCGCTGCGTTGGTTGCCAAACCTGCACTATCGCCTGCAAGCATTCGAACGACACCGTGCCCGGCGTGCAATGGCGCCGCGTGCTCGATATCGAGACCGGTACGTTTCCCGATGTCGAACGCGTGTTCATGGTGACCGGCTGCCAGCATTGCGCCGAGCCGCCCTGCGTGCCGGTGTGCCCCACCGGTGCCACGCAGCAACGGGCGGATGGCCTCGTCACGATGAATTACGACGTGTGCATCGGTTGCGCCTACTGCGCGGTGTCATGTCCCTACCAGGCGCGCACCATCGTCCATGATGAGCGCTGGTATTACGGCGTCGAGACCAAGCAGGAAAAAGCGGTTGCGCATCCTGAACGTTTAGGCGTGGCGCAGAAATGTACGTTCTGCGTGGAAAAGGTCGACGAAGCCAAGGAGCGTGGCCTCACACCCGGCGTTGACTTGGATGTGACGCCGGCGTGTTCAGCCTCCTGCATTGCACAGGCGATCACCTTCGGTGACTTCAACAACGCGGCCAGCAACGTCTCGCAACTGGTGGCCGACAACAAAAGCTTCCAGATGCATGCGGAGCTTGGCACCGATCCACAGATCAAGTATCTCTATGAAGCACCGGCCACCCCTGGACGCGATATCGGCGTCGATGAGAACGACGATGAACGGATGGCTGATCCGAGCAATCCGCTGGTCGGCAAACTGCAAACCTTCTGGGATTGGCGCGCGGCGATGAACTGGTGCTTCGGTGGCATGGCGGGCGGCCTGATCTTTGCCGCATGGGCCGCAGCCACGGTGGGGTTGATTGACCCGACACGCCTCACCAGGTTCTACCTGCTTGGCGCGGGCTTGATGTCGATCGGCCTTTTTTGCGTCTTTCTCAAGATCGGACGCCAACAACGCTTCTGGCGCGCGTTTTCACGACCGAACACCTCGTGGATGTCGCGTGAGCTCTATATCGTGGTGGTGTTGTTTGGAGCGTTAGCTGCGCAACTCATCCGGCCGCATCCGATTATCGAGACGCACATCGCGTTTGCGGCGATAGGTTTCGTCTATTGCCAAGCGCAAATCTTGCACGCGGCCAAAGGCATCCCCGCCTGGCGCGCGCCGTTGATTCCCGCGATGATTCTCGCCAGTGGTCTGTTTGAAGGGGTGGGGGCGATTGCCTTGCTGACGGGATTTGCCGCGGTCAAACCATCGCTGATGATCGCGGGTGCGGGGCTCCTCCTCACCATCGTCAATGCGGCACTCTTCCACACATATCGAACCATGGCCAAGCAGGACGGCATCCCACCGCTTGCGCGTCGCGCATTGGATGACCTCGCGCCGATTGTTCATAGCACGGGACACATTCTCCCGGCACTGCTCTTTTTCGTCGCGCTGGTCGCACCAATCGATCCAGCGATCTTGTTGCCGATCGCCGGCATCTCCGTGCTCATTGGCGGGTTCTGGTGGAAATTCGCGATCGTCACACAAGCGAGCTATCAACAAGGCTTCGCCCTTCCGAGCGCGCCACAACGCGGGTCGGGAAAACGCGCTGCGCCTGCCAGAATGGCCGGCATGCCCGCACGCGTCTTACGACGCCGACCGTGACACCATCCGACAATCCTTGGGCGTCGCGGCCGTTTCAGTTGCTGTTTGGGCTATGGATCGGCGCCAATCTTTGCGGCTGGATGCATGAGGCAGCGTCCGGCTGGTTGATGGCTTCGCTCAATGCCACGCCGCTTGAAGTCGCGCTATTGCAGGGTTTCACCGCGCTGCCCGCGTTTCTCCTGGCATTGCCAAGCGGGGCGCTGTCTGATCTGGTCGATCGACGGCGCATCATCGTGGTCGCCTATTCGCTCGTGACTTTCGTGAGCTTCGCGGTTGGTATCTCGATCCTCGCCGGTTACCTGTCGCCCGCGCTCTTATTGATCGCATCGCTTGCCATGGGCGTGACCTTTGCGCTGCGCCTGCCTGCGTACTCATCGATCATGCAAGAGGTCCTGCCGAGAATTGCCGTACCACGTGCGGTGGTGTGGAACGGCGCATCGATGAACGCTTCGCGTATCTTTGGCCCAACCATCGTTGGCATCATCATCGCCTGGGGCGAGCCGGCGTACGTCTATCTGGTCAATGGTGTTGCGATGCTCGCGCTCACGATCATGTTGCTGCGCTGGCGAAGGCCTCGTGCGCGCGCGAGCACGCTTCCATCGGAACGCTTTTTTGGCGCCATCCGGGTCGGCCTGCAATTCGCACGCCAGACGCCGGCGCTGCGCGCGGTGCTGATTCGCAGCTTCGCCTACTTCTTCTTTGCGATCGTACAACTCGCCTTGTTGCCGGTCGTCGTACGCGACGAACTGGATGGCGCATCGAGCACCTATACGATGTTATTCGGCCTGTTCGGCCTCGGTGCGATCATCGTCCTGCCGACGATGACCTGGCTGCGCACCAAGCTGTCGCGCGATCAGTTGGTAGGCAGCGCGATCGCGATGCAGGCCTTGTCATCGATTGCCTTCGGATTCTCGACCAACCTCATCATTCTTGCGCTCGCGATGGTCGTGGCGGGCTATGCCTGGTTGACGGTCGCCTCGATCCTCGGTGTCACCGCGCAATTTCTTTTACCGGCGTGGGTCCGTGGTCGCGGCTTGGCGGCGATGCAAATGGCGTTCATGGGCGGTGGCGCGTTTGGCTCTGCAATATGGGGGCAGATCGCCAATGTCTGGAGTATTTCCGCCGCGTTCGTGGTCGCGGCATGCGGCGCGCTCGCGAGCATTGCATTGATCCGGTTCTATCCCGTTACCGGCGTTGCCGAGGAAAATCTGACGCCGTCCCGCTACTGGCCGGAGCCCGCGATGGCGACCCCGATCGATCACGATGAGGGGCCGGTGCAGGTGATGATCGAATACCTCATCGACCCCGCGAATGAAGAACCGTTCGCGACGCTGATGCAGGAAAGCCGGCGGCTACGGCTACGGACCGGCGCGATCTCATGGGCGCTGTTTCGCGACCCGGCCAACGCGGGCCGCTATGTCGAGCAGTGGGTGGAAGAATCCTGGGTTGAGTTT
>CAMDRJ010000100.1 GCA_945906755.1 Klebsiella pneumoniae | reverse complement strand
GACCCAAAGGCACACGTCATCGCCTCAATCGTGCTCGCCAAATCGGCACTCAGGGACCGCACAATCGGTCCCGGTTACACTGCCGGTCCAATCAACCATCGACTTCCCGCTCGACTCGTTCAGGATCAAACCTGAATTGGAAACGACTGCCCCGCACGCGCATTCACTCGGCCGCTTGACTATCGGCGCGGCGTTATGCGCGCGACATCACCCAGGCCCATCATGACCAGCAGCGTTGAAATCATTTCGTTGGCGCCGCGAATTTCAATGTCATCGTGCGTGCGACGCAATTCGGTGAGAAGCTTTACAAATTGACTCGCCGACACGAAGTCCATGCGCCGTGCGCGACTCAGATCGACGACAAGCGGCCGATAGCGACTCGCATGGACGCGGATCCGGGATAACAGTTCATCGGCAGGCGCGACGACATCGCCGAAGGCTGCGCAGGCATCCGTTGGCATGGCCCGCGGGCCGTCTCGACGCTTGGCGGCGACCGGATCATCCGGCCATGACGGCGGTGAGACATCGTAGGTGACCGCATAATCGACGGCGACCTCTTCAAATTCGTCTTGTCGGCCGAGGATCCGCATCAACTCGATCTTTAGCAGCCACGGCGACTGATCGCGTAATGCATCACCCGCCGTGGTTTGGGCCGACACGCTGTCGAGGATGCTGTCGGGATTCGTCACGCTAACGATCTTGCCGGCCCGCGCCATCGATTTGAGAACCAGGAGCGGTGTCGGCAACCGTCGACGTCTACGCCCTCGAAACGAGAAAAATCAAGTTGCACACCATCGTAGCGTTCGATGGTCTTGCGGAGCGCCGCAAGCGGTGCCGCGCTCGCCGCCGAAAGTCGTCCCGAGATATTGACCACGGGCATGCCCTGCCCCGACGCAATCCGGTTCGAATTTTCTCGCACCGACCAGGATGGCGCGGAGCGTTCGAACAGTTGAGCGAACTGGTCAGCCGCGGAGTCATACGCAGCCTTCAAGCCAAGTTGCATATACAGATCGAAACGGATCAACCATGCCTGCATACTCCAGGGCCCGAGATTGCCACCGGCGATGGCCGATTCAACGCAGCGAAGCGCCTCGGTGGTCTGGCCGTTCGCATGCGAGATCGCGCTGTCCTCAAGCTCCTGAGGCATGTCCCGCTCGGACATCGAATGCAGTTTGCGCTGCGCACTCTGCAGACTGGCATTAGAGCGCGGCGCCGAAGCGCTCCTTGCCCCTGAACTCGGCATCGGTTCCGTTGGGCCAAATGGATTGCTGCGGCCCGCCGCAGCGGCCGTGCGTCCCGAAGCCGTCGCTCGAACGTACTGGGTGGCGCGCGGCACACTAGTGATGGCTTGGGTCGCACTCGTTGGCGGCGTGGCACCAGGTTGCAAACCGCGGCCTCTTTTGGATGTCGACAGGCCTAGCGTATGCCGAACCGATTCGGCACGCTCGCGCCGGCGAGAGGCAGTACCCCCGCTCAGATGACGCTCACCTTTTTTGCCGAACGAAAAAAATGCCACGCTGATCACCTAAGGCACGCCCAGCACTGGTTAGGGCAGTGCATCGTTGTACCACGGTCAATGGGGCGCCAATCGCAATGCGCCGGTCAACCCCGTGCGAGATTTATCAACGAAGAAAGTGATTTACAAGTGCAATGGCCTCGCGGCGCCGCGGCAATCGCGACATTGGACCGCGCCGCAAGTGTCGCGTTCGATTGAGCGATCAGACATGCAGAATTCACAATGCCCTGACGCAACGGACGTCTCGCGAACTACGCGCGGGCGCGCTTAGTTGCCGCAACCGCCTGCCGGCTATTTGGCGGTCGTTTGGACAGCGCCGGTCAGTCGATAGTAAATACCCGTCGGGTCATCACGCAGGACCGCCATCCGCCCCGATATCACGATCGGTTCGACCGTGTACTTCACCGGTTGCTTGGTACGCACTTCGACGACACCTTCCGGCCCGCTCGGCATACAAAAACCGCAGCTGGGCGGATAGGCCGTGAGGATAAAGTGCTGCTGCCGCTCGCTGGTTTCCAAGGGCATCATGAAGCCCTGCACCTTGACGTCCTTCTTGTCGAGCGCAGTGATCGACTTGTCGAAGGAAGGAACGACCTTGTCCTTTTCCTTGACCGACTGAACCAGGGACAGGGTCTTCCAGGAAACGACACCTGGCAGCTCGGGCAAGGGATTCACCGCGGCCGGATCGGCTGGCCCTTGGTGGGCGGCCGGCTGCTGCGCAACCACGCTCAACGGCAACACCAAGGCGATCGCTGCGGCAACGAAGTATGCGGTTTTCATGGCGCCTCCAAATAGGTCAAGCAGGAATTCAGTTCCACGCATCCGATCCAGAGTGGGATCCGTGCGGGACGATCAGCCTACAGCATTTCATTTTACGTGTGCGGGGCGGACTTTCGTTATCCGGACCATCCGTCGTGTGCGTCAATGGGCATGGCGCAGTCCGCAATGCTTGCCAATCCCAACCCCCTTGCACGCTTTCTGGAGCTGTTCATGGCACTCTTTCTCCGGCTTTCCGGACGCCAGACACCGCGCCGCGTTTTCATGCACTTCCGCCAGGCGTCGATGCTGCGCGATCTCCTCTTTCAGACGATCGGCTGAAGCTTTGCTGTCCGCCTGCGCCAGGCATGCGAACGACGATACGAAAAAGAGGGCTCCTGCGATAAATCGGACTAAAGCGCTCGACATCTCAGCAGATCATCCCTTCGATAGCGTTGCGGCGACATCACGACGATAGGCCCGCCATGCAGGAACAATGGCGGCGATCAACCCAACCAGAACTGCCGCCCCGGCGATGATAGCTTCCTCGGGCACAAACGTAAGCCCGCTGATCGCCGGCTGACGATGCGCGACGAGCCATATCCCAATCGTTTCGGTTGCCAGATGGCCGGCCAAAAGCCCGAGCAAGGTGCCGACGACTGCGAGCATTCCCCCTTCCATCAACACCAGTCGAACCAGCGTCCCTGGTGATGCGCCGAGCATACGCATCACCGCCAGGTCGTAACGACGCTCTTCCAAGGCGTTGTACAACGCGATGAAGGTCGACAGCCCCGCGGCGAGCATCAGCACCAATGCAAAGCCACGCACCACATCGAGACCGACGCTAAACAATCCGAATAATCGCGCACTTTCAGCGGCGGGCGAGGCGGCCTGCATACTCGTTTTCTGATTGATGGCGCGCGGCAGACTCACCGCCGCCAACGGCGATCCGTATTGAACCAGCAGCGCGGTGATTTCCTTCTCGTCATCGGTGAGCGCATTGAGCGCCTCCGACACCTTTTCATCGGGCCGCAATTGCATATGCACCGCCCACACCGACTCAACACCAGTGACGACGAGCCGGTCGATAACGGTCCCGGTCGCTGCAAAAATTCCGACCGCTGTGTAGGGCGTCCCGTCATGGGTGTCCCCTTCCGTCCCCAACCCGTGGGTACCGATAAACTGCCCGCCCACGGCAATGCCGGTGCGCCGCGCGACCTCGGCACCGATCGTCGCTTCCATCGGTGCCTGCCACAGGCGACCGGACGCAACCTTGGCACCATAAATCGCCGGTAGATCGGCGGTGGTGCCGGCAATTCGAAAGCCTTGCAAGGTATCGCCAAGCGCCAGGGGAACGGTGCGTTTGACGTGCGGCATCTTGGCAATCGCGGCCGCATCGGTGAGTTTGATGTTTCCTGGCGGCACATCGACATGAAAAATAGCGGCGAGCACCAGTTGCAGCGGACTGCCTTTGGCACCGACAACCAGGCTGATATCCCGCGCATCGCGCGTGAGCCGCTCCTCAAGCTGCTCGCTTGCCAACACGAGAATGGTGAGGATGGCCACACCGATGGCAAGGAGCAGGACATTGAGGAACGTATTGAGCGGACGCGCCCACATATACGCAATCGATAGTCGCAGCAGGCTCATGCCGGCGCCCCCAACACGACTTGATTTGCGATACGTCGCTTCAAACGCTGGTCATGCGTGGCGATGACCAGCAGCGCTCCCACCGCACGCGCCTGGGTTTCCAGTAGCTCGATGGTCCGATCGGCATGGACATCGTCAAGATTCGCGGTCGGTTCATCGGCGAGCAGCACCGCAGGCGCATTGATGACCGCGCGCGCGACAGCGACCCGTTGCGCCTGGCCATGGCTTAGCGCCGCGGGTAGGGCCGCGGCCTTATCGGCAATACCGAGATCGCCAAGCATACGGGCAATGCGTGCCTCATCGGCAGGAAGGCCGGCGAGATAGCGTGCCAGCGCGAGATTCGCTTTGACGTTGAGACTACCGATCAGATGCAGTTGCTGCGGCACGAAGCCGATGGTTCGGCCCCGAAATTGATCAAGTCGGACACCCGAGAGCGCGCCCAGATCTTGATCATTGATCATCACTTTCCCGGCGGATGGTCGAATCAGTCCGGCGAGAATATGCAGCAGCGTGGTCTTGCCGCTGCCCGATTGGCCAAGGATCAGCCAACTCTCATTCCGTGCACCGAGAAACGCATCCAGCACGAGCACGTCGTGAGAACCATAACGATGACGGATCCCTTCGGCGCGAAGCATCAGCAACGCCTCATAACGCCAGTCGCTTCGCCGGCGTTGCGTGCAGAGCGCAGGGCATCATCATGCAACGCGTGGGGACGGTACTTATCCGTCCTATTCGCCAAACATCTTCTGCTTGAGCTCACGACGCTGCTGCGCCTCAACCGACATCGTCGCGGTCGGACGCGCCAACAGTCGCGGCAGCCCGATCACATCGCCCGTTTCTTCGCAATAGCCGTACGATCCGTCTTCGATCCGCGCGAGCGCCTGATCGATCTTCTTCATGAGCTTGCGTTCACGATCGCGGGTGCGCAATTCAAGCGCATGCTCTTCTTCGATGGTGGCGCGGTCCGCCGGGTCGGGCACGACATCATTTTCGCGCAGATGTTCGGATGTTTCACCCGCGTTTTCGATGAGTTGGCGCCTCATTTCCATAAGACGCGCGCGGAAAAATCCCATCTGGGCGGCGTTCATATAGTCCGCGGCCGGCATTTTGAGCAGCGCATCGCCGGTGAGCGGCTCCAGCGTCGGAGCGACCGGTGCCGACGTTACCGGTGCCGAGATGACGGGCGGTGCGATCGGCTTCGGCTCGGCTTGTGTTACCACCTTGGTGACGACCTTCGGCTCGGCCTTGGATTCGGATTTAGGTCGCTTTACTGCGCTTTCGCGAGGCATTGTTCGAGTCCTTGAATGATGATGTCTTGGGGAAGATCGCGCCCGATAAATACCATGACACTTTCGCGCTTCTCGTCCTTGCCCCACGGCTTGCCCATATCACCGCCCATGAGCATATGCACGCCCTGGAAGATGACGCGATTGGCGTTGCCCTTGAGCGACAGGACGCCCTTATAGCGCAAGAGATCGTTGCCGTAGACCTGGACGATCGAGCTTAGAAACTCTTCGAGCTTCACGCCATCGAACGGCCGGCCGGAACGAAACACAAACGATGACACATGCTCGTCGTGCTCATGTTCGGCGTCGGTCAGGAAGGTCGGGTCCAGCTCGAGAATCGCATTCAGATTGAAGCCGCGGATATCAAGGATTTCCTTGATCGGGGTTTCGCCGAAATGAACATGTTTGATCGGTGCACGCGGATTCATGCGAACGATGCGGGCCTTCAACTTGCTCACCTCTTCGTCACTGACCAGATCGGTCTTTGACATCAGGATGCGATCGGCAAACCCGACCTGCTCTTGGGCTTCCTTGAAGTCATCGAGCTGTTTGTGCGCATGCTTGGCATCGACCAGCGTGATCACGCTATCGAGCAGATAGTAGTTGCCGATTCCCTCATCGAGAAAGAAGGTCTGCGCAACCGGACCGGGATCGGCCATGCCCGTCGTTTCGATAATGACCCGATCGAACGTGAGTTTGCCGTCGGTGCGTTTGACGCGCAATTCCTCAAGGATGCGTTGCAGATCGCCGCGCACTGAACAACAGATGCAGCCGTTGTTCATTTCGATGATCTGCTCCTCGCGGTTTTGGACGAGGATTTCGTTGTCGACGCCCGCCTCGCCGAACTCGTTTTCGATCACCGCGATGCGCTGACCGTGATGCTCCTTGAGAATTCGGTTAAGGAGCGTGGTCTTGCCGCTGCCGAGAAAACCCGTAAGGATGGTGACGGGAACCATCTCGTTGTCTGCCATGATGCATTGCTCCCATGTATCGAGCGAAGGGGGGCGATTCTAACCAACTCGGACCAGTAACCCAACAACTAAAATTTCCCGGCGACTATCTACGCCTAAGAAGAAGGCCTTTCAAGTACTCGCCCTCCGGAAAGGCCAGCACGACAGGATGGTCTTCTCCGGCCCGCAATTGCTCGAGAAGTTCGACATCCACCATGGCGTCTTGCGCCGCCCCGCCGACGATACTCTGGAATAGTGACAGCGAGATGGCGCCGGAGCAGGAAAACGTCGCGAGCATGCCGCCCAGGCGCAAAAGCTGAAAAGCGAGCAAATTGATGTCCTTATAGGCGCGCGCCGCACGCTCGACATGCTGGACGGTCGGTGCGAATTTGGGCGGATCCAGCACGATGAGATCGAAGAATTCCCGCGCCTCCCGCATGGTCCGCAAGCGCTTGAACACATCGTCGTCAAGCCACTCAGCACGCTCGGGCGAAACATCATTCAGCAGCGCGTGCTGACGCGCCAGACCGAGGGCGCCGGCCGAGCTATCGATGGAAACGACGCGCGTGGCACCCTGGCGCAAGGCGGCAATCGAAAATCCGCCGGTATAGCAAAAGCAGTTGAGCATTGAGCGCCCCGCCGCCAAGGCCCCGAGCTTGGCCCGATTGGCAGCTTGGTCCAGGTAGAACCCCGTCTTGTGGCCGGCGAACACGTCGACGAGATAGCGGGTTGCCTGCGCGCCGGTGCCTTCGACGATTTCGACCAGGGGCGGTGGACTGATACCCGCCACAAGCCCGGTGCGAGGCGGCAGGCCTTCGAGAGTCCTCACCTCCGCGTCCGAGCGCTCATAGACCGACGTACAAGCGCCGTGCCGCAGCACCGCAGCGGCAATCGCGGCACGCCAGCGCTCAGCACCAGCGGACAGCAGCTGGATCACCGCGACGTCGGCGTAACGGTCAACAATTAAGCCGGGCAGCGAATCGGCCTCGGCGTTCACCAATCGTAGCGCGGCCTTGGGCGCGAACGAACCGCGTCGTGAAATCGCTGCGGCGATGCGCGCGTCGATGAACGCCTCATCGATGCGATCACTTTCCCGCCAAGACCAAACGCGGGCACGGATCTTCGAAACGGGACTGATCGCGCCCCAGGCGAGAAAGGCGCCGGTATCGTCACAGATCCGCACGGTGTCACCGGATTCAGGGGCACCGGCGACCTGCGTAATAGCGCCTGAAAACACCCACGGATGTCGACGTTCGATTGATCGCCCGCGCCCGGCCGCGACCACAACCGTCGGCACATCGAATCGCAATATGGTGGTCGGGCGAGAGGGCGCAGGTTTGCTCGCGGTCGTACGCCTGCGATCGCCCGGCTCGCGCCGAGGATGGCTACTTTTTCTTGCGCGCTCTTGGGTGCGCTGCGTCATAGACCTTCGCCAGATGCTGAAAATCGAGATGGGTATAAATCTGCGTGGTGGAAATGCTCGCATGACCGAGCATGTCCTGGACCGCACGCAGGTCTCCGGAAGATTGCAATACATGCGTCGCGAAGGAATGCCTCAGCACATGCGGATGAACCTTCGCGCCAACACCCGCGGCAACGCCCCAACGCTTGAGCCGCGTCTGTACGACCGATGGACTGATACGCGCGCCACGTGCCCCGACGAATAGCGCGCGTTCATTGGGCTGAGCGATGCCACTGCGCAGGTTTGACCACGCGCCGATCGCTTCGCGCGCGCGGCGCCCGACCGGTACGGTACGGGTCTTCCCACCCTTGCCCTGTACGGTGACTTCGCCATCGCGCATCACAGAGCTGGCGTCGTCGATCGACAGCGAACACAGTTCGGAGAGCCGCAGCCCCGACGAATACAGGAGTTCAAACATCGCTCGGTCGCGAATTTCCAGCGCCCCACTTGGCGCACGATCCAAGAGGTGCGTCATGGTATCGGGCGATAGTGCCTTTGGCAGTTGTCGAGCGATTTTCGGTGCGCGAATGCCGGCGGCGGGATTGGCTTGCATACCGTGGAAGCGCACCAGCCAGGCAAAAAAGGTTCGCCATGCGGACAGACGTCTGGCCAGTGTGCGGGGTGCTTCGCCACGGGAATGAAGCTGCGCGACCGCATGACGAATCTGATGGGGTGCCGCTTGTTCAATCGGGGTCGCACCCAACATCGCAAGAAGCGTATCGAGATCGCCGGCATACGCGGCCATCGTATGCGCGCTTAAGCGGCGGCTATGCCCGAGGTGCTCGATGAAGCGTTCGACCTGCGCATTGGACGCCTTGCGCACCATTGCCTCAGCGGTCACGTCGCTATGCGCCACGGCAGTCGGCGCCACGTGGCTGTGCGCTTATCGCGGCGCCGGCAATCCCGTTCACAGCAATCTGCCAATCACCGCGCTCACTAGCTCACCGATCCGGCTGAGATAGAGCGTGCCCATCTCCGGATAAAACCGTCTGGGCTCCTCCGAGCCAAGTGCAATCAAGCCAAAGGTTCCTTCGGCATCCCGAATCGGCACCATCGCAATCGATCGCACATGGTCGGCTGCGCCGCTGAACCAATGCGCCGCGGCCATGCCTTCGCTCGGTCCGCAAAACGGCTGAATCAGATTCGTGGCGTAAGCAATCTGACTCTCACCGACGCTGGCGAATTCACCCCCGTCGCCGGTGCCCCGCCAGAGACGGATCGCAACATGCGGAACGGCGAAATCATCATGCAGGCTGCCATACAAACATCCCAGCGCCCCATCGAGAGTTGTTACGCGCAACAAGATGACGGCAAGGGCGTGCACCTTCGAACCAATCGTGTCGTTTTCCTCGCCGAATTGAATCAACTCGCCCAGCTTGCCTTCCAAGGAACGATTACGGTCGCGCAGCGCCACCAGCTGACGCTCTGACAACGGGATGGCGCGCCCACCGTGCGGATGCGGCACCAGGATGGTCGCGAGAAGATCCGCATGCTGCTCGAAAAAACCCGGGTTGCTACGCAGAAATCGTGCAACTTCTTCCGGACTCATAGAAGTGCCTCGGTATCAAACTCACCATCGAAAACGGTCACGGCAGGTCCTGTCATGAAAACCGCATTGTCCGCGCCCGCCCAGGTAATGGTCAACTCGCCACCGCGTACGTCGATCGTCACGGGCGATGCCAACCGCCCTTGCAGAATGCCTGTCACCGCCGCCGCGCACGCACCGGTACCGCATGCCAGCGTCTCACCGGCGCCACGCTCGAAGACACGCAGACGAGCATGATGCATTGAGCGAACCTCCAGAAAACCGGCATTCACACGCGCCGGAAAGCGTACATGCCGCTCGGTGAGCGGGCCATCGATCGCGACCGGCGCAACGTCAACGTTGTCCACAAAACGCACCGCATGCGGATTGCCCATCGACATGACGTGGACGAACACTTGCTTGCCATCGAGATCAAGCGGCCAAGCGGGTAAGAGCCGGTTGCCCGACGTATCGGCGGTAAGCCCGTCGGTCACAAACGGAACGCGCTTTGCATCCAAAATCGGCGCGCCCATGTCGACGGTTACGCGGCCATTTCCTTCAAGGCGGGGGACGATGATCCCCGCTTTTGTAAGCGCACGAATCGCTGATTTCCTGGTAAGCCCGTGGTCCTGCACGAATACCGCAAAGCACCGTGCACCGTTGCCGCATTGCTCGACTTCGCCGCCATCGGCATTGAAAATCCGGTAGCGAAAATCCGCTTCAGGCACCGGTGAGGGCTCCACAATCAGCAACTGGTCGCAGCCGATCCCGGTATGACGGTCGGCGATTCGCCTGGCAAGCGAGCCCGTGATGTCGATCGTTTGACTGACACCATCGAGCACGACAAAGTCGTTGCCCGCGCCATGCATCTTGGTGAATTTCACTTTCATTGGCGCACCACTCCGAGTGCACGGAAGTCGCGGGCGATGCAACGATCCATCACGACGGTCATCCCCTTCGCGCCGGCACGAAGCGCTGCGGATTCGTTGATCACACCGTCTTGCAGCCACAGCGTACGACGATTGCTCTGTAGGCATTCCTCCACTACCTGGGGAACATGCTCGGCGCTGCGAAAGACGACGACGATGTCAATTTCATCGGGCACATCGGTAAGACGCGCATAGGCGGGCTCACCGAGCGCCGCACGGATGCCTGGGCGCACCGCGATGACCCGGTAACCACGATCGAACAGGGCCCGAGCGATCACGTTGCTGGGTCGATGACTGCGCGGCGAATAGCCGACGACGGCGATGGTTTTTGCGTTAGCTAGCAGTTCGCGAATCATATCGGCGTGCGGATTCTGGAATGTCATGGTCAATAAAAACTTGCTTCGCCAGGCGGCCGGGTCTTGAAGCGCTTGTGCAGCCAATAGTATTGCTCGGGCATCTCCCGAACCTGCTCTTCGATAAAGCGGTTGACGCGGCGCGTATCAGCCGCGATGTCAGTGGTCGGAAAATTTTCCAAGGGCGGCAGGAGTCTGACACGATAACCACCACCACCTGGCAACATACTCGTTATGCAAGGAACCACCTTGGCGCCGGTCAGTCTGGCCAACCGCGCAACGCCGGTGATGGTGGCGGCCGGCACACCGAAAAATGGCACGAAGATGGTGTCGCGCGAACCGAAATCGAGATCGGGCAAGTAGTAGAACGCCACGCCCTGTTTGATGGTCCGCGCGACCGCGAGTACGCCGTCTTGTCGGGAAAACAATCTAGAAGATGGAAATGCGCGGCTGTATCGAATGCGTCCTTCGAAGATCTGGCGATCGATTACTTTGTTCTTTTGCTTTTGATACATGCTGGCAAGTGGCCGTTCGAGCGCAATCCGCGCCCCGCCCATGTCCATGCCGAGAAAGTGCGGCGCAAGCACGATGATGCGCTCACCGGGTGCGCCGTTCAAATATTCCTGCCCCTCGAGCGTAACGTGCCTCAGAAACCGCTCGGTGGGCGCCCACCAGAGAATCCCATGATCAAGCACGAAGCGACCAAACAAGCGGAAGTGCGCCTTGGTCAACGCGCGGCGTTCGTTACCGGTCATGTGGGGAAAGCATTTGGCGAGATTGATCATGCAAACCCGACGCCGTGCGAACGCGACGTAGTAGGCAAGCGACCCGATCAATTCACCCATCCGCGTCAGATATTTAAATGGCAGGAAATGCAGCAGCCACATAAAGCCAAGCGCCGCATGTCCGCCAACCCAGCCAAGAAAGTTCGTCATTGGCTGCTGACGACGGACTCACCGCGCGGAGCAGACGATCCCTTGTATCGGTTGTAACCCCATAGGTACTGGGACGGGCATTGTCGGATCGCTGCCTCGATGCCGCGATTCATGCGTCGCGGATAGGACTCGCCTGGCAAAGCCGCGGGCATCGGCATTACGTGAACACGGAAGCCCCGCCCGCGCGGCAAGCGCTCCATGCAAACCACGATCACTTCGGCGTCGGTAGCGGCCTGCAGACGCTCCGGCAAAGCCATCGTGTAGGCAGGCCGACCAAAAAAATCGACCCATGCCCCTTCACCGAAACTCGGTACCTGGTCAGGGAGAAGCCCAATCGCCTCTCCCGATCGAAGTGCGCGCAGCAGACGGCGCACCCCGGAGAGATTGGTCGGTGCGAGTTGAATGTTGTCGCGGGCTCTGCCGATCTCCATCACCGGCCCCATCCATGGCGATTTCGGCGGCCGATAGAGGACGGTAAGCGGCGCCGCACGTGCAACCCAAAATGACAGCAGCTCAAAACTGCCGATGTGCGGTGTAAGGAATAGCACCCCTCTACCGGCGCGCCGCGCGGCCACTTCAAGCTCTGCACCTTGCACGTCACATATCAGCTTAAGGACTTCGCCCTGCGGCCGGTACCAGATATAGGGAACCTCGAGAATTGCGCGGCCGGCCTCCGCGATCGCCTGCCGCAATACGGTGGGATCGGTGAACCCCGCCAGCGAAAGATTTTCACGCATGCGTCGACGGTAAGTAGGGGATGCGCAATACACGACCCAACCGAGCACCGCGCCGATGCAATGCAACACGCGCAACGGCAATTTTGCGAGGAGGCGAAACAGCGATACCGCGCCCTTCGAGAGCGCCGCGAACGCGAAGCCTCCCGACTCGGCCGATGGAAGTTGGGCAGGCAAGATGAATTCTGCTACGCTAGCGCGATTATTTCGATGGCCCTACGCTCGCACCACATCACGATGTTTTTGACTACTTCATAGGATAGCTGAACAGCAATGAGCGAATATCTCTTCACATCAGAGTCCGTATCGGAAGGACACCCCGATAAGGTTGCAGACCAAATTTCCGATGCTGTCCTCGATGCGATTCTAGCCCAGGATAAGTCAAGCCGGGTCGCCGCAGAAACGCTTTGCACCACTGGTCTGGTAGTAATGGCCGGTGAGATCACAACGCGGGCCATCGTGGATTTTCAAACGGTGGCGCGCAATACGATCAAGCGTATCGGGTACGACAACACCGAATACGGTATCGACTACAAAGGCTGCGCGGTGATGGTGTGCTATGACAAACAATCCCCCGATATCGCCCAAGGCGTCAATGAAGGCTCAGGGCTTGACCCCGAGCAGGGCGCCGGCGACCAAGGCCTGATGTTCGGTTATGCCTGCCGTGAAACCGCCGAGCTGATGCCACTGCCGATTCATCTTTCGCATCGTCTCGTCGAGCGCCAAGCGCAAGTCAGGCGCGATGGCCGATTGAAATGGCTGCGTCCGGACGCAAAATCGCAGGTCACCATCCGCTATGTCGACGGCAAACCGGACTCCATCGATACGGTCGTGCTGTCCACCCAGCACTCGCCCGATATCACGCACGAGAAATTGCGCGAGGCGGTGATCGAAGAAGTGATCAAGCCCGTTCTACCGAAGCACCTGATCAAGGGTGAGATCAAGTATCTCGTCAATCCGACCGGACGCTTTGTCGTGGGCGGTCCGCAAGGCGACTGCGGCTTGACCGGGCGCAAGATCATCGTTGATTCATATGGTGGCTCTGCCCCGCACGGCGGCGGCGCTTTCTCGGGCAAGGATCCATCGAAGGTTGATCGCTCCGCTGCCTACGCGGCCCGTTACGTTGCGAAGAATATCGTCGCGGCCGGACTGGCCGATCGCTGCACACTGCAAGTGTCCTATGCGATCGGTATTGCACGTCCGACTTCGGTGATGGTCACCACCTATGGCACGGGCAAGATTTCCGACGAGAAAATCACCGCGTTGATCAGCAAGCATTTCGATCTTCGCCCCAAGGGCATCGTGATGATGCTTGATCTCTTGCGTCCGATCTATGAAAAGACGGCGTCATACGGGCACTTCGGTCGCGAAGAACCGGAGTTCACCTGGGAAAGAATCGACAAGGCTGCGGCGCTACGTGCGGATGCCGGAATCAAGTAAGTCCGCTTTCAACTCGCCGCCCGTTGCATTGGGCGGCGTTGCGGGCGGTGCTTTTCGCTCCCCTGCCGCGTCTAGACCAAGTTACAATTCGTTTCTCTTCGCCTCGAGGAGCGTTGCGACGGGGATCCTCTCCCTGCCAGGCTCGAGGCACCCGATAAGGGTCCAGTTTGAACGGCGCTCGTTGAACCGTGTTGACACGGTTGACGAGCGGGATCGTGTGCAACTGCATGCGTCTCATCGCACCGTTTTGGATGCCCATTCGAACCATCAGGAGTAAATCAATGAACGCTGCCGTACTGAAGCCCGCCAACATCACGCGCGGGGACTACAAAGTTGCCGACCTGAAACTTGCCGACTGGGGTCGCAAGGAAATCGCCATCGCGGAAACCGAGATGCCGGGGCTCATGGCTATTCGCCGCGAGAATGCGACGTCCAAACCATTGCGCGGCGCCCGCATCACGGGATCGCTCCATATGACGATCCAGACCGCGGTGCTGATTGAAACGCTGACTGCGCTGGGTGCCGATGTGCGATGGGCATCGTGCAATATCTACTCGACCCAGGACCATGCCGCCGCCGCGATTGCCGTCGGTGGGACGCCGGTCTTTGCCTACAAAGGCGAAACCCTGGAAGAGTATTGGGAATACAGCCACAAAATTTTTGAATGGCCAGACGGTGGCTACTCGAACATGATTTTGGACGATGGCGGCGATGCCACGCTCCTCTTGCACATTGGTGCGCGGGCCGAAAAAGATCCGTCGATCATCGCCAAGCCCGGCAGCGAAGAAGAAGCGTTTCTGTTTGCCTCGATCAAGAAGCGCCTGGCCGCCCAACCCGGCTGGTATTCCAAGCGCCTCGCGCAGATAAAAGGGGTCACCGAAGAGACCACCACCGGCGTACAGCGCCTATACCAGATGGCCAAGGACGGCAAGCTCGCCTTCCCCGCCATCAACGTCAATGACTCGGTCACCAAATCGAAATTCGACAATCTATATGGTTGCCGCGAGTCGCTGGTCGATGGCATCAAGCGCGCCACCAACGTCATGATCGCCGG
>CAMDRJ010000099.1 GCA_945906755.1 Klebsiella pneumoniae | reverse complement strand
AGGTTGCTTCGATCACCCCGCCGTTATCGCCGGTTGGGCGAAACGAAACCTGATCGCCGCAGGCGAGATCGCTGCGTTTGCCGCGCACCACGCAATCGAAGAGCGTGTGATCGCCCGCTCGTACGAGGAACCGTCTGCCATGCGCTGCGACGACCGTACCTGATGATGCGTCTTGCATCAGCACGCCGATCGATCGATTGGATGGGTCAAGTGACGCCTGCCGCGTCAATCCGCGCGGCGCAGATGAAATCGTTTTCCGACAGACCGTTGACGGAATGGGTGCTGTAGACGACCCGACAGCGGTTGTAGCTCACCAAAAGTTCGGGATGGTGGTCTTCCCGATGCGCGATAAACGCAACGAGATTGACGAACGCCATCGTCTCGTAGAAGTTCTTGAATGCATACGATCGCACGACGCTATCGTTTTCGATGATCCAACCGGGGATCTCATCTAGCAGTCTGCGTGCCGCCGCGCCAGACAGGCGACTCACCGTCGGTTGGCAGCGGCGCTCATGCAGCGCGGTCATCGTGTGAGGGCCTGCAATCTTGCGATGCGCCGCGCCGCCGGCGGATGTGAATCGTAGAACGCGGAATGAATCGGATCGGGCGTGAGCGTCGCGGCATTGTCTTGGTAGAGCTTCACTAGGGCGCGCACCAGATCGTCCGCGCTGGACTGTGACGCCGCATAGGCGTCGGCTTCGTACTCATGCCGGCGTGAGTAAAGACTGCCAAGCGGCGACAAAAGGAATGTGAAGACCGGCAGCACCATGAAAAAGAGGAGGAGTGCTGCCGCAGTGGTGGGCGTGGTGACGCCCAGGCCGTTGAAGAACCACGGTTGTTTGATCAGGAATCCGAGCAGCGCGAGAAACACCAGGCTTGCGCCAAAGAGCCAGACGATGCGTTTCAGGATATGCCGGAGTTTGAAATGACCCAACTCATGGGCAAGCACGGCTTCGATTTCGGTGGGTCCGAGGCGCCGGATCAAGGTGTCGAAGAACACGATGCGCTTGGCCGCACCGAAGCCGGTGAAATAGGCATTGCCGTGACTGGAGCGGCGCGAACCGTCCATGACGAATACGCCTTGTGAGCGAAAGCCGCAGCGCTTGAGCAAATTGTCGATGCGCTCGCGTAGCGACTGATCTTCAAGCGGCGAGAATTTGTTGAAGAGCGGCGCGATAACAGTCGGATACAGCACGAGCATGAGTAGGTTGAATGCCATCCAGATGAGCCAGGTCCACAACCACCATGCATCGCCCATCTTCGCCATGACCCATAGCACGACGAGCAGCAGGGGGATTCCAAGCAAAGCGGCCAGCGCGAGCTGCTTGAGCGCATCGGCAATATAGAGCCCGATCGTCATGCGATTGAATCCGAAGCGCGCCTCGATGCCGAACGTCCGGTATAGGCTGAAAGGGAGGTCCACAAGTCCGGTGATGACCGCCACCGACCCGATCAGCGCAAGACCGTGAGCGAAACCTTCGGTGCTAAAGGAGCCCGACCAGCTCTCGATCAGCCACTGTAGGCCACCGCCAACCGTGAAGGCACATACGATCGCCACACCCACCAGTGTGTCGAGCATCGCAAGGCGGGTTCGTGCAACGGTGTAGTCGGCCGCTTTCTGATGTTGATCGAGCGTTATGGTGATCGCAAAGTCGGTTGGGACGCCTTGACGATTATGCAGCACATGCTGGATCTGTCGTCTCGACAGCCACAGGCGTACCAGCGTGGTGAGCGCGAGTGCAACGAGAAATAAGACGGTAAACCAGTGCATGACAGCCTTTGGCGCCACTGCAACGAGCGGCGCTATGAGAAAATTGAAATTCTACATATGCTTGCACCCAACCGATCGTTGTTTGAAACAGATTCTAAGAAAGCCCGCATGGCACAAGACCAGAACCATCTTGCTTGGATCGACATGGAAATGACGGGGCTCAGTCCCGACACCGATCGCATCATTGAAGTGGCGATCGTCGTGACCGATTCGCGTCTCGAAATCGTCGCCGAGGCGCCGGTTCTGGTGGTGCGTCAGGCGCAATCGGTGCTGGCCGGCATGGACGATTGGAACAAATCGACGCACCAGCGCACCGGGCTTACCGCGAAAGTCCAGGCATCGACCTTGGATGAAGCCACGGTGGAAAACGAAATGCTTGCCTTTATGGCAAAACATATCCCGGCCAAGACCTCACCGATGTGCGGCAATTCAATTTGCCAGGACCGGCGCTTTCTCGCTCGTTACATGCCCAAGCTGGAGGCGTATTTTCACTACCGCAATCTGGATGTGAGCACGCTGAAGGAACTGGCGCGGCGCTGGAAGCCTGAACTCATGAAGGGCCTCAGCAAGAAAGGCGCCCACGAGGCACTTGCCGATATTTACGAATCGATCGACGAGCTTAAGTACTACCGCGAACACTTCATCCGACTCTAACGCCAGCTGATTTACTTTGGGAAACGCTGATTAAGCTATCTTGCGCAATCAGCGTGACCATATTTTTCAGGTAGTTACGAGGGGGCGAGCCCCCTTGTTCAGTTATTCCTTCGCCCTAATCAAGCGGTACCAGCTTGCCCGGATTCATGAGGTTGTCCGGATCGAACGTGCGTTTGATGGTCTTCATCAACTCGATCGCCTCGCCGTGTTCGGCAATCAACCAGTTTTTCTTGCCCCAGCCGACGCCATGCTCGCCGGTGCAGGTGCCCTCCATATCGAGCGCACGCCTCACCAGCCGCTCATTGAAGGCTTTCGCTTCGGCGAGATCTGCCTCGCTCTCCGGGCGAATGAGAATCACCAGATGAAAGTTGCCATCGCCCACATGCCCAAATAACGGGATAGGCATCGACGCGCGCTCGATATCTTTCGCGGTGGCGAGAATGCATTCGGTGAGCCTGGAAATCGGCACGCATACGTCGGTCGATACCGCGCGCGTTCCCGGCTTCAATTGCAGCGCGGCGAAATACGCCATGTGGCGCGCCGACCAAAGTCGATTGCGGTCTTCGGCCTTGGTTGCCCATTGAAAGCCTTCGCCACCATGCTCGCGCGCAATTTCCTGCACGAGCTCCGCCTGCTCGGCGACACTGGCCTGGGTGCCGTGAAACTCCAGAAACAGCGTGGGCTGCTCCTGGTGCGAGGTCTTGTTGTAGGCGTTGAGCGCTTTCATTGTGAGTGCGCAAAGCGCTTCTCCCCGCGCGATCGGGATGCCCGCCTGCAAGGTCTGAATGACGGTGTTGACCGCCCCGCCGATATCCTTGAACGAGCAGACGGCCGCCGACATCGCTTCCGGCACGGCATACAAACGAACCGTCACTTCGGTGATGATGCCAAGCGTTCCTTCGGCGCCGACGAATAATCGCGTGAGGTCATAACCGGCCGCCGATTTGCGCGAACGTCGCGAAGTCTTGATGATGCGTCCATCGACCAGCACGACCGTCAACGACAGCACGTTCTCGCGCATCGTGCCGTAGCGAACGGCGTTCGTTCCCGAAGCGCGCGTCGAGGCCATGCCACCTAAGGTTGCGTCGGCGCCCGGGTCGATCGGAAACATCAGACCCATATGGCGGATCTCTTCGTTCAGCTGTTTTCTGGTGACGCCCGCCTGCACCACTGCATCGAGGTCCTCGGCGTTGATCTTGAGGATCTTGTTCATCTGGCTCATGTCGACCGTCACGCCGCCGCTGGTGGCGAGCACATGGCCCTCCAGGGAAGTCCCGACGCCAAACGGAATCATTGGCGTACGGTAGCGCCGGCAAATATTGACGATATCGCGCACCTCCTCGGTTGTATGCGGAAAGGTCACCGCATCCGGCAGCGCGTAGGGATAGTAGGACTCGTCCTTGCCGTGATGCTCGCGAATCGCTCGTGAAGTGGTAACCCGGTCGCCAAGCAGTGCGCGCAATTCATCGAGCAGTGACGTATCCAACTCACGGGGCTTATTCATTGGGACTCCAACGCAATTGCTGATTTGGTAGGTTAGGCGGGCTCATCCGGCAAGTCAATTTGTGCGTTTGAATAGCCAGTAACGGTCTTTGTCGCGCGGGCGCGCACCGTCGTAGACGCGCTGCCATTCGATATCGAGGTATTCCTCCGTATCAATCGACCGCGTCTGCACCAGCAGATAGGGGCAGGTCGCACCACGGTCTATTTCCGCGCGTCGCGTCACGATGTCGCCATGGTAGTGAAACGCAGCACGCTGGGGTTCACCAAGACCGCGGCTGCGGATACAACCTTCCTCGGTACGCACATGGGCCGCGATCGCCTCGGCAATCGGCCGATACGTCTTGCCGTAGTCGATCCAATCGATCCAGAGCGTCATCGTCAGGCCCCAGATCAGGGTCGCGCCGGCAGCCCAGATTGGCAGCGCACGCTGAACGGTAAATTCTGCGCGACGGACGAGCCAGATCCAGGTGATTGAATAGGCGGCCGCGCAGAGGAACGCAAGCCAACTGAAGCGGGCTACGAAACCGGGTTCGAGTCGCGTGACACTACCTGCCATGCGTGCGGGGAAGCCGGTCTGGCCAGCGAACCAGAATAGCCAGATCGCAATCGCGATCAAGCTGAAGGTCATGAGTGAGAACCAAGTCAGCGCACTGGCTGCGCCACGACGCAAGTTGGCCGCAACCGACCCCGCAGGAATCGCCAGCGGCACGAGCAATGCGAGCGCATCAAGATCGCGGGAGGATTGGTTCGTAACGAGCATTGCGGCCGAAACCAGCGATGCAACGAGCGGTGTGGCGAATCGTGGATTGGTCAGATTGCCGCGAAACTCCCATGCTGCCCATAATGCGAGCGGCCAAGCGGGCCAAGCCGCCCAGGCGAGAATTTTCAGATAGTCGAGCGAGACCGAGATACGCGGAATCCCGGCGACTTGATTCCATTGCCATGCGATCCAGCCGGCAAAATATTCCGGATCAGCGATCGCAATCACCGCCGGCCATGAAAAGGCCACCGGGATGAGAATGAGAAGTCCGAGCGCCACCGCATAAACGTAGGAGCGCACGCCCTTCGCCATCGCGATAGGCAACAAAATGAGCGCCGCAAGGACGGGCGGGACAAAAGCAATCAAGCCCTTGGCAAGGAATGCGCAGCCGGTGCCCAGGCCAAAGCAAATACCTGCCTTGATTGGTTTTTTCCAGGCGATGGCGATGCCATAGTAGGCGACGGCCAGCGCGCCAAGCATGGCCGCTTCGGCGATTACGGCATGCAAATGGACGAGCAGACCCAAGCAACCAAGCAAAGCGAGGAGCGACAGATCGCCCGCGCGTTTGCCATAAAGTTCGCGGGCAGCCAGACGGGTGAAATAGAGCGCGACCACAACGGATAGCAAGGTGGCCAAGCGTGCGCCGTTGTGGATCGCCATGAACGATGACGCCGCCTTCGCCAGCGCCGCCGAGAGCCAATAGAAGAGCGGACCATCTTCGAAATAGGGTTCGCGCGCGAGTTGCAGGATTAGCCAGTGACCGCTCTCCAGCATCGAGTGAACAATGCCGATGCCGATTGCATCATCGGATTTCCAGGGATCATGGCCGATCGCACCGGGGATGAGAAATGCGATGACGAGTAGCGCTAGGGCCCATCCAGTGGGCGGCATCGTGATGACCGACTTCGAACTGGTCATTGGGGCTCGTCAGGCTGATTGAATGGACGGCGGCGCCGCTTTGCGTGCGGCGTTTCGGATAGTAGCGGGATCACCGCGAAACCGGCAAAACAGAAACGAAAAAGGCAGCCGAAGCTGCCTTGATCGATGCGGGCGAAAGTATCAAGCCGCGGTTTTCTTCGACGCATATTTCTGGCGGAACTTCTCGACGCGGCCGGCCGTGTCGACGATCTTTTGCTTGCCCGTATAGAACGGGTGGCATTCCGAGCACACCTCGACTTGCAGCGGGCGGCCCATCGTTGACTGGGTCTTGAACACGCTCCCGCAGGAACATGTCACGTTGATTTCGGTGTAGGTCGGGTGAATGCTTGGCTTCATGGAAGACTCCTGGTTGACTCGGTTTCGCGTTCGGCTCCCTAGAAGGGCCGCTGCGCGTTTCGAGCCGGGTAAGTGAGCCCGCGATTATGCCCGAAGGCGGCTCGACAAGCGAGCCCAACACCGCATGGCGCGCACTCGTTGATCTGGCCTGACCGCGAGTCGATTTAACCGCGTTTCATCGAATCGAAAAATTGATCGTTGTTCTTGGTGGCACGCACACGATCATTCAGGAATTCCATCGCCTCCAGATCGTCCATCGGGTAGAGCACTTTGCGCAGCACCCAGATCTTGGTGAGAATTTCCTGTTTGATGAGCAGCTCTTCGCGCCGTGTACCCGAACGATTGACGTTAATCGCGGGAAAGATGCGCTTTTCATACATGCGCCGGTCAAGATGGATCTCCATATTGCCGGTGCCTTTGAATTCCTCGTAGATCACATCGTCCATCCGCGATCCGGTGTCGATCAGCGCGGTGGCAAGAATCGTGAGCGAACCGCCTTCTTCCACATTGCGCGCCGCGCCGAAAAATCGCTTTGGACGCTGCAGCGCATTGGCGTCGACACCACCGGTCAACACTTTCCCGGAGGCTGGAACAACCGTATTGTAGGCGCGCGCCAGACGCGTAATCGAGTCGAGCAGAATCACGACATCTTTCTTGTGCTCGACCAGTCGCTTGGCTTTTTCGATCACCATTTCGGCGACCTGTACATGGCGGCTGGCCGGCTCATCGAACGTTGACGAGACCACTTCACCGCGGACCGATCGTTGCATCTCGGTGACTTCTTCCGGACGCTCATCGATCAACATGACGATCAGCACGATATCCGGATTGTTCGCGGTAATCGCATGCGCCATGTGCTGCAGCATGACGGTCTTGCCGGCTTTGGGTGGCGAGACGATCAGGCCGCGCTGACCTTTGCCGATCGGGGCAATGATGTCGATGATGCGGCTGGTGATGTTCTCTTCGGCTTTGATGTCGCGCTCGAGCTTTAGCATCTCATCCGGATGCAGCGGCGTGAGATTCTCGAAGACGATCTTGTTCTTGGCGTTCTCGGGTGGTTCGTGATTGACCCGATCCACCTTGACCAGCGCAAAGTAGCGCTCGCCGTCTTTGGGGATGCGGATTTCGCCTTCGATCGTGTCGCCGGTATGCAGATTGAAGCGGCGAATTTGCGAAGGACTGACGTAGATATCGTCCGGGCTGGCGAGGTAGGACGTTTCAGGCGAGCGGAGGAACCCGAAGCCGTCTGGCAGCACCTCTAAGGTGCCATCACCAAAAATGCTTTCGCCTTTTTTCGCGCGGTTTTTGAGGAGCGCAAAAATCAGCTCCTGCTTTCGCATGCGATTGGCGCCGTCGATGGAATGCTCCCCCGCCAACTCGATAAGCTGAGTAACGTGGAGCGCCTTGAGCTCGGAAAGGTGCATTGGCACGGCTGGACGGACCTAGACGCGGACGAGATGCCGCGAAGTGAATTGGATCGAACGACGGTTGGATCGAACGACGGTTGGATCGAACGACGGTTGGATCGAACGACGGAGATTGGCGCGGTGTGCGCCCGACGGTGCGGCCGACTCTCTATATCGGCTAGAGGGGCACGCTCGGGACTTTGCCGTTACGTTGCCACCGGCCGCGGCGAGCCGTATGCAAACACGGCCCGTCCCACCTGTTGATGAAGCGTAGTGCGTTCAGATGTTGCTGTCAAGGAATGCCGTTAATTGTGATTTGGACAGCGCTCCGGTCTTGACCGCTTCCATGTTGCCGTTTTTGAACAGCATCAGCGTCGGAATGGCCCGGATGTTGTATTTGCGCGGGATATCCTGATTCTCATCGACATTCATTTTGGCGATTTTGAGGCGACCCTGATAGTCCTTGGCGACGTCTTCCAGCACCGGTGCAATCGCTTTGCAGGGGCCGCACCATTCCGCCCAGTAGTCGACCAAAACGGGGACATCCGATTTGAGGACATCCGGGTCAAATGAGGCATCGGTAATGTGATGAATGTGTTCGCTTGCCATGGGGGAGATCTCTCGGTGATGACACTAAAAATTGGGATAGATAAAGCAGGCAGGAGATGGCGTCGATGTTCATGCGACGCGTGGAGCAGATTCGAGACAGTGACGATGGGTCACTAAGGCAAATATGGCCGGGACGACCGAATTTCAATGCTAGCCGATATTCCAATGGCCGGGTTGCCGTCCATGCTGCCCTGTGAAGCCGGCTGCCATTATAGGGCTGCTACTACCGCCTATTTGTGACAAGGTGGCCGTGCGTAAGTCTCTGGCAGAGGGCCATCCTGTAGGCGGGTTCCGGTAGAGGGGTAGACTGCCATGTCGAACAGCTTTCGATGGGGCCCGGACATGCTTATCAAAGAAGTCTTGCGGATCAAGGGCAACAAGCTCATTACCGTCACACCGCAGATGCCCCTTTCGGAGGCGCTTGCATCGATGGCCGATCGCGATATTGGCTCACTGGTGGTGATGGAAGGTGATGAACTGGTCGGTATGCTGACCTTTCGCGAGGTGCTACGGGCAATTCGCAAAGCGGGTGCCGGGTTCGAGTCGCTGGCCGTCGGGTCGGTCATGGTTCGCAATCCGACGGTGGTTGGACCGGACATGGAAGTGGACGACCTCCGGCGTCTCATGATCGATGTGCATTGCCGCTATGTGCCGGTACGTGACGGCGACGCGCTGGTGGGTGTGCTGTCGTTTCACGATGTGGCTAAAGCAGTGCTCGAGGAGCAGGGCTTCGAGAACAAACTCTTGAAGGGCTACATCAAGAATTGGCCCTCCTGAATGGTGTGCGTTGCCAAGTGTGCGTTCTTATTCGGCATTGAAACCCTCCTCATCGCCCGGTCCGTCTAAGCACCGCCGCGGATTGCTCGGCGCCGCCGCATTGACGGTGCTGTCAGGCGCCGGTTGCGGTGCGCTTGATTTTTGGCCCGACGAAGGTTGGCGCAATCGGTGTGTAGCGGCGCTACCTAAAAGCCTGGCGAATCATCCGATCGTGTCGGCTGCCTGGGAGGGCATTGATCCCGCGTACGTTTGGGACACTCATACCCATTTGGTCGGTACCGGCGATTCCGGCGGCGGTGTCTACGTCAATCCGGCGATGAAACGTCCGCTGAATCCGCTGCTGTACGCGCGATACCTCTTCTATCTCAATGCCGGGTGCGTGCATGATGCGCCGGGCAAGGTCGATGAAACCTATGTCGCGCGCCTGCTCAATCTGGTTGAGGGCATGCGGGCCGGATTCAAGACCATGCTGTTTGCGTTCGATGCGAATGTCGATGGCAATGGCACGCCGCAGCTTGCGGAGACGATGTTTCATGTGCCCAACGAATACGCCGCTGCCGTGGCTGCCCGTCATCCCAAGCACTTTGAGTGGGTGGCATCGATTCATCCTTATCGTGCCGACGCGCTCGATCGGCTGACAAAGGCGGTGCAAGCGGGCGCACGCGCCGTGAAGTGGCTGCCAAACGCGATGCTCATCGACCCGGCGGCGCCGCGTTGCGATGCTTTTTACGATGCGCTCGTGCGCTACGATTTGCCGCTCATTACGCATGCCGGCTTTGAAGCGGCGGTGCACTCGCCGGAAGGCCAGAGCATGGGCAATCCGCTTAGGCTAAGGCGCCCGCTGGAGCGTGGCGTGCGGGTCGTGGTCGCACACTGTGCCTCGCTTGGCGAAGATGTCGATCTCGATGCCGGGCCCAACGGACCACGGGTCGCAAGCTTTACCTTGTTTCGGCGCTTGATGGATGAGGAGCGTTATCGCGGCCGCTTGTTCGGTGATATCTCGGCGATGATGTTGCGCAATCGCGCCGGCGCCCCCCTTGCGTATGTGCTCGAACGGTCCGACTGGCATCCACGGCTATTGAACGGCTCCGACTACCCGCTGCCTGGAATATTGCCGTTGATTTCCGTCGAGGCCCTGGTCCAGGCGGGCTTCCTGCCGGCCGAGACGGGTGCCGTCCTTCGGGAGTTGCGCGAACACAATCCTCTGCTGTTCGACTTCGTACTCAAACGCAATCTGCAATCGAAGGGGCGTCGCTTCGATCCACGCGTGTTTGCCACGCGTGCGTTTTTTGCTCCCAAGGCGGCCGCCTGATCTAGCGAGAATTTCCAATGTCCGAGCCGATTACGCACCAAGAAAAAAGTCAATTTGCGCTGTTGCGAGAGCGCCGCTTTGCGCCATTCTTCGCGACGCAGTTTTGCGGTGCGCTCAACGACAATGTGTTCAAGCAGGCGCTCGTTGCGTTGATTACGTTTCAAGCCGCATCGCTGACCACCCTTGATGCGGGCGTGCTGGTGAATCTCGCCAACGGGCTCTACATCCTGCCGTTTTTTCTGTTTTCGGCCACCGCCGGACAACTCGCCGACAAATTCGAAAAGACTCGCATCATTCGAGTGGTGAAGCTCTCCGAGATTGCCATCATGGTGCTTGCGGTGTTTGGCTTTGCAACCAACCATCTGCAGGCGTTGCTGGCCGCGCTGTTCCTTATGGGCATGCACTCGACATTTTTTGGTCCGGTGAAGTATTCGATCTTGCCGCAGCATCTGCATCGCAATGATCTGGTCGGTGCGAATGCGCTGGTCGAAAGCGGCACGTTTCTCGCGATTCTCATCGGATCGATCGGCGGTGGGCTGCTCTTTTCATCGAAAAGCGGTGGCGCGGCGATGATCGGCACGGTGACGATTCTGCTGGCCGTGCTGGGATATCTTGCCTGTCGGTACATTCCGCAGGCGCCGGCGCCTGAGCCCACGCTTCGCATCAACTGGAATCTCTTCACCGAGACTTGGCGCAATCTGCAATTTACCCGTGGCAATCGACCGGTCTTTCTGTCGATCCTTGGCATTTCATGGTTCTGGTTCTATGGCGCGATTTTTCTCGCACAGACGCCCAGTTTTGCAAAGACCTATCTGGGTGGTGACGAGACCGTTCTGGTTGTGCTCCTCACCACATTTTCGATCGGTATCGGCCTGGGATCGCTCCTATGCGAACGGCTCTCCGGTCACACCGTCGAAATCGGCCTGGTGCCGTTCGGTTCGATCGGACTCACCGTTTTTGCGCTCGATCTTTATTTCGCGAGCCCGGCATCGGTTGCTTCCACCACCGTCGGCGCGATGACCTTTCTGTCGTCGGTGGCGAACTGGCGAATGCTTGTGGATCTATTGTTGATCGGCATGTTCGGCGGCCTCTATATCGTGCCACTTTATGCCTTGGTGCAGACCCGTTCTGATCCGGTGCATCAGTCACGCATCATCGCCGGCAACAACATCATGAACGCGGCATTCATGGTGGTGGCTGCGGTCCTTGGCGCGGCGCTGTTGCATTTTGGCGTGAGTATTCCAACGCTCTTTCTCGTGACGGCGATTCTCAACGCGCTCGTGGCGATCTACATCTACTCGCTGGTGCCGGAATTCCTGATGCGGTTTCTCGCCTGGCTGTTGGTGCATGCGGTGTATCGCATCAAGAAAACCGGCTTGGAAAACGTTCCGGAAACCGGGCCTGCGGTCATCGTCTGCAACCATGTGAGCTTTGCCGATGCGGTCATCATCATGGGGCTGGTGCGCCGGCCGGTTCGGTTCGTGATGGATCACAATATTTTCAAGGTACCGCTGTTGAGTTTCATCTTTCGGACCAGCAACGCGATTCCCATCGCACCGGCCAAAGAAGATCCGGCCGCCCTGGAACGCGCGTACGACGAAATCGCGAAGGCGCTTGCGGCTGGCGAGATCGTCGGCATCTTTCCGGAAGGTCGCATCACTGATTCGGGCGAGTTGCAACCGTTCCGCAGCGGTATCAAACGCATCATCGATCGAACGCCGGTACCGGTGGTGCCGATGGCGTTACGCGGCCTATGGGGCAGTTTTTTCAGCCGCAAAGATGGCCCGGCGATGACTAAGCCGTTTCGCCGCGGCGTCTGGTCGCGCATTGGACTGGTGGTCGCGCTGCCGTGGGTACCCGATGCGGCAACACCTGAGGCGCTTCAGGCCTGCGTGCTATCGCTAAGAGGCGACGATCGATAGGCGCGTGACGATATCTAGGTTCGCGATGACGCGGCGCGTTCACGCCGGCGCCGCCACCAGGTGGCGAGTCGTTTGAGAAGGCCGCTTGGTGGTTGTGTGGATTCTGCTGTGACGGCCTGATCGAGCGCAACACTTTTCTGAACGAGTGCATGAACCTCCCGCAGCGTCAGGCCGCCTGGGCCGCGCAGCGTGTCAGGGTCGTCGGGGAGGGGTGGTCGGCGCATTGAACGTGCGAGGCGTACCGGTTACGGTGCAGCGGAAGTCAGGAACCCGCATGGTAAACTCGAATCAGGTTTTATTCCCACTTGTCACGGGCGAACCATTGTTGTCGCAACCGGTTCTGGCCCCAACTCATCTCGGCGCCCATGTCAGGTAGCACGCTCGGAACGCTCTTCACCGTTACCTCGGCCGGCGAGAGTCATGGCGCGGGCTATGTGGGGATCGTGGATGGCTGTCCACCTGGGCTCGCGCTGGCAGCGGCGGACCTGCAAGGCGATCTCGATCGTCGTCGTCCCGGCCAATCGCGGCATGTCACGCAGCGTCAGGAAACCGATACGGTCGAAATTCTGTCTGGTGTGTTCGAAGGCAAAACCACCGGCACACCGATCGCGTTTCTGGTGCGTAACGAAGATCAACGTAGCAAAGACTACAGCGCGATCGCGAAAACGTTTCGCCCTGGGCATGCTGATTACACCTACACGCAAAAGTATGGTGTGCGGGATTTTCGCGGTGGCGGGCGTGCTTCGGCGCGCGAAACGGTGGTGCGCGTGGCGGCCGGCGCGATCGCGAGAAAGTGGCTACATGAGCGCTATGGCGTGCTGATTCGCGGCTATCTCGCCCAGCTCGGACCGCACCGCATACCGTTCGTCTCCTGGGATGACGTGCATGCCAATCCATTCTTCGTGCCGAACGCAGCGATGGTGCCGGAACTCGAAGCCTTCATGGACCAGCTCCGGCGCGATGGCGATTCATGCGGTGCGCGGGTCAATGTGGTTGCCGAAGGCGTGCCGGTCGGCTGGGGTGAACCGGTCTATGACCGCCTCGATGCGGACCTTGCCTACGCGATGATGGGTATCAATGCGGTGAAAGGCGTTGAAATCGGCGCCGGGTTTGCTTCGATCGAGCAGCGCGGCAGCGAGCATGGCGATGAGATGACGCCGGCCGGCTTCGTTGGCAACAACGCGGGTGGCGTGCTGGGTGGTATTTCAACCGGCCAAGCGGTCGAGGTGAGCATCGCGCTCAAACCGACGTCGAGCATTCGCATTCCACGCAATTCCATCGATACGACCGGTGCCGCAACCACCGTCAGCACCACCGGTCGGCATGATCCCTGTGTAGGTCTCCGCGCAACGCCGATCGCCGAGGCGATGATGGCGATCGTGTTGATGGATCATGCGCTTCGCCATCGTGGGCAGAATGCGGATGTGCGATCGGTAACGCCCGCGATTGCGGGGCGGGTGCGCCGGTCGCCTTAGCTGATGGGAGATTCGGCGCGAATATGCGCTTCCTCCCTCGTAAATCGGCTAACTAAGGGTGCCGCGAGATTCGAATCCGCTCGCCACGCACGGTGACGATCGCCCCATCGGAAAGCGCCTGGATATGGTCTCGCACTAGGACCCTCATGATATCGATGCGCTGTTGCACCGGAACATCCGGGAGTCGAACAAGCCCGGTGTGCGATACACCTTCGACGAAAATAAACATTCCGAAATCCTTGTCCATGGTGAGGAGGCAACGTCGCTCCAACGCCGACCATTCGAGCAGGATTCGATCCCCTGGATCAGGCCCGCGATCGCGTGACTCGACGACGTCATGCCCTTCATCGCGCAGCCAGTCCGCCAGCCGCTTACCCACACATCGGTCAACCAGAAATCT
This sequence comes from Klebsiella pneumoniae, assembly GCA_945906755.1. GTDB lineage: Bacteria > Pseudomonadota > Gammaproteobacteria > Burkholderiales > SG8-39 > SHXR01. The sequence continues at coordinate 813 of CAMDRJ010000099.1, read as the reverse complement.
CACTGCACCTGCACAGCGTCCAGTGAATCTTGGGCGATGACCGCATGCGCGTAGGCAAGGCATGCGCGAACATCGTCGTGCACGAGGTCGGGAAAGTCCGCGAGAATCACATCCTCGGTCTCACCTTGTGCGAGGAGACTAAGGATCAACTCTACCGAGATACGCATTCCGCGAATGATTGGCTTGCCGCCAAAGATGTCCGGATTCACCGTGATTCGCCGAAGTAGTTCCTGGTCGCGCATAGGCACGGCTCCTTCGTAAAGGCCGACGCTATGGTACCGCATCAAATGTCGGCTGGTTCATCATCGATCAAGGCTGCATCTTGGCAACGAACTCCGCCAGCGATTGCAGGGCGCGCACCGGGAACTTGATATCCGAGTCGGGAAGGTCACTTGAGCGGCGCCACCGAATTGGATCGCCCCGCTGCGACCATCTGTCCATACAGAATCCGCAAATTGACATCGATACCCGCGCTAAGAGCGCTCGGTGCGAATTTATTCCAGAGAGCGACCGCATCGTCAAATTCCCCGCGTGCGATAGCGCCAGTGAGCGCCGCGGTAAGCAGGTATTGCACTTGCCCAGGCTTCAGCGGTTCGCCGTTCAGGGGCTGTTCCAATAGGCGCCTACCGATCGCCGCCATGGCGCCGGTGTCGCGCCGTCCGATTGCGCTATAGAGGCTAAACCAGTCGCGGTCCTCCTTGCCTAACAGTTTGATGCATCGGGATGTCTCGATGCGCTGCCACACCGCGGTGGCATCACTCGCGGTGAGCGCGGAATTCACCAGCCGTGCGACCTGATAGGCCGATTGCCGCC
>CAMDRJ010000098.1 GCA_945906755.1 Klebsiella pneumoniae | reverse complement strand
CGCCACCAAAGGCATCTCGTAGAGCGCGATAAATGCGGTGGGACCGAACGATGTGAAGCTCGAATAGGCAATCGAGGTGAAAAAGAAGAACACGAAGCAGATCAAGACCGCCGGCGCCAGCAGAATCGCCGTCAACGGTTGCGACCCGGTACGCGCTGCACCACCGGCCGACGTCGTGGCTTCTTCATGCGCCAAGGACTGTTGCGTGGCGAGATACATCACGAATGCCAGCACCACCAGCGCACTGGCCGCCATCGCGACCCGCCATCCAAATAGTTCGGCGATCGACGCCGCGAACATCGGCGCCACAATCCAACCGGTACTGCCGGCGATGCTATGCATGCTGAAGGCGTAACCAAGCCGCGACGGTGTGACCTTCGCATTGAGAAGCGCCATGTCGGCCGGATGAAACGTGCTATTGCCAATACCGATCACGGCCGATGCCACGACCAGCCATGCATACGAGGGCGCCAACGCGATCATCAGCGTGCCAAGCCCCATTGCGGTGAGCCCGAAGACAAGCACGGCTCGCCCGCCGAATCGATCCACCGCCATGCCCGCGGGAAATTGCATGAGGCCGGAGACCGCATAGGTCACCGTCATGAGCGCCCCGATCGCCGCGAACGACAGGTCGAACTCGCTCTTGATGAGCGGGATGACCGGCGTGATCACCAGTTGCAGAAAATGGCTGAGGGCGTGCGCGATCCCGACCAAGACGGTGACGCGAATATCGTTTCGCATCACCTCTGGCGGCAGGGTCTGTTCAGAAGCGGATTGGGCCACGGGGTTAAGTCGCTATCGATGCAAAGCCGCACAGGGTAACGCAGATCGGGGTTCAGAAGCGCAGGCGCTGCCAATAGCCGGTGAGTTCGAGATAGCCGCGACCAACCAGTTGCCCCTCTTTCATAACCCGCACCGCCCCTTCCCAATAAATCGTACCGACACTCGCCCGGGCGTCCAATTCCTGATCATCGAACAAGGGTTCGATCTCATAGCTTTCGCTGCCAAGATGAAGGCGCATCGCCACTGGGTACTGCGCGCCCGAACGCGCCGAGCGCCACTGCCTGCGCGTCTCGAAACGAATCGCGCTGCCTTGGATCGGCTGCGCCGCGCCATTGGGGACACGCCGGGTGCCGGCGCTCCAGAGGGTCGAGCCATCGGGTTTGCGCATCTGAAACGCCATGAGTGCCGTCCCATCTGCAAGATTGAGGCCGACCCAGTCCCATCCTTGCGCGCTTTCGTCCATGATCTCGCTCGACCATTCATGATCGAGCCAGGCCGTGCCAGTGACCTGTATCGGCGCACCGCGATAGGTGATGCGACCGTCGATCTTGAGCTGCGGCTGACTATAGTAATAACTCGCCTGCGCAGGCCTTGGCCCCTTGCGGCTAAAGCCCGCATCGCCTTGCAACAAGACGGGCTGCGTCGGTGCGAAGCTAAGGTCGATCGCGAACTCTTTCGCCTTGATCCGCGCGCGGTACCGATCGCCAGAGAGAACGAGCGACCAGTCGTCGATCCAGACGTTCGTGGTATCGGTCGCGGTACCCGCCATGCCAAAGCCAACCCGCGCGGCGCGTTGGTCGTGGATCAGCTTGCCCGCGCGCGGATCGGCGATCGCCACATGGGCGAACAACAACTGCCGCGCCGCGAATGGGCTTGGATTGTTTTCGGCGATGCCGGGCCGCGAACGGAAGAAGGTGATCTGCACGCCAAGCGGGCGGTCAGACTCGGGATTGAGCCATCCGGTGAGATACCACCACTCGGTGCGATAGTCCGGATGCGCGCCATGATCGCGTGGGAATGAGAGTGCCTGGCCCGCTATGACGGTCGGATACTCGAGCGCGACGGCCGGTGCGACCGCGAACAGCGCCATCATGAACCAATACGCGAGCCTCACCAATCGTCTCGCACCGCGTTGATCGTTTCACCTTGCATGGCCTGCCTGCCGCTCAGCACCGCGACGAGCGCGGCCAGCACGATCAGCGCCACGCAAAACGCGCTGATCAAGCCATAGGGCATGTGCAGGTCCATCCCCCAATTGAATGATTGACGATTCACCACGTAAATCAGAATGAGGCTCAGAAACCATCCGGTTGCCACGCCGACCACCGCGCCGACGAACCCCATAACGCCGCCCTCACAAGCGAGCATCACCGCGATCTCGCTTCGTTTAAGTCCAAGATGCCGCAACACGCCAAACTCGCGCCGTCGCGTCGCGACGCCCGCCCCGATGCCTGCGGAAAGGCCCGCCATGCCGATCACGATCGACATCGCCACCAGTCCATACGTCACCGCGAAGGTCCGATCGAAGATGCGCACCGATGACGCTTTGATTTCGCCCGGCGTGATCAAGTGAAGCCGATCGGCCAGCGGCTCGAGCGCTCGGACAATCGGTTCAATGGATCCGCCCTCCGCATGCCAGATCGCCGCATCATTGGCCCGCGTATCGCCGGTCAGTGCGGCATAGCGACGCCGCTCGATGACGATCGCCCCCTGCGGGCGACCGTAGTCGCGCCACACGCCCGCAACCACCGCATCGACCACTACCTCACCAAGTGGAATTCGCATGCGATCGCCGGTTGCATACCCATACGCACCAGCAGTCACTTCGCTGATCCAGACCGGCACATCGCCTGCGACCGGCTTGATCGATGATAAGAGCGGGAGTCGATCAGCGATGGTCTGCGGCTCGACATCGCGCGCCAACACCGCCACCCTGGGCCAGCGGGAATCCAATGAAACCGCATCGATACGCGTGAACTCGATACGCCGAATGCCGGCGATCGCGGCGATACGCTTCTGGTCATCGCTATCGAGATAATTGGATTGTCCAGCAACCGTGCTGCGAAGGTAAAGATCGGCCGGCAGAATTCTCTCCAGCCAATCGATCATCGACATGCGAAACGAAGCGACCATGATCGCCATCGATACGGTGAGGCTCACCGCTGCGACCATTGCGGCCAGACTGATCGCTGCTTCGACTGGTGAGCGCTCCAAGCGTGAGAACGAGAGCAGCGCGGCAACGTTGCCAACGCGTGGCAAGAGCGCAATACAAAACGCGGACAGACGCGGCAATAAGCCAATCACGCCGATTAGAAAACAGGCGATCGCGACATACCCGCCATAGGGTAATCCGTCGATCGGCGGCAGCGCGATCAGGACTCCGCCCATTCCCAACAACCCCAGCGCGTAGCGCGGCTGCGCCAAGACACCGAATTGCAAGGATTCATTGGCCGCCTTCAGCGCGGTGGCGGCATCCAAACGCGAGGCTTCGAGGGCGGGCAGCAATGCGCCCAATAGCGCCGCCAGCATGCCTGCCAGCACGAATGCAACAGCGGCCAACGGTTGCCATACCGAGGTTGGCGGCACGCCACGAAAGAAGCCTGCCCCCAGATCGCTACCGAAATAGTTGGTCACGGCAAGTGCGCTGCCCGCACCCAACACAATGCCAAGCACCCCGCCCGCCAATCCAAGTACGGCGGCCCGCTTCAGGAGCGCTGTCATCACTTCCCGTTGTGTCATGCCAAGCACGCGCAGGATCGCGAGCTCGCCACGCATGCGAGTCGTGGTCAAGGTTTCGGCAGAGAAGACCAGCAGACCGCCGGTGAAGAGCGCCACCAGCGCGAGCACGGTCAAATTCACGCGATACGCACGCGACATGCCCGCATACGCGAGCACCGCGTCGTCGACCCGTTCCACCGAGACCCCGGCCGGCAACATGGCGCGCAGCCGCTTGAGCGCCAATTCGATCGGTTCATCCGGATGTAAGCGCACATCGATCCGCGAGATGCGATCCGCATCGTTGGCAAGCCATTGCGCACCCGCGATATCCATCACACCGATCTCGCCAAGTGGCGCCTGCGCGCCAAGGAAGCCCGCGACGCGCAGTTCCCGAACGATCTTTCCTGCGCGCACCGACAGCCGATCACCCGGTTGCGTAGCCAATCGCAAGGCCAGCGGCACGCTAAGAAAAATCGTGTCGTCGCGCAGCGTGTCCATCGGTTCGGCCGCTTCACCCACCAATGCGGGGGCGATGGCGCCGGCGCGAAATGCATCGATGCCAAGCATGGTGAAGGGGGTCTCTTTCCCCCCATCGCGTTCAACCGACAGTTCGAGCACCGGGCTCGCGACCGCGACCGCGCTCGCGACGAGCGGATAAATGCTCGCTGAAAATCCCGATGCCGGTCCGCGAATCGACACATCCGCGGCGCCAGAAGCCGCCCGCAGCCCACGCGAAAATTCATCCACTGCCGATGCGTTGATCACATGAATCGCGTAGCCGAGTGCGACCCCGAGCGCGATCGCCGCCATCAAGAGTGCTATGCGACCTTTGAACCGCAGCCCGGCCCGCCATCCAAGCGGCGCGGCGAGCCGCCCACCCAATAGTCCTTCAGCGCGCATCAGAGGCTGTCATGCGCGCGGCGCCGCAAGCCATCGCCTGCCAGCAGCAACACGCGATCGGCGATCGCAGCCGCTTGCCGCGAATGGGTGACCAGCACGATGGCCGCACCGCTGGCACGTCCTTGCGCGGACAACAGCGCGAGCACGCGTGCACCATTGTCAGCGTCCAGATTGCCGGTGGGTTCATCGGCCAGCAGAAGCTTCGGCCGATGCACGACCGCGCGCGCCACCGCGACCCGCTGCTGCTCGCCTCCTGATAGCGCTGAGGGCATGCTCTTGGCGCGATCAGCCAGGCCCACCGCGTTCAAGACTTCCAAGGCGCGCTGGCTCGCATCGCGATCGCGCCATGCGAGCAGCTTCAACGGCAAAGCGACATTTTCCAGCGTGTTCAAATACGGCAACAGATGAAAGGCCTGGTAGACAAAGCCAATCGTGCTGCGACGCAATGCGGTGCAATCGTCGTCGTGCCGACCGGTCATCGCTTGCCCATCGATATGGACCGTTCCCTGATCGGGTTGTGCGAGGCCGGCAATGATATTGAGCAGCGTGGACTTGCCACTGCCTGACTCGCCAGTCATTGCCACACACTCCCCCGCCGCGACCTCGAGGTCGATGCCGGTGAACAGCACACGCGAGGCGGTGGCCTGAAAGGATTTACGGAGATTGCGAACGACCAGCACGTACGTACCTTACCGGGGATGGGCAGGCGTCGCAAGCCGGGGAGCATGATGCAAGAAACCATTGCCACCAGATAGGTGCCCGCAACACCCGAATTGACCGTTCAGCTCCTAGCTTTGACGCGACGACCGCAGTATCATTTCGGAGCGAATTGGATTTGCAGTCACGTCGCTGGAGGTTCCGATGCATAACATCGCCATGCGTACGGTCGTAACGCTCGTCGGCTTCTTGTCGGCCGCGGCTGCGGGCCTCTCACTTGCGGCGCCGTCTGCCGAGGGCACCGCCGGATCCGGGCTCCTCTGGGAACGCTCCACCATCGAAGATGTGCCGGGCTATCGCCTGTATGACTTCCGGGCACGTGGCACACCCAGCCTGCAACTTCGTAACGGGACGTCCTCATTCGCCGGTCGATTCGCCTCGCCACTTGGCCGCTCCGTCAGCGAACTATCGACCTCATGGCAACGAGTGCGGGCGGGATTGCTCATTGCACAGTCAAGCTCGTGGCAGGATGATCCGTTCCGCATCCTGCCGGCAGGCGTCGATTCCACCTCGCTTGGCTTGCGGGGCGCTTATCGTTTTGCTGCCAACTGGGATGTCACCGGCGCTTACCTTGGCACCTACACCGATTCCCTGCCGACTGACGGCAGCCAGCGCCGGATGTCGGTGCGCACGCAGGGCCTCTCACTCGGCTTGGAGAAGAGCGAAACATGGCGGCGTGGCGATCGGCTCGCGCTATCGCTCGCGCAACCCGACCGGGCACGCGCGGGCACTCGCGAAAGCAGGCCTGACGGCCTTGACGCCGTCGATCTCGAGCGCGCCAACACATTCAAGCTGCCCACGCGTGAATGGACCACCACGCTCAACTACTTTGCGCTCTTGTCCCAGTACAGTGGGCTTGGTCTTACGCTCGTCAATCGCTCGCGCCTTACGACCGATACCAATCTTTCCGATGAACGGATCATGTCGATCCGCTTCTCGACTCGCTTCTAAACCGCGCGCAATTTGAAGCGTTGAATCTTGCCGGTGGCGGTCTTCGGCAATTCGGCAACAAACTCGATCCAACGCGGGTATTTGTGCGGCGCAAGACGTGACCGCACCAGTTGTTGAAGTTCGGTCGCAAGTGCGGGCGACCCGGCCTGCTCCTGTTTCAATACGATGAACGCCTTCGGCTTGAGCAGCCGATCCTCATCATTATGTCCGACGACCGCCGCTTCCAACACCGCCGGATGGCTCATCAGCACGCCTTCCACTTCAAACGGCGAGACGTACATGCCGCTCACCTTCATCATGTCATCCGACCGGCCCGCATACGTGTAATAGCCATCGGCATCCAGCGAATACTTGTCGCCCGAGCGGACCCATTCGCCTTGAAAGGTGGCACGTGTCTTGTCGCGATTGTTCCAATACCCGGACGCGGCGGTCGGCCCGTTGATATAGAGATCCGCCACTTCGCCGAGCGCGGCCTCAGCCCCCGCATCGTTGACCAGGCGCATCCGATAGCCCGGCACCGGTTTGCCCGAGGTGCCATAGCGGACCTGCCCCGCCTCGTTCGAAATGAAGATATGCAGCATTTCGGTCGAGTCGATGCCATCCAATAGATCAAGGCCAAAATGTCGCAGCCACTTTTGCCCAAGCTCAGCCGGCAGCGCCTCGCCCGCCGACACGCAAACCCGCAATGCCAATTCACTCGGCTTAGGCAGCTCAGCACTGGCAAGCAGCCCCGCATAGAGGGTCGGCACACCAAAGAAGACGGTGGCTTGATGCTGTTTCAAGCGCGCGAACACGGCCTGCGGGGTGGGACGTTCAGCCATCAGCACGGTCGTCGCGCCCACCGCGAGTGGAAATGACAGCGCATTGCCAAGCCCATAGGCGAAAAAAAGTTTTGCCGCGGAAAACACGACATCCGACTCGCGTATCCCGAGCACCGCACGGCTATACAACTCCGCAGTGTTCATCATGCTGGCATGTAGATGCAAAGTGCCTTTCGGTGTGCCGGTCGAACCGGATGAAAACAGCCAGAACGCCGTGTCATCGCAACAGGTGGGTGCCGGGGCGAATTCGGTCGCGGCAACCGACAAGAGGCTTTGCCAGTGGAGTCCATCGGGACTCGCGCGCCCCGACACCATGACGCGCCTTAGAAAAGGCGATGCCTTGACGGCGGGCAATAGCGTCGGCAACAATTCCGCGCTGACGATGATCGCTTGCGCGCGGCTTTCCAGCAGCAGCGCCGCATAGTCGTTGGTCGTAAAGAGCGTGTTGCTGGCAAGTGGGACGATGCCCGCCTTGATCGCACCCAGAAACGCCGCGACCCATTCGACGCTATCGAGATGGACGAGCATGACGCGCTCTTCCATGCGAAGCCCCTGCCCGATCAGCGCATTGGCGGCGCGATTGACGCGCATGGCCAGTTCGCCAAAGGTGGTCCGACCGGCGTCGTCGATATACGCAGTCTTCTCGGCCCGGCCCGCCTGCAGATTGCGCTCAAGCAAATCGTGGGCAGCATTGAACTGACGTGGGAAATGGACCCGTGGCGGTTTGCTGGAATGATCGGCGCGGCTTAGCTCGGTCATGCGGACTCCGGCGTTCACGAAGGATAGGTGGGCGCAGCGTTGCTCGATCGTATCGAAATCACCGCGATTGCGTTATCCGGCCTTCGCGAGGTCGATCCATGCAGTGCTCCATGGCACGGCCAATTCTTCGGGCATGGTGCCACTCGAGGCGTCATGAAACATCACCTCGCCGATGCGTCGGGCGCCAAGTGAGGCGAGCAGCGCATCGAATTTCTTACCCCCAAAACAAAAGGTATCCGCATAGGTTTTATCACCGAGTGCGATCACCCCATAGCGCACGCCGGACAGGTCGGGACGCTTGGCCGCGAGATCCTCATACATCGGCCGCGCGTTGTCAGGCACATCGCCTTGTCCATAGGTGGAGGTGCAAATCAGGAACAAGCCGCCTGGTGCGAAGACCTGGCTATCCAAACCATCCATCGGCTGGCAGGACACCGGCAAGTCCTCGGCATCAAGCGTCAGCTCGACTTCCTGGGCCACTAACTGGGCCGTGCCTGTCATGGTGCCGATCAGAATCGTGAGCCCATTACTCACCGGCCAGTTCCTTCACATTGAGTCCTTGCAAAGTTCGCTTCATGAAATATAATTCATTTTTATTGGAATTAGGCATTATATTGCATCATTGACCTGTTGAAGCCAACATTGAAACCCTTCCCCGAACCTAGCCCATCGCCGAACGCAGAGGCGCCCACCGCATTTCTGCTGATGCTGGCTGAGCGCGTCCGCGACGCGCGGGCTAAGCGCGGCATGTCGCGCAAGATTCTCGCGCGCGATTCACAGGTCTCGGAGCGATACATCGCACAACTGGAAGCCGGCAAGGGCAACATTTCCATTTTGTTGCTGAGGCAGATTGCCCAAGCGCTCAGCATGCCATTGGACAGCCTGTTGCAGGATGCCGATGAACGATCGATCGATCGGATGTTGATCGATCAACTGCTGAATCGCCTTGCGCCGCCGCAACTGGCCGCCGCGCGCGCCAACCTCGCGCGCGACTTCGGCCAAGCACAGATCGCGCGCCAGGAGCGCATCGCGTTGATTGGGCTACGCGGGGCCGGCAAGTCCACGCTTGGCGTGCGTCTCGCTCGCGAACTCGATGCACCGTTTATCGAGCTTGATCGCGAAGTCGAGCGCGAAGCGGCCACCGGCCTCAACGAAATCTTTCTGCTCTATGGACAAGCGGGCTATCGGCGCTACGAGCGCCGTGCCTTGGAGCGCCTGATCGCACGCCATGAGCGCGTGGTCATTGCAACCGGCGGCAGCATCGTCTCCGAACCGGGTACGTTTGATCTCTTGCTTTCAAACTGCTTTACCGTCTGGTTGAAAGCACGCCCCGAAGAACACATGGCACGCGTCATCGCCCAAGGCGATATTCGGCCAATTGCCGGCAACAAGGAAGCGATGGATGATCTCCAGCGTATCCTCGCCGGACGAGAGCGCCTCTATCGGCAAGCCGATGTGGCAGTCGAAACCGGCGGTAGCAGCCTTGACCAAGCCTATGCGCGCCTCGAACAGCAGGTTCGACACGCAATGGTAAATCGCCACGCACTAGGAGAAAGCCAGTGAGCGCAGTCCTCAACACGGCAACTGATGACCCCGCCGTCACGTTCGAACGGCATCCCGACACTTACCGGCACTGGAAGCTGACGGTGGACGGCCAAGTGGCGACGCTTGCACTCGGCATCGATGAAGACGGTGGCCTGCGTCCGGGCTACCGATTGAAGCTCAATTCCTACGATCTCGGTGTCGACATCGAATTGCATGATGCCTTGCAGCGGATTCGCTTCGAGCATCCGGCCGTCAAGTGCGTTGTGATCACCAGCGCGCGAGAACGCATGTTCTGCTCTGGCGCCAACATCTACATGCTCGGTCTTTCGACGCATGCTTGGAAGGTCAACTTCTGCAAGTTCACCAACGAAACGCGTAACGGCATCGAAGATTCCAGCCGTCACTCCGGCATTAAATTTCTCGCAGCTGCGAACGGCACGACCGCCGGTGGCGGCTACGAACTGGCGCTCGCCTGCGATGAGATTCTGATGATCGATGATCGATCGTCCACGGTGAGTTTGCCGGAAGTCCCGTTGCTAGGCGTGCTGCCTGGCACCGGCGGCCTCACGCGCGTCACCGACAAACGCCGAGTGCGCCGTGATCTGGCGGATTTCTTTTGCACGACGAGTGAAGGCGTTCGCGCCGATCGCGCCAAGCAATGGAAGCTGGTCGATCACATCGCCAAGCCCGCGCAGTTCAAGCAAGCTACCGCCGAACGCGTGGCGGCCCTGGTGGCGCAAAGCAAACGCAGCGGCACGCGCGGCATCACGCTCACACCGCTTGCGAAGACCATCGAGGCGAACGGCTATCGCTACGTGCATGTCGATGTGACAATCGATCGCAGCACCCGGGTTGCGACGATCATGATCAGTGCACCTGCCGTGGCACAAGCGCAGACCCTCGATGCGATTCACGCCGCAGGCGCCAACTGGTATCCGATCGCGATGGCGCGCGAACTGGATGATGCGATCTTGCGCCTTCGCACCAACGAGCTGGACATTGGCACCTGGGTGTTCAAGACCGAAGGCGAGGCGGCGAAGATGCTGGCAGTGGACGCCACCCTCAAAGCGTTCGCGAGCGACTGGTTGGTCAATGAAACGATCGGCCTGTTGCGCCGCACGCTCGCCAGGCTTGATGTGTCGTCCCGCACGATGTTTGCGTGCATCGAACCCGGATCATGCTTTGCGGGCACTTTGCTGGAATTCGCACTGGCCGCCGATCGCAGCTACATGCTCTCTGCTGAAGACGATGATGCTCAGGCGCCCACCATCACGCTATCGGAGCTGAATTTTGGTGCCTATCCGATGGTCAATCACCAGTCGCGCATCGCGACGCGTTTCTGCGGCGATGTCGTAGCTCTTGACCAGGCACAGAGTGCGATCGGCAAGCCACTCGCCGCCAAGGCTGCCGATGATCTTGGCTTGGTCACGTTCACACCGGACGATATCGACTGGGAAGAAGAAGTGCGCATCGCCATCGAAGAGCGCGCGAGTTTGTCACCGGATGCGCTCACTGGTCTGGAAGCAAGCTTGCGATTTCCGGTTGTAGAAAGCATGGAAACGCGCGTCTTCGGGCGCCTCACCGCCTGGCAGAACTGGATCTTCAACCGCCCGAATGCGATCGGCGAGCAAGGCGCGTTGAAGGTGTATGGCAGTGGCGCGAAAGCGAAATTTAATTGGGATCGTGTTTGAGCAGGCAGAGCAATCTTTGCACGACTGGAGAACCAACATGACCGCCATCAATCTAACTGACCGCATTCCCAACAACGTCAACCTGGCAGGCGATCGAACGCTGCAACGGGCACTGGAACATTGGCAACCGCGCTTTCTCAACTGGTGGCATGAGATGGGCCCGGAGGATTTCTCGGCGGCCGACGTTTATCTGCGCACCGCGGTCGGGGTCGATGCGCAAGGTTGGGCGAGCTATGGCCATGTGAAGATGCCCGACTATCGCTGGGGCATTTTTCTCGCCGATCAAATTGCCGATCGGACTATTGGCTTTGGTGATTCGTTCGGACAGTCGGTGTGGCAACAGGTGCCGGGTGAATTCCGCTCGCAATTTCGCCGGATCATCGTCACACAGGGCGACACCGAACCCGCCTCGGTGGAGCAGCAACATCTGCTCGGACACACCTGTCCATCGCTCTACGATCTGCGCAACCTGTTCCAGATCAATGTGGAGGAAGGTCGGCATCTCTGGGCGATGGTGTACCTCTTGCATGCGTACTTCGGCCGCGACGGACGCGAGGAAGCCGAAGAAATGTTGCAGCGCCATTCGGGTGATGTCGACAAGCCGCGCATTCTTGGCACCTTCAATGAGCCGATTGAAGACTGGCTGTCGCTCTTCATGTTCACCTACTTCACCGATCGCGACGGCAAATTCCAACTGAAGAGTCTCGCCGAATCCGCGTTTGATCCGTTGGCGCGCACCTGCCGGTTCATGCTCACCGAAGAGGCGCACCATATGTTCGTGGGTGATACGGGCATTGCGCGCGTAATTCGCCGCACCCTTGAAGTGATGAAAGAGCGCGGCACCGATGATCCTCTGGCGATCCGTCGCGCCGGTGCGGTGGATCTGCCGACCATGCAGCGCTATATGAATTTTTGGTTCACTTCTTCGCTGGACTTGTTCGGTTCCGAAGTGTCATCGAACGCCGCGACCACGTTCGCCAATGGCATCAAAGGCCGGCCCGACGAATCGCAATACACCGATCACAATTGCTCGGATGCCATGTTCGAGATGGACGTTCCGGACGGTCAAGGCGGGGTAAAGAAGGAATCCGCACCATTGCGGAACGCCATGAATGAAGTCATGCGTGATGCCTACGTCAAAGACTGCGAGATCGGCGTCAAACGCTGGAACATGCAGATCCAGCGCGCGGGTCATGATTTCCGCTTCAGTCTGCCCTCCCCGCGTTTTCGCCGCTCGATTGGCGCTTGGTTGAACATCCCCACCGATCCGGCGGGCAAGCTGATCTCGCGCGAGGCCTACATGCAAGGCCTGCCCGGTTGGTTGCCGAGCACGGACGACCGGGCATTTATAAAGAGCCTAATGCAACGGGTTGTCGAGCCGGGCAAGATTGCTGCATGGATTGCGCCGCCCGATCGTGGCATCAATAATCTTGGTATCGACTACGAGTACGTAAAGCTCGCGTAGCTACGCCACTTCGCCGCGCCTTCGCGCGTCGCGGCGCAAGCGCTCGTACAACATGCGACGCATGATCCGCGTGACGAAGGTCGGTGCGATCAGACCGGCCACCATCGCGACGCGAGCACCGCGACCGACCGCTAGTCGTACGCGACGACGAGCGAGCGCACGCAGAATCTTGCCGGCCGCTTGATCCGGTGCCATGCGATGTTGCTCACTTGCATCGGCTGGGGAAAATTGTACGGCATGCGGCGTGCGCATCGGTCCGGGAAACACCGTCAGGCAATGTCCTCCGGTCGCACCAAGAGCGATGCCAAGCGAGCGCGCATAGTGCGCCAAGCCGTCCTTGGAGGCCGCATAGATCGCGGCACCCGGATAGCCCACAAAGTGCGAGAGCGACGACACGAACACGACCGACGCACGCGCCGCGAGATGCTCGTCTCGTAGCAAGCGCGCGGTCAATTGCATCGGACCAGTGAGATTGGTCTGCAACACTTGCTGCAGCGTTGCCAGGCTGGCCGATTCGAACGGACCGACCGCGCTCGTGCCGGCGCAGTGGACCAATAATTCGAGTCTGTCTTCCCGCGCCGCTTGCTCGGCAATCATAGCGATGCCATGCGGATCGGCAAGATCGGCGGTGAGCGGCTGGTAGCGTGCGTAGCGGTCGGCGGCCATGCTTTCCAATGGGCGGCGATCGACACCAATCACGCGGTATCCGGCATTGATCAACTGAATGGTCATCGCTGCACCCAGTCCGCTTCCCGCACCGGTGACTATGGCAACCGGTATTGCATCCCGCTGCGATGGTTGCGTGTGACCACGCCGTGGCGTTCGCGCCGCTACGATCGCATCGATCAGCCGTTTTGCGCGCGTGGCGACACCCGCAAGCATCGCGGTGAACACATCCGAGTAAGCGCGCCACGCCGACCGTTTCATTGCGCGTAGCACTCGATCGGCGACCATCTCCACCGATGGAAAGCGCGACGCATCGATCGATCCTGCGCCGGCCTTCGCATGAAATGAGGTACGAATCGGGCCAGGATGAATCACTTGCACCCTTACGCGTCCGACTACCTCTTGCGCGAAGCTGCGCACGAAGCCGTCAATGGTCGTCTTGGATGCCGCATAGACCGCGTAGTGCGGTGCCGGCACGAATGCTGCAATTGAGCCGATGAATGCGACGCGGCCCTGTACGCGTTCGACCAATGGCAGCAATTGATGGGTGATTGCCGCAGGCGCCCAGAAGTTCACTGCGACGATCGCATCGATCGATGCTGCGCTTTGGGCTGCGCTATCGCCGACCCAGCCGATGCCGGCGCAATGAATCAATGCGTCGATGGCCTCGACACTGGCTTGACTAAGTGTCGCCCCAATACGCTGGATACTTGACGCTTGTGTCAGGTCCAGTGCTAGATAGATGGCCGCGGCGTCTTCCGTAGCGCGGCGATCTGTCCGGCCGAGCACGACCACCCGCCACCCAAGCCGCAGATAACGAATGGCCAAGGCGCGCCCGAGGCCATCGGTCCCGCCGACGATGACGGCCGTGCTGCCTCGCGATGCGATCACAACGCCTTCAGCGCTGCCTGGCAATCAGCCGGATTGCGGACTCCTGCTCGCCCAGCGCTTCGGTCACGCGCTGCAACTGCGTGCGCAGCTCCGCCAGCCCACGTTGCCCGATGCGCGGCAGCACTTCTTTCTCGATCGCTTCGCGCGCTGCTTCGACGTCGCGCCGATAGCGCGCGCCTTTGCGCGTACAGCGCACCAGCTTCGCTCGCGCATCCAGTGGATCTGGCACGCGCTCCACATAGCCGATGCGTTCGAGCTCATCGATGAACTGACTCACTGCCTGCTTGGAAATACCCATCCGCTCCGCCACTACGCTCGCACGCGTACCAAGCGGTTCAAGCTGCGCCATGGCGCTTGCCTGCGCGCCGGTGAGTCCATCGTGACCCCGTTTGGCAAGCTGCGCGCTCACCCGACCATGAAAGGCCTGAAACGCGGACCACAACTCACCATCAAGATGGCGATTCGCCTCTTGAAGCGCGCGCTCATCGACCACTTGACAACTCCCCTCATTTGCTTGTTGCCCGCGTGTTGGGTACAGGCTCGGTTACCCTATTCTTGACCTGCAATGTCGAAAAGGTCAAGTCTTAGTCTTTTCCAATGAGGTATGAGCCTGAACGGGCGTCCGTGATTCCAACGAGGTTTGATCCTGAAGGGCGCTGGCGAGTGCAGCGCGTAGAGGGAGCGGGGAGTCGATCATCGAAGGATGGTGATCGACATGAACGAGTCAAAGATCCAAACGCTGGATCAGGTGCGCCAGTTTCTGGACGGTAC
>CAMDRJ010000097.1 GCA_945906755.1 Klebsiella pneumoniae | reverse complement strand
CGCCCAAGCCTCAGGAAGATCAGTCCACGCTGATGCAAATCTTCATTTCGTGGTTCCCGATGCTGCTGTTGATCGGCGTGTGGATCTTCTTCATGCGCCAGATGCAAGGCGGCGGCCGGGGCGGTGCATTCTCCTTCGGGAAATCCCGTGCGCGGATGCTCGATGAATCCAACAACACCGTGACGTTTGCCGATGTGGCAGGCTGTGATGAAGCGAAGGAAGAAGTCTCCGAACTGGTCGACTTCCTGCGTGATCCATCGAAGTTTCAAAAACTGGGCGGCCGCATTCCGAAAGGCGTGCTGATGGTCGGCAACCCCGGCACCGGTAAGACGCTCTTGGCGCGTGCCATCGCCGGTGAGGCGAAGGTGCCGTTCTTCTCGATTTCCGGTTCTGACTTCGTCGAGATGTTCGTCGGTGTCGGCGCGGCGCGTGTGCGCGATATGTTCGAGCAAGCCAAGAAGCATTCGCCTTGCATCGTGTTCATCGATGAGATTGATGCGGTCGGTCGTCAGCGCGGTGCCGGTCTCGGTGGCGGCAATGATGAGCGCGAGCAAACGCTCAATCAATTGCTGGTCGAGATGGACGGCTTCGAGGCCACCGCGGGTGTCATCGTGATTGCCGCGACGAACCGGCCTGACGTGCTGGATCCGGCGCTGCTCCGTCCCGGCCGGTTTGATCGACAAGTCGTGGTGCCGCTGCCCGATATTCGTGGCCGTGAGCAGATCCTGCTGGTGCACATGCGTAAGGTGCCGCTCGCACCGGACGTGAAGGCCGAAATCATCGCCCGCGGCACGCCAGGATTCTCAGGTGCCGATCTCGCGAATCTGGTGAACGAAGCGGCGCTGTTTGCCGCACGTAAAACCAAGCGGCTGGTCGATATGGATGACTTCGAGCGCGCCAAAGACAAGATCATGATGGGTGCGGAACGCCGATCGCTCGTCATGAGCATCGAAGAGCGCCGCAACACCGCTTTTCACGAGTCGGGCCATGCGATCGTCGCGAAGGTCCTGCCGAAGACCGATCCGGTTCACAAGGTCACCATCATTCCGCGTGGTCGCGCGCTCGGCGTGACGATGCAATTGCCCGAGGAAGATCGCTACTCCTATGACCGCGAGTTTTTGTTGAATCGCATCGCGGTGCTGTTTGGCGGGCGCGTGGCCGAAGAAGTGTTCATGCATCAGATGACTACCGGTGCCACCAACGACTTCGAACGGGCCACCCAAATGGCACGTGACATGGTCACGCGTTACGGCATGTCGGATGAACTTGGCCCAATGGTGTACGGCGAGAACGAAGGGGAAGTATTCCTTGGTCGTTCGATCACCACGCACAAAAACGTGTCGGAAGCGACCATGCAAAAGGTCGACGGCGAGATCCGCCGCATCATCGACGAGCAGTACAAGCTCGCCAGGCGCATCCTCGAAGAGAACCGCGACAAAGTCGAGGCGATGGCCAAAGCGTTGCTTGAACTGGAAACCATCGATGCCGACCAGATCAACGACATCATGGCCGGTCTGCCACCCCGGCCGCCGAAACCACCGAGCGCGCCACCAGCCCCGCAACCTCCGCAACCCGGCGCCGGCCCAACGCCTGCACCTGTTACGGCTTGAGCGTGTGATGGGATGATGGAGGCAAGCGCCTCGTCATCGATAGACGGCCGCATCCTGCGATGCGGCCGTTTTGTTTTGACCCTTGACCGCCCGCGCATCATGGGCATCGTCAACATCACGCCCGACTCATTCTCTGACGGCGGTGCGTTTCTCGATGCCGAGCGCGCGATCGAGCATGGCCATCGGTTGGTCGAGGAGGGCGCTGATCTATTGGATCTCGGTGCGGA
The DNA here is from genome assembly GCA_945906755.1 of Klebsiella pneumoniae. GTDB lineage: Bacteria > Pseudomonadota > Gammaproteobacteria > Burkholderiales > SG8-39 > SHXR01. The sequence goes on along the minus strand of CAMDRJ010000097.1, from coordinate 12,998 downwards.
ATCGACGCGGCCTGGCGCCGCACCGGTGAGTGCCGCGGAAGAACTTGATCGCCTGCTGCCGGTGCTGACCGAGCTTGCACGTCTTGAAGTGCCGATTTCTGTTGATACCGTAAAGCCTGCGGTCATGCGCGCAGCGATTCAGGCGGGCGCCTCAATGATCAATGACGTCTATGCGTTTCGCGCAGCAGGCGCCCTCGATGCGATCGCGAACACCACGGCTGCCGTTTGCGTCATGCATATGCAAGGTGAGCCGCGCACCATGCAGGTCAATCCCGCCTACGCCGACGTGGTGGGTGAGGTGGATGGGTTTCTGCGGGAAAGAATCGCCGCGCTCGTGAGCGCAGGCGTCGCGCATGACCGGATCGCGATCGATCCTGGCTTTGGGTTTGGCAAAAATCTCGATCACAATCTTGCATTGCTGCGGGCATTGCAACGATTTCGCGGCGCGGGGGCTGCTCTGCTGGTTGGACTTTCGCGTAAGTCAATGCTGGGCGCCATCACCGGACGCCCCACCACTGATAGGTTGCCTGCAAGTATCGCGGCGGCGTTGCTCGCGGTCGAGCGTGGCGCGCAGATCGTGCGGGTGCATGATGTGGCGGCGACGCGGGATGTCTTCGCAGTGCTTGGCGCAGTGCAACGCATCGGGTGATGCGCTGTTACCGATACAGCAAATGCCGTTCCCGTTGTGCGCGAAACTGGTCGAGCTCGGCCTGCCAATTGGCAACGATCGTTTTCGGATCGGTGCCTGCTTGAATCGCATTTGATACGGTTTTGGAGCCGATGATGCTGGCGGTCTTGGCCAGATCGAAGTGCTGCGGAAACAGTTTCGCGAGGGCCGCTACGATTTCGAGGCCGAGCACCGAGGAATCGAGCGTTTCGCGGTCCCGTAATGTCACGCTGACGCCGTGGCTCGGTTTGCCGGCGTGCCGACTCGATGCAGGCGTAAATTTTGTCGAGGAGAACCCGACGCCTGCGATGTTGCGGCCATTCAGATAATCGGTGAGCTTCGTGCTATCGATCCAGGGTGCGCCAAACAGTTCGAACGGCATATCCGTGCCGCGCCCGACGCTGACATTGGTGCCCTCGACCCACGCAACGCCTGGGTACAAGATCGCTTGATCCAGGCGGCGCAGGTTTGGTGATGGAGCGATCCAAGGCAGTCCGGTCTGGTCGTACCAAAGACTTCGCGTGTAGCGCTGCATCTTGATGACCGTCAACTCGGCGCCGATCTTCGCTTCCGCATTGAAGAGCTGCGCAAGCTCACCGATCGTCATGCCATGGCGGATCGGAAGTGGAAAGTAACCCGTGAACGATGTTTGATCGGCATCGAGTAGCGGGCCTTCGACTGCACGACCACCCAATGGATTGGGGCGATCCAGCACGAAGAACGGGATGCGCGCTTGCGCGGCCGCTTCCATCGTGTAGGCCATCGTGGTCGCGTAGGTGTAAAAGCGCACGCCGACATCCTGCAGATCGAAGACCAGTGCATCGATGCCGGCCAGCATCGCCGGGGTCGGCTTCTTGATCTTGCCATACAGGCTATGCACCGCAAGTTTCGTTTTGCCATCGACCCCTGATGCAATGAATTCATCGCGATCGGCATCGAGGCCGTGCTCGGGCGAAAACAAGGCGACGACCGTGACCCCGGGCGCCTGACGAATCAGATCCAAGGTGCGCCGACCCTTGCCATCGACCGCCGCACGATTGGTAATGAGACCGACGCGCCGACCGCGCAGCGCTGCAAACTCGCTTGCTACCAACTCGTCGATGCCGAGCGCAACCGGTGCGATGCGCGGTGCGTGCTCCGTGCGAATTACGGTGGTGACGGACTCGGCGACCGCGGTGCGAAGGGGTTTCACATCGCCGCGACCATGCGGATGAACGCGATTGGTCAGCAACACAACAAAGGTCTTGGACGCAGGGTCGATCCACAAGGCCGTGCCAGTGAATCCGGTGTGCCCATATGAAATCGATGTGCCATGGACGCGATCGTCACTTGGATACGGTACGACGCGATCCCAACCAAGGCCGCGCTCACTTTGTCCGCGTTGCAGGGCTTGCCGCGTCGCCATTGAATTTACCGTGGCTTCTTCGAGCACACGGACGCCATGGCGTTGGCCGCCATTCAGGAGCATCTGAGCGAGCTTCGCGAGATCGTCAGCCGTGCCGAACAGGCCCGCGTGGCCGGAGACACCGTCCATGCGTGCGGCGGTGGGGTCGTGCACTTCGCCTCGCATCATGACGCCCAGCCGAAGACATCGGCGGAGATGTAGACGTTGTACGGATAGAGGCGCTTCTTTGCCTCGGCGAGGAAGCCTCCGATGGTGCTTACGCGCTGGGTTTCGGTATTGGGCTTCGAGAAGACGATGCCGGTCGTATCGGGAAAGCGCACATAGTCGAATTGAATTTCATCGAAGCCCGCTGCCGCGGCTTCTATGGCGACGGCAATGTTGTAGTCCCACACTCCGCGAATATTCGCGTCGACCCACATCAGGTTTTCCTTGTCGCGATAGATCTCGCCGGTGGTGGTCTTGACGGTCCATTCGGGTTTGGCGGCCGCCAGCAGTTCGTCTTTGAATACGACGATCCGTGCGATGGTGTAGATGCTTTTTGCTTTGAACGCGGCAACCGTGCCTTTCATATCGGGCATCGTGATCGCCTTCTGGGCGCCGATCTGCGCGGCAAGCGGCACGGCACTGCGGTGCGCGATCATGGCGCGATCGCCTTTCACGTCCACCACGAGTGAATTCACTTCAGTCGAGGCGATCAGATCGAGCACACCCTGACTCAAGGGTTTGCTCGCGACGCCCCAAAACGACAGGTAAAGGGACTTCGGTGAAATCGGCATGAGCCTGAGCTCCACATCGCTCGATCCCGGAATGTCGGGCGGATTGACGGGTGCCTCAGCACGATCGTATCCATAGGCGCGTGCGCCAACGGTCGGGCGCGTGCCGGTTGCGACGAAGCTACCGGTCGCATCGGTCTGCACCATGGTTTCGCCGAACGTAATGAATGCACCGGCGATTGGCGTACCGCTCTTCGCATCAATCACCTTGCCGCGTACGGTCGATGGGTTTGCTTGAACGGTCACTGACATCAGCAGGGTAATTGCCAGGGCGATGTGCCGGGCGAAAGTATCCAACGTCACTGCGGTCTCCGAGGTAACAGGGTGGTCCTGTATCAACGGCAGCCGCTCATTGAATGTAAGCAATTCGAAAGCACATTCGTGACCGTAATCCGCTCCGCTGATCATGAGTTCTTGTGATGTGTGGATCACACATGCGAAGAGTGGTCGAATCGCGCGAGAAGTGCATTGCTGCGATGACTGACCAAACCGCTTGCGGGAGAATATGATTCGCCTTAGGGCCGTCTTTCCTCCAACCCCTCTACAAAGACCCTCTACTCATGTCGCGCAAGTACTTTGGTACCGATGGCATTCGCGGCGAAGTTGGTGAATTGCCGATCACGCCGGAATTTGTCATGCGTCTTGGCTTTGCCGCAGGCGAAGTCCTTATCGAGCGCTCGACGGTCGCAAAGGGGGCTCACCCCGCGGTGCTGATCGGTAAGGACACGCGGATTTCCGGCTATATGTTGGAAGCGGCCTTGCAGGCGGGGTTTACTGCGGCAGGGGTCGATGTGGTGTTGACCGGACCGCTCCCCACGCCAGCGATTGCCTATTTGACGCGTGCATTGCGCCTGCAAGCCGGCATCGTCATCAGCGCCTCACATAATCCGTATCGTGATAACGGCATCAAGTTTTTTTCGTCGGATGGCGGCAAGCTGCCCGATGAAGTCGAGGCGCGCATCGAATCGCGACTGGATCAGCCGATTCGCTGTAAAGAATCGCGCGACCTTGGTAGAGCGCGGCGACTCGAACATGCCGAGGGTCGCTATATCGAATTTTGCAAGAGTACCTTTCCGAGCGCCTTTGACCTTCGCGGTGTGCGCATGGTGGTCGACTGTGCGAACGGCGCGGCGCATCAGGTCGCGAAGAACGTGTTCCACGAGCTGGGCGCGGATGTCGTCGCGATCGGTGTGGAGCCAAACGGATTCAATATCAATGATGGGGTCGGTGCTACGTCACCCAAGACCCTTGCTGCGACCGTCTTACGCGAAAACGCCGATGTCGGCGTCGCGCTCGATGGCGATGCCGATCGCGTGATCATGGCTGACTCGGCCGGACGCCTCTATGACGGCGATCAGTTGCTCTATGTGATGGCGAAAGATCGTGCGCGGCAGGGTCCGGTTGCCGGTGTGGTCGGCACGGTGATGTCCAATTTTGGTCTCGAGCGGGCGTTGCAGCGCGACAAGATCCCCTTTGCGCGCGCGAAGGTCGGTGATCGTTATGTCCTGGAATTGCTACAGGAAAAAGGCTGGCTCTTAGGTGGAGAGAGCTCCGGACATCTGCTCGCGCTCGATAAGCATACGACCGGTGATGCGATCATTTCCGCGCTACAGGTGTTGGCAGCGATGCGCGGGCAGGATGCCAGCCTCGATCAGCTGGCAAGCGGTGTCACGCTCTATCCGCAGAAACTCATCAATGTCGAGGCCGATCGTTCCGTCAACTGGCTCGACAATGCGTTGGTGAAACAGGCATGCCGGGATGCTGAGGCGCAGCTTGGCGGGCGCGGTCGGGTGCTGCTCCGTCCGTCTGGCACGGAGCAGGTATTACGGGTCATGGTTGAAGGCGACGACGCCGCCGAAGTGGGCAAGCTCGCACGATCGATTGCCGACGAAATTGAGAGCGTCGTCACCACGAAAGCAAGAGTTGCGTAACCCGCGCGAGTGAGCTGCATACGACTCGCCTAGGCCCGCCCATCGATCCGTGATCGGTCTCCTACAGCGCGTGACCGAAGCGCGCGTCGTCGTGGCCGGCAATTCGATTGGCGCGATCGGCCAGGGGCTTCTTGTCCTCGTGTGCGCCGAAAAAGGCGATACCGAGGCCTCCGCGCGAAAACTGCTCGATAAGATCCTTGCCTTGCGCATCTTTGCCGACGAGGCGGGCAAGATGAATCGCTCGGTCCGGGATGTTGCAGGCGGCCTGCTCCTGGTCCCGCAGTTCACGCTGGCGGCCGATACCCGCGGTGGCAACCGGCCGAGTTTCTCTGCCGCCGCCGACCCGGCAACCGGGCAACGACTCTTCGATGTCACCGTCGCTTTGGCGCGCACCTTGCATACGCCTGTCATGACCGGTCAATTCGGCGCGGATATGCAGGTTTCGCTCACCAATGATGGTCCGGTCACCATCTGGATGCGGGTTGATCCGCCTTCGAACTAAATTTTTCCGCTTCGCGACGGCGAATCAGGACTGATCTCACCCTCGCCCCTTGCGGGAGGGCCGGGGAGAGGGGAATTGAGCGATGCCACGACCAATATCATCGAATAGGAAACGGACCATAGCTTTCGCAATGTTGCTTGGCTTATCGGTTACCGCCAATGCAGCGGAGCCTTGGCCAACCGGCGTCGTGCGCGTCATCACACCGTTCCCTCCAGGCGGTACCGCCGACATCGCCGCGCGTCTCGTTGCCCCGGAATTCTCCAAGACCTTTAATCAACAATTCGTGGTGGAAAATCGTCCGGGCGCCAACACGGTGATCGGCACCGATGCAGTGGTCAAAGCCAAGCCGGATGGTCAGACATTGCTGGTGACCTCCGGCCCGTTCGCGGTGATTGCCACGCTGCTGCCAAAGCTCCCCTAAGATCCGATTCGCGACCTGGAGCCGATCGCACTCATCGCACAGAACCCGATGCTGCTGGTGTGCAGCCCCGCGGTGCCGGTGCGCGACTTTCAGGATCTGCTCGCGCAGGCACGTGCCAAACCCGGCGCATGGACCTTTGCCTCGGCCGGCATCGGTTCGATCGCGCACATGTCGATCGAGTTCATGGCCGGCATCGCGAACGTGCAGGTCACGCACGTCCCATACAAAGGCACCGGACAAATCATGCCCGATTTGTTAGGCGCACAAGTCCAGTTCTTTTTCGATAATCCCAACACATCGATCCCGCATATTCGCGCGGGGAAACTGAAACCGCTGGTCATCACCGGGCCCAAGCGCTCCCCTGCCTTGCCCGATGTGCCCACCGCGACCGAAGCAGGCCTCAAGGATTTTGTGACCGTGAACTGGTTTGGACTCTTCGCGCCGGCCAAAACACCACCTGAAATACTTGACCGACTGCATCAGGAAACGGCGGGCATCCTGAAGCGGCCCGAGATCATCGAACGATTCGCGCGCGACGCAGTGGATGTCGGCGACCTGAGCCGCGCCGAGTACGCGGCATTCATTCGCGGCGAGATCGGCAAATGGGCGAAGATCATTCGGGAACGCGGGATCAAGCCGGAGTGACGGCGCTTGGCGATTTATAGAAAAACGTCCGTCACGCCCGCTGCCGTGGGCGCGCGGCCCTTTTGCCTGCCATGCGCGCTTCAAGAAACGCACGCGCTTCGGTGAAATCGAACCCTCGCCCCGTCATGACCATTTCTGTGTCCGCGACGGTCGCATCACGAATCAGCCGTTGATACTTTTCCAGATCGTCGACACACGATTGAAGCGCGGCAATGATGAATGCTTGTGGGGATTGCCCGGCATCGGCCGCCAACGCTTCGATGCGCACTTTGAGCGCGGGTGGCAGCTCGATACTTGTGGTGGTGCGTTGCATGGCGTAGACACTCAACTCGATACAGTCATTAAAAGTTACTCCCTCTGGATGTTTTGAGCAAGCACACGGAACGCTCAGCACACGGAACGCTCATCACGATTACACGGTACATTCGCACGCGTTCGGGATGACCGATACCTTCACCATTGGAGCACACAACGATGTTCACGCTCGACGGCAAGATTGCATTGATCACTGGCGGTGCTCGCGGACAGGGCGCTGTCGAAGCACGGCTCTTTGCAAAGGCGGGCGCCACCGTCCTGATCGCCGACGTATTGAAAGAACCGGGTGAAGCCCTTGCGAAAGACATTCGGGCGGCCAGCGGCAAAGCGGAGTACGTCGAACTCGATGTCACTTCAGAAGCCGCATGGAAGTCGGCCGTTGCCCATGCGAAGAAGGCCCATGGTGGGCTGCACATTCTCGTCAACAACGCGGGCGTATCGCTACGAGGCAAGGGAGTGATCACCACCAGCCTCGCGGATTGGACGCGCGTCCTGAACGTTAATCTGACCGGCGCATTTCTTGGCATTCAGGCTTGCGCACCGCTCATGCGCGACGCAGGCGGCGGCTCGATCATCAACATTGGATCGGCGGCCGGCATGACCGGCCACTTTGCCACCGCCTACAGCACCGCAAAGTGGGGCCTGCGCGGGCTATCTAAGTCCGCCGCGTTCGAACTTGCGGAATGGAATATTCGCTCCAATGCCGTGCATCCGGGCATCGTGCAAACACCGATGGTCGAGCAATCGCCCGATTTCGTCGCCGCGATGACCCGCCTCACACCGCTTGGGCGCACCGGTCAAAGCGAAGATGTGGCATCAGTCGTACTCTTTCTCGCCAGCGACGCCGCACGCTTCATCACCGGCGCGGACATCCCAGCCGATGGCGGCTTAGTCGATCTAGGGATGTACAGTGCGGTAGTGCGCGATGTGAAGCAAAGCGCGAACAAGGCAATTTGACGGGGGCCGGCGCTACCTCGGTGCAACCGAGGCAAAAGGCAAGGCCTGACACTCGATACTCGTTGGCAAACGCCCCGGTAAATCAATTTGAGGCTCATACCTCATTGGAATCCGTTCTATTTTGCAGTCATCTGGAAAATAGTCTAGACTATTTTCCAGATGAGAACCGATTCGTCACGCCGAGAGTTCAGCGAAATCCTGCGCAAAGACCTAGAGCGCAAGCTGATCCTTTTGACCGGTGCGCGCCAAACCGGCAAGACCACACTCGCCCGCCAAATGATGGCCGGCTTCGAGTCAGCGCAATATCTGAACTGGGACGTATCGGCTGATCGCCAGCTCATTTTGCAGCAGGCTTGGTCACCCAAGGCCAAGCTCTTAGTGTTCGACGAAATCCATAAGATGCGCGAGTGGAAAACGTTCTTGAAAGGCGCCTGGGATGGCCGCTCCGCCGGGCAGGCGATCCTGGTCACCGGCAGCGCGCGCATGGATACATTCATGCAAGGCGGCGAATCCCTTGCGGGTCGCTACTTTGGTTGGCGCCTGCATCCGTTCTCGGTGCGTGAGCTGATCGCAGTGCAAGGCTTGGATTCCAGCGCGGCGCTGAAACGGCTGCTGGTGCGGGGCGGATTTCCGGAGCCCTGTCTTGCCGAAAGCGATACGGACGCGGATCGCTGGCGTGCCCAGTACGCCACGGACCTGATTCGCGAGGATGTGGTCGATTTTTCCCGAGTCCATGCCGTGCGAACGATGCAGCTGATGCTCGACATGTTGCGTGAACGCGTGGGTTCGCCCATCAAGATTTCCGGGCTCGCGCAATCGCTGCAAATATCGCCAACCACTGCCGGCCGCTACTTGGAAATACTGGAGGCGTTGTACGTGGTTTTTCGAGTCACGCCTTGGCACCGCGATGTGGCGCGCAGCCTTTTGAAGGAACCCAAGATCTACTTCCTCGACACCGCTCTGGTCAAAGGCGATGCAGGGGTGAAGCTCGAGAACGCCGTGGCTGCAATGCTGCTGAAGCACTGCCACCACCGCCAGGACGCTGAAGGCAAGCCGGTCACAGTGCACACGATCCGCGACAAGGAGGGCCACGAAATCGACTTCGTGCTGGCCGAAGGCGAGACGGTGACCGACCTTATCGAGGTGAAATTCAGCGACGCCACACCAAGCTCGTACCTGCACCGGATGGCTGACCGACTCGCGCCGGCCCGCGCGGTACAGATCGTGGGAGAGCTTCGGCAAGTCGCACAGCATGGTCGCGTCGAAGTGACGCATGCGGATCAGTGGCTAGCCGGCTTGGCGGCGTGACGCCTGGAAACACAAGCTCGGTGTCACGCAGTCCAACTCAGTCTTGCGCGTAACTTCGCCATAACGAAAACCCAAGCAACTACGCTGCTGCAGCTGGCGTGGTAGCGCCCCGCGCTTCGGCCGGTCGATCATCCATCCACCATTGCAGCGTGAATGCGGTGGCGCCGATCGCGATGAGCGCGATCCACGCCCAGTCATAACGGCCGGTCCAATCAAGAACCGCGCCGCCGATCCATGCGCCGAAAAACGAGCCGATCTGATGCGAGAGAAACGAAAGACCGAAGATCATGTTGAAGTGCAGCAAGCCGAACATGCGGCTCACGATGCCGGTGACCAAGGGCGCCACGCCAAGCCACAACAGCCCCATCACTGAAGCAAACACGAGCGTCGTGGTCGGCGTTACCGGCATGTAGAGAAAGCCTGCAATCGCAATCGTGCGCAGCAGGTAGATATACGCGAGCAAACGCTTCTGGCTGTACCGCGCACCCATCAGACCAATGCTGTAGGTACCAATCGTATTGAATAAGCCAATCAGCGCCAGCGCCGCCGCACCAAGCGATGGCGCTTGTCCGCATAGTTCCAGATATTGGGGCAAGTGCGTGGTGATGAAGATCAGCTGAAAGCCGCAGGCGAAATAGGCACCCGACATGGCGAGAAAGCCGCGATGACGCCAGGCGACCAGCAATGCTTCGCGCAATGTCTGCCGTGGCGCGGTTGATCCCGCGTGCTCATCGATAACCGCCGGTTCACGGATCGCGAACGACAACAGCATCATCAGCATCGCAACCGCGGCGAACGCCACAATGCCGGCACGCCAGCCCATGCCATCGACGATCATTTGCCCAAGCGGCGCAATGAGCATCGTGCCAAGCGATCCCGCTGCGGCAACCGCACCGACCGTTTGACTACGACGTTCCGGTGGCGTCGAACGCGTCACCACGCCGATCAAGATGCCAAACCCGGTGCCCGCGATCCCCACTCCGATCATGAAGCCCGCGACCCCAAGACCCAATTCACCGCGCGCGAACATGACCATGAGGAGGCCAAGTGCATAAATGACGGAAGTGACAACGAGCACCGGCCGCGCGCCATAGCGATCGGCAAGCGCGCCGACAATCGGTTGGCCAAAGCCCCATACGATATTCTGGAGTGCGACCGAAAACCCGAACGCCGCCGCCGATATGCCCAATTCCAAGGTGATCGGCCGCATGAACAGGCCGAAGCTTTGCCGAAGGCCCATGCAGATGGAAATGATCAATCCGCTCACGATGAGCAGAATAAGGGTCGCGCGGCGGGATTGGGCGGTGGTCATGCGTTACGCCTTCAACCGCTGTTCCATCATGAGGATCGACAGCATGCTCTTGGAGTCGACGATCTTGCCTTCCCGCACCCATCGCGCGGCAGTCGTAAGCGGCGCGGTGAACACCTCGAGGAACTCGCCATCATCGAGATCGTTTGCCTCGCGGGTGAGGCCGGTAGCAAGGTAAATATCGATCCGCTCGTCTGAATAGGCGACCAGCGGATAGTAGGTCGTCAAATGTTCCCAGTGTTTGGCGATGTAGCCCGTCTCTTCGCGCAGCTCGCGCTTGCCGGTCTCGAGAATATCTTCGCCCGGATCGATTTTGCCGGCCGGAATTTCGACCAGCACGCGTCCAAGCGGATAGCGAAATTGGCGTTCGAGCACGATCTCGCCGTTGTCGAGCAGCGCAACGATCGCGACCGCACCCGGATGGACGATGTATTCGCGCGTCGCCGTCTTGGCATTGGGTAGTCGTACCGTGTCGCGGCGCACATGCAAGAGCTTGCCGTCGAAAACCGCTTCACTCGAAATCTTGGCTTCGACGAGATCGATACTTGCCTTGGTGGGATCATCCATCCTCTACACCGCCAGCGCTTTGATGGAAGCGAGGCACGCATCCATGAGGCCTTGCGGCATGATCCCCAAGACGATCATGGCAAGCCCATTCACGCTCATGAGTATGCGCAAGTCGAGGGCCGGGCGGATCGGTGCGCGATCTTCCGGTTCATCAAAGTACATGAGCTTGACGATACGCAGATAGTAGAACGCACCGATCAGGGAAAAGACCACCGCGAAGACCGCCAACCAGATATGTCCGGCGCCGACCGCTGCCTGCAACACCGCGAGCTTGGCGTAGAAGCCCACGGTTGGCGGCACACCCGCCAAGGCAAACATTAAGAAGAGCGTCACCAACGCGAGCCACGGATGTCGCCGATTGAGGCCTTTGAAGTCGTTGATATGCTCGGCTTCAAAACCCGCCCGCGACATCACCAAGGTCATCCCCAAGGCACCGAGACTCATCAATACATAAGTGAGGGTGTAGAACATCGCACCGCTATACGCATCGAGGATCGTGCCGTGATTCGTCGCGATCAGCTTGTCGTACACCGAGGCTGCGGCAAGGCCACCGGAATCCGGTGTCGTGCCCGGCACAATCCCCGATAGCAGTCCAAGCAACATGAATCCCATATGGGAGATCGTTGAGTAGGCGAGCATCCGTTTGTAATTCGTCTGCGCGATCGCCGCGAGATTGCCGATCACGAACGACAACACGGCCATCAACGCGAGCATCTGCTGCCAATGTTCGGCGAGCGGCAACAGGCCATTCACGAGCAAGCGGATCGCCATGGCGAACGCCGCAATCTTGGGTGCGGTGCCGATGAATAAGGTCATCGCGTTGGGCGCACCATGATAGACGTCAGGCACCCACATATGGAATGGCACGACACCGACTTTGAACGCAAGGCCCGCCATCACGAATACCAGGCCGAAGATCAGTACGAGGCGATCGCCACTGCCGGCCGCGATCGTCTCCGACACCATGCGAATTTCCAGCGAGCCGGTGGCCCCATAGAGCATCGACATCCCATAAAGCAGGAAGCCCGAAGCCAGCGCGCCCAGCACAAAGTACTTCATGGCCGCCTCGGTCGACTTGGCCGAATCGCGATTGAGTGCGACCATCGCATAGAGGCATAGCGACATCAACTCGAGGCCAAGATAGAGCACCAGGAAATGATTTGACGAGATCATCACCATCATGCCAAGCATCGCAAACAAGGCCAGCACGAAGAATTCGCCGCGGAACATGCCGCGCTGTTCAAGATAGGTGCGTGAATAGACGAACGACACCGCGACCGCGAGGTAGGTGAACAGTTTCAGCACGACCGCCATCCGATCGGCCACGAACATTTCGTTGAACGCATAGAGCGACTCTTCACCGACCGCTTGAAAGGCCGCAACCGTTAGCAGCGCGCAGCCTAGGATGGTCAGTTGCGACAGGGCATAGGTGACCCAGCGCAGGCGCTCAGGCAAATAGAGATCCACCATCAGCACGACGCAAGCGGCGGTGAGGAGAAAGATCTCCGGGATGGCCGGCAGAAAATTGGGCGTTTCGAAGAGCATTACATTCTTTTTTCAGTTGAACTTCGATTGCGCAACATGCTTCAGCAACTCCGCCACGGACGCATGCATAACATCGGTAATGATGGCCGGATAGAGCCCGACCCATAGCACCGGTATCGCGAGCAGACTCATCACGAGAAATTCGCGACCATTGAGATCGATCAGGGCTCGCACATGGTCGTTGGCGATGTCGCCAAAGATGACGCGCTTGTACATCCAGAGCGTATAAGCCGCACCGAAGATCAAGGTCGAAGCTGCCGCGAAGCCGATCCAGAAGTTGTATTGGACCGCCCCCAGAATCACCATGAACTCACCGACAAAGCCACTGGTCGCGGGCAACCCGCAATTGGCCATCGCAAACAGCATCATAAACGCTGCGAACTTCGGCATTGTATTGACGACGCCACCATAGTCGGAAATCAAGCGGGAATGCATGCGGTCGTACATGACGCCCACACACAAGAACATCGCGGCCGACACAAAGCCGTGCGAAATCATCTGCACCAGCGCGCCCTCGATCCCGGCCGCGTTGAAGATAAAAAAGCCAAGCGTCACAAACCCCATATGCGAAATCGATGAATAGGCGATCAGCTTCTTCATGTCCTTCTGGACGAGTGCCACCAGACCGATGTACACCACCGCGATCAGCGACA
>CAMDRJ010000096.1 GCA_945906755.1 Klebsiella pneumoniae | reverse complement strand
AGTCGCCGCTTTCGCTTCTTTGAATTTGCCATTCAAACATGATGCCAATTTTGAACAGCATTGAACATGCCGCAACCCCAGTATCCACGCGGGTTTCAGGCATCTTTAGCCCTCAATTTACCCACTCGATTTCCTGAAGACCCCTTATTGTTTGGCTGTTGCCCGCATGGTGCGAGGTGTATTGGCGGGGTGCAACGCCCGGTAAGCACGCGATGCAACTACAGGTGGTCCAGGACGATGGACGGCCGGTCGATTGGGGCGCCGCGCTAATTCGCAATCTGTTGTGGATCATCGACTTTCTGCCGATGTTTTTTGCCGCAGGGCTTGTTTCGATGATGATCAATCGCGACTTCAAGCGCCTGGGCGATCTTGCCGCGGGCACGATCGTGATTCACGTCGGCAAGAGCATCGCGGTCGCGCGCTTCGCCAATATCGATGCGCGCCCGCCCGCGCGCTCGCTGACGCTCACTGAGCAGCGCACCGTCATCGACTTCGCCGAACGGGCCGACGCCTTCACCGAGGAACGTGCCATCGAGTTGGCGGAGATCGCAGCGCCGATCCTCGATGGTGCGCGCGGCATTGCAGCGAAAGCGTATTTGGCGCAGATCGCCAGCCACTACGCCGGTCAACGGGCAGCGCGATGAAGCAGGCCGCGTTCGAGGCCTTACACGCGGCACGGTGGGATGCGTTCGCCGCATGGCTCGACGCAGGCGGTGGGCCGCGCCGCACCAACCGATGGCGCCTCAAGCGCGCCGCGGCACCCACCGATCTGTTCGCCAACGACGAGTTTCCACGCCGCTATCGTGAGATCTGTCAACACCTGGCGATCGCGCGGGAGCGCCAGTACGGCGCCATGCTGGTCGATCGTCTCAATCGACTGGCACTGGCCGGTTATCACCAGTTGCACGACGCCCGCTTAGGCATGCCCGCCCGTGTCATCGCTTTTTTCCGTGCCGACTTTCCGCGCGTCGTGCGCAGCGAGTGGCGCCTGGTCGGGTTGGCGAGCCTGCTCCTCTTCGCCCCGTTGCTGGCGATGACATGGCTGACGGCAGTTCATCCTGATGCGGCGCTCTATTTTCTATCGGCTGAACAATTGGCGGGGTTGCGCGAGATGTACAGCGATACCGAGCACATCATTCATCGCAAGGCCGACAGCGACCTCGCCGCCTTCGGGCACTACATCTCGAACAACATCGCGATTGATTTTCGCGCGTTCGCGGGAGGCCTAGTGTTCGGCCTGGGAAGCATTCTCGTTCTGCTGTTCAATGGGTTCTATCTCGGTGCCGTGCAGGGCTATTTGATTTCGGCCGGTCTGGGCGAGAATCTTTATCAATTCGTCGCGGGCCACAGTGCCCCGGAACTCATCGCCGCGGCACTCTCTGGTGCCGCCGGACTCAAGCTCGGTGCGGCGCTGATCGCCCCTGGCAATCGCTCACGCAAACGCGCCCTCACGGAGAACGGCGCGATTGCCATCCGCATCCTGTATGGCGCGGCAACGATGACCTTGGGCGCCGCCTTTATCGAGGCCTTCTGGTCGTCCCACCTGTTCGTACCCGTGCCGTTCAAAGTCGCGATCGGCCTCCTCCTCTGGGTACTGATCGTCGCCTACCTCACTGTTGGTGGTCGAGCGCGACAGCCGTCACGATCACATCGGCAGCTGACGACTGCGCCAGCCCACTGAGACGATCGTGCGAATCGAAGATTTAGCCGTCAATCTGAGGACCCGAACGCCCTGGGAAGCAAGCGATCTTGGCCTCGTCATGCTAAGGCACTGGTGGCGACCATACCATCGCGGTATGGCTGGTCATCTATGCGCCGTTCGCCCTGTTGCTGACCATCGCGTTCTATGACCGCCCATGGCTTGCACTCCTCGCGTTATGGTGGCTCAAGCCGCTGTTTGATCGGTTCGTTCTGCATGTGCTGTCGCATGCCGTGTTCGGTGATCTCCCGAGCGTGGCAAGTACCGTGAGGGATTGGCGGAACATCCTGGACACCGGCCTATGGATGGACCTGACGTTGTACCGGATTGGAATGCGCCGTTCCTTTCATTTACCGATCAAGCAACTGGAAGGCGTCACCGCAAAGGCGCGCTCCGCACGAATCAGCGTGCTCGGTCAGCGCGTGGGTGGCCATGCGGTCGGCATCACCATCGCCTGCCTGTTATTTGAAGTAATCGCTGCGCTCGGCATTGAATCGCTCGTCGAATTCATGCTCCCGGACGACCTGGAACCTACCGAATTCAATTTCTACGGATGGCTCGCCGGCGCAACCCACGGAACGCCGATCGAGCCAATCGGCATCCTTTACTACGCGCTCGCGGTAAGCCTGATCGAACCGCTTTACATCGCTCAAGGGTTCGGCCTGTATCTCGCACGACGAACGCATCTTGAGGGCTGGGACCTCGAACTTGGGTTGCGACGCATTGCCAATCGCTTGGGTGGCGTCGCGGCGGCACTGTTCCTGACTTCGCGCGGCGCAGCCTGATTGACCACTTGGCGGCAGCGGGGCGTTTTCGTTGGCGTGCCGGTAACCGCATGGCACTCGTTGGCGCAGCAAGAGCGTTTGTCACTGATCAGGCGGCGCGCAGCGTCCGTGGCTTTGCGCAGTTGAGTGCAGGCGAGCAGCAAGAGCGACTGTGCGTCGTGACTGGGCTGCCTGCCGATCAAACCCACTATGCCTTGACCGGCATCGCAAGCAAACCGTCCGAACTCATCCAAATGGTCTCAGTACTGCGGCGCATTCACATCGCCACCACAGGAGCACGCGCCTTGAGAACGAAAAAAGGAACCGTATGAGTGCCGATCCTTCGTTATCCCAAGAACATTTTTCCCAGGCGGTGCGCGTCGTGGGCGCGATGCGTACCGAAATCGGCCGCGCCTTCAGTGGGCAGACGGCGGTGATCGATCAAACGCTTGCGGCGATGCTCGCAGGCGGCCATGTGCTGCTTGAAGGGGTTCCCGGTCTTGGCAAGACGCTGCTCGTGCGTGCCATCGCCAAAACCTTCGATGGACACTTCGCGCGCATTCAGTTCACCCCCGATCTCATGCCGGCGGACGTGACCGGTCATGTGATGTTCGATCAAGCAAAACAGGTGTTCGTGACGCGCCGTGGTCCGATCTTCACGAATCTGCTGTTGGCCGATGAAATCAACCGCGCACCGGCCAAGACGCAAAGCGCGTTGCTCGAAGTCATGCAGGAAGGTCAGGTCACGATCGAAGGGCAGGCTCATCCGCTCACTGCCCCGTTCATGGTGTTCGCGACGCAAAATCCAATCGAGCAGGAAGGCACTTACGCGCTGCCTGAAGCGCAACTCGATCGGTTTCTACTCAAGATCAAGATCGATCATCTGACCGGCGACGATGAAATCGCGATGGTGAAGCAGGTCACCGCAGGCAGTATTGGCGACCGACTGCGGGTCGATCATCTCAACGCACTCATCAAAGACCAAGCCGTCGTGACGCTGCAGACCATTACCTCGAACGTGCATGTCGATGATCGTGTGGTCGATTACGCGGTAAGAATCGTGCGGGCGACGCGCGAATGGTCCGGCATCTCGGCCGGTGCCGGTCCGCGCGGCGGCATTGCCTTGATCCGTGCGGCGCGGGCGGTCGCACTCATGGCCGAGCGCGATTTCGTGGTCCCCGATGACATCCGCAGCATGGCGCTGCCAGCACTACGCCATCGCATTGCGCTGGCGCCAGATAGCGGCATCGAGGGCCAGGATGCCGACGATCTGCTGCAGGCAGTGCTTGCCAAGGTCGAAGCACCTCGCAAGTGATCGGCTCATGCTGATCCCCGCGCCGCGCATCGTTATCGTCGCAGGCGTATTGCTTGCGCTCGCGGTGGTCGCGGCGCTTGCGCCAACATTCACCGCGGCGTGGATGGGATTAAGTCTTCTTGCTCTATGTGTCGCGGGCTACGATGCGGCAAGGCACCGTTTGCGTCGATGTCGAGCCGGCCGAGCTTGGCGTGGCACTCGTCAATCGGTATCTCCAGATCAAGCGGGCCGGAAAACTCTGATTCAGCCCCGGATCGCTGTGCCTCACGCGCGGCGCCCTTGGGACAGCGCCGCTTCCAAGTAGAATTGACGGATCTCGGCAATCCATCGCCAGCCCAATTCGTCCACATACCATTCGCCGTCGTCGCCGGGTCAATGCGGCGCCGGGCGCATCCTCTTCCAGACTCCCTGCATGTCGAAATACCTCGGCGAAGCGATTGGCGTATTCGGTGCGCGCCAGAACAATCTCAAGAATCTCTCGCTCTCGATCCCGCTTGGCGAGCTCACCGTCGTAACCGGCGTGTCGGGCTCGGGCAAGAGCTCGCTGGTCTTCGATACGTTGTACGCGGAAGGCCAGCGGCGCTACGTCGAGACGTTCTCGCCTTACGCCAGGCAGTTTCTCGAGCGGATGGACAAGCCGCAGGTCGATCGTATCGACGGCATTCCGCCCGCGATCGCGATCGATCAGACCAATCCGGTGCGCACCTCGCGCTCGACCGTTGGGACGATGACCGAACTCACCGATCATCTGAAACTGCTCTTTGCGCGTGCGGCCCACCTCTTTTGCAAGCGCTGCGCGCAGCCGGTCCGACGCGATTCGGTCGATGCGATATTCGATGAAATCGCGCGTCGTTCGCAGGGCAGCGCCGATCCGCGGCTGATCCTGACCTTTCCGGTCCCGGTGCCGGCGAATTTTTCGCGCGATGAAGTCAAGCAACTGCTCGAACGCCAGGGCTACACGCGCCTCCATAGCGAATCGAAAACCTTGATCGAAGTGGTGCAGGATCGCTTCCGCTTTAGCTCAGTCGAGCGCGCACGGGTCACCGATGCATTGGAGGCAGCCCTAAAAATTGGCCAGGGCCGCGTCAATATCTATGTGGTGCCCGACGAAGAGTCAGCAGCGGTGACGCCGGCCGTCTGGCGCTTTTCGACCGGCCTGCATTGCGCCGATTGCGATTTGCATTATCGCGATCCGATTCAAAGCGCGTTCTCATTCAACTCCCCGATCGGCGCATGCGACGCATGCCGCGGCTTCGGGCGCATCATCGGCGTCGACTATGGCTTGGTGATCCCGGACGAATCGAAGACGCTACGCGGTGGCGCAGTCAAACCGTGGCAGACCAAGAGCTTTGATGAGTGCCAACGCGATATGTTGAAGTACGCGGCGCGCGATGGCATCCCACTCGATACACCGTGGTCCGAACTCGCCGATACGCACAAGCAGTGGGTAACAGACGGCGAGGCGGGTTGGACCGGCAAATGGTCCAAGCAGTGGTACGGCATCAAGCATTTCTTTGTATGGCTGGAGTCGAAGGCTTACAAGATGCACATCCGCGTGCTCTTGTCGCGTTATCGGGCCTATTCTGAATGCACGACCTGTGCCGGGGCGCGGCTCAAGCTGGAGTCGTTGCTATGGCGGGTCGGCGATCGCGACGGCGCCGATCGGGCCCTCGGTAAATCGCAACGCTTTCAACCGAAGGGCGCGGATTGGTCGGATGCGCAGCGAAACGCCCTGCCTGGCCTCACCTTGCACGATATGTCGCTGCTATCGATCGATCGCGCGCGCGCATTCTTCGATCGCTTAGCGCTCACCATCAGTGATGAAGCAACCGAACTGGTGCTCACCGAAATCCGCACCCGGATGCGCTATCTCACCGAGGTGGGGCTTGGCTATCTCACGCTCGATCGGCAATCGCGCACGCTGTCGGGTGGCGAGGTCCAGCGTATTAATCTCACCACCGCGTTGGGCACCTCGCTTGTCAATACGCTATTCGTGCTGGATGAACCCTCGATCGGCCTGCATCCGCGCGACATGACCCGCATCATCGAAGTCATGAAACGCCTGCGTGATGCCGGCAATTCGTTGCTGGTCGTCGAGCATGATCCGCAAGTGATGTTCGCAGCAAATCGGCTGCTCGATATGGGACCGGGCCCCGGTGAACGCGGCGGCAACATCGTTTTCTTCGGCACGCCAGACGAATTGCCCGCGGCCGACACGCTCACCACGCAATATCTGCTCGGCAAAAAACGGGCCAATGCGGATCTCGGCCGCCTGCCGATTCCACCCAAGCATCCACGTCTCACCGTGCTGGGTGCCGCCGAACACAATCTCAAATCGATTGATGTGGGCATCCCTTTGCAACGCCTGGTGTGTGTGACCGGCGTATCGGGCTCCGGTAAATCATCGCTGATTCAAGACGTGTTGTACCGGGCCTTGCTGAAGATGAAAGGCAAGCCGACCGAAGCCGCGGGCGCCCATCGCATGATCGAAGGCGCCAATAACATCACCGAAGTAGTGATGGTCGATCAATCGCCGATCGGTCGCACCACGCGATCCAACCCGTCCAGCTATGTCGGGGCTTTCGATACGATCCGCGCGCTCTTTGCGAAGTCGCCGGTGGCAAAGGAACGCAACTACACGACCGGCACGTTCAGCTTTAATTCCGGCAACGGTCGCTGCCCGACCTGTAGCGGCAATGGCTTCGAACATGTCGAGATGCAATTTCTCTCGGACGTGTATCTCCGCTGCCCGGATTGCGACGGCAAACGTTATCGCGCCGAAACACTCGAAGTGACGATCGATGGCAAGAGCATCGCCGATGTACTCGAGCTGACGGTGACCGAGGCGATCGCCTTCTTTCGCGATGATCCGCAAGTCATGGTCGCGTTGCAGCCCTTATCGGATGTTGGCCTTGATTACCTGCGGCTTGGGCAACCCGTGCCGACGCTCTCAGGTGGTGAAGCGCAGCGGCTCAAGCTGGCGGGCCATCTCGCGGCGAGTGCCGAGCGCATCGAACGCGGCAACACTCGGCGCGGTTCGACGTCGGCCGAACAAGGCGCGCTGTTCCTATTCGACGAGCCCACCACCGGCCTTCATTTCGATGATGTCGCGAAGCTGCTGCGCGCGCTACGCAAACTCATCGGCGCGGGACACTCGGTCGTGGTGATTGAACACAATCTCGATGTCATCGGCGCGGCCGATTGGTTGATCGACCTCGGCCCGGAAGGTGGCGATGCGGGCGGTGAAATCGTGTTCGAAGGGACGCCCACGGAGATCATGGCGCACAGTACCTCGCATACCGGGCGCGCGCTGGTGGACTATGAACGCGCGGTAAGCCAAGGCGGACACGCCTGGCGCGTGCAGGCACCGATGGTCGTGGAGGACGCGGCGATCGCGGGGACATCCTTGCAGACGGCGTTACGGGATCGGGCGCGTAAATCCATCCTCGTGCATAACGCGCGCGAACACAATCTCAAGAACATCGATGTCGCGTTACCACGCGGTGAATTCACCGTGATCACCGGCGTCTCCGGTTCCGGGAAGTCCACGCTCGCCTTCGATGTCGTCTTCGGCGAAGGGCAGCGTCGCTATCTCGAATCGCTGAACGCCTATGCGCGGCAATTCGTACAACCGGCCTCGCGTCCCGATGTCGATGCGATCTTCGGCATTCCGCCGACCGTGGCGATCGAGCAGCGCACCAGCCGTGGCGGCAGGAAGAGCACGGTCGCGACGCTCACCGAGATCTATCATTTTCTGCGCTTGCTCTATGTCAAGCTCGCGACGCAATACTGTCCCGACTGCAATGTTTCGATCGAGCCGCAAAGCGTCGATGTGATCGTCGCGCGGATCATGCGGGAGTTTCGCGGGCAGCATATTGGTTTCCTCGCGCCGTTGATCGTTTCGCGCAAGGGCTTTTATACCGATCTCGCGAAATGGGCGGGCGGCAAAGGCTTCACGCATTTGCGGGTCGACGGCGAATTCATCGCGGTCCGTCCGTGGCCGCGCCTGGATCGTTTCAAGGAACATTCGATCGAGCTACCGGTGGCCGATGTGTGGGTGCGCGCGGAAGAAGAGGCTACGCTCCGCGATGCGCTGACCCGAGCGCTGGAATACGGCAAAGGCGTCGTGCAGGTGATCGCCCCGCTCGACCGGTTGCGCGACGGCAAAGGGCCCGATATGAAGGTCACCGCTTACTCGACCAAGCGCGCCTGCCCAAGCTGCGGCAAGAGTTTCGCGGAGTTGGACCCGCGCATGTTCTCATTCAATTCCAAGCATGGATGGTGCGAAGGCTGCTTTGGCACCGGACTTGCACTGTCCGGATTCGATGAGGAACAGACCGGCGAGGAGATCTGGTGGAATGAATGGTTCGAAGGGGACACCGCGGCTTGCGAATCCTGTCATGGGCACAGGCTCAATCCGATCGCGCTCAATGTGCGTTTTCGCGAGAAATCGATCACCGCGTTGACAGCATTACCGGCAGCAAAACTCGGTAAGTTCTTTGACGGCTTGTCGCTCGATGGCCGCGAAGGCGAGATCGCGCGCGATCTGCTCGCTGAAATTCGCTCGCGGCTGTCGTTCTTGAGCGAAGTAGGTCTCGACTATCTCGCGCTCGATCGATCCGCCCCGACCTTATCGGGTGGCGAGGCGCAGCGCATCCGCTTGGCCGCACAGCTTGGCTCCAATCTACGCGGTGTGTGCTACATCCTCGATGAACCGACCATTGGTTTGCATCCGCGCGACAATCAGATTCTCCTCAATACGCTCGACAAACTCCGCGCAAACGGCAACACGCTGTTGGTTGTCGAGCATGATGAAGACACGATCCGTCGCGCATCGCATGTCGTCGATCTGGGGCCAGGGGCCGGCACACAGGGCGGCTATGTCGTTGCGGAAGGCACGGCGCTCGAGTTGTCGCGCAATCCCAAGTCGGTCACCGGACGTTTTCTTGCCAACCCATTGCGACACCCATTGGTGCCGCGGCGCGCCGTGCACCGATCTGATCCGGCGCTCGAGATTCGTGGCGCCACGCTCAACAATTTGAAGAATGTCGATGTGCGCATCCCGCTTGCGCGACTCGTTTGCGTCACCGGCGTATCAGGAAGCGGCAAGAGCACGCTCGCACGCGATCTGCTTTATACGAATCTGCGGCGCCTGGTCGCTGATCCAAAGAAACGGCCTGACTCTTTGCTCGGATGTACGTCGATCGAAGGTGATGAACGGATTGGTCGGGTGCTGGAAGTCGATCAAACGCCGATCGGCAAGACGCCCCGCTCCTGTCCCGCCACCTATGTCGGATTCTGGGATCACATCCGGCGTGTCTTCGCGGGCACCAATGAAGCACGGATGCGCGGCTATGAAGCGGGTCGGTTCTCCTTCAATACCACCGGTGGCCGGTGCAGCGCCTGTGAAGGCCAAGGGCTGCAGCGGATTGAAATGAGTTTCTTACCGGATGTCAAAGTCACCTGCGATGTCTGCGGTGGCAAGCGCTTTGACACCGAAACGCTGGCGATTCAATGGCGCGAAAAGAGCATCGGCGATGTGCTGATGATGAGCGTCGATGAAGCCGTCGAATTTTTCGCGGCGCACAGCTCGATCCATCATGCATTGCGATTGCTGCAGGATGTCGGCCTTGGCTATCTCACGTTGGGTCAGCAAAGTCCCACGTTATCGGGCGGTGAGGCACAGCGCATCAAACTCGTCACCGAGCTTGCCAAGGTGCGCACCGCACCCAGTGGCGCCGAAGCCGATCCACGGCGCACGACGATGCGTTCACGCGCGCTATCGACGCTCTACGTTCTCGATGAACCCACCGTCGGCCTGCATATGGCCGATGTCGAGAAGCTGATTCGCGTGCTGCATCGCCTGGTGGACGCCGGCAACACCGTGGTCGTCATCGAACACAATCTCGATGTAATGGCCGATGCGGACTGGCTCATCGATCTTGGACCGGAAGGTGGCGATGCCGGCGGGCGCATCGTAGCGGAAGGTGCGCCGGAGCGGGTGATCGCGATGAAGAACGGATCACATACGGCAAAGGCGTTAGCCGATTTCCTCAAAGACCGAACGACGATCGTCGAAGTCGCAGCGTAGCAAGGCAGAAAGGCAAGTCGCAGCGCTTGCCAGGGCATTCGCCTCCGGCGCGTCGGTCAACGGGCAGGGGGCCGTCCGCCCTCCAACTCGCGCGACGCGGGGGTCGACCCGCCTTGAACGCCGAGACGTCCGCCCGTCCCGAGCCCGCCTCTTACATTCTGAGCAACGTAGTTGCGGGTAGCCCTGACCAGATTGTTATAAGAGTCCATGAACGAGGCGACCAGCACCTTACCCTGGGGAGTGTTGCTATAGCCACCCCAAGCGCTCCAGCGTCCGCGCCGAAGGCGGCGCCGAAAACGCCAAAGTCGAAATTCTTTGCGCTGCCGGCGGCGGCCGCTAGCTGCACGCCTGAGCGGTTGTCCACCATTAGCAGCATAGTCGACGCCTCATTCGCCCGGAAACTGCCCGCTGCCGCCCCGGCGATCCTGCCGGAAAGTCCGAGCCCGCCAAGCGCAACCCCCGCGCCTTGCGCGCCTCGTTCGCTGATCGTAACGCTTGGGCTCATCGTGAAATCGGCTGCGACCATCTGCCCCTTGCCCATGTTGCTTTCCTGGCGCATTTCGCCCGAACCGGCAAGGGCACGCGCCCGCATGATATTGTTGAAAGCGCGGCCGCGCTCCACGACGACGAAGCAGTTTGATTGCTGGATAATCATCCGCAGCACCGGCGTCGTCGGTCCAAGGTTGGCGCTTCGAAGCCGGCTGAACCAAGCCGCGCTCTGGTCCTCGTCTACGGCAATTGTGCCGAGCGCCTCTGCACACTTTTCCAACTTTTCACTGGCCCCCGCTGCCGTTGCGCCACCGGCAGCGCCTGTAGCAACGGTTCCGCCCGAACCGAGGGATGGCGACGTTGCGCATCCGGTAAGGAACGTCGCAGCGCCGATCGCGATGCCAAACAAAGTGAAAACACCGCTGGTATGGAACATTGTTCCCCTTCTGTTCATGGTATGTCTCCTTGACCTGGGCACGAAACTTTCTGGGGCGATGTGCAGATGCGCCAGTGGCCTAACCCGCTAACGGTCTCCGATACCGTTGGCTTGCGTCTCCGCTCCTTGGCGTTCCATTTCAGATAAGTGTTCAATCGATTACTGACTTAGAACACGAGAAGCCAACCGCTCCCGTCCATGCGGCGCGTTGAAATCGAGCTTCGGACCGATGGCCACGACACCGCTTGGATTGACTTGGCGCTGACCATGGTAGTAGTTGAACTTGATCTGCTCTAGATCAACGGTTTCGGCGATCCCGGGCGTTTGATAGAGGTCGCGGGTATAGGCCCAAATATTTTCATAGTCGGTGAGCCGGCGTAGATTGCATTTGAAATGCCCGTGATACGCCGAATCGAAGCGTGCCAATGTCGGGAATAGGCGCCAGTCGGCTTCGGTGGTCTGCGCGCCGCACAAGTAGCGGCGCGTCTTCAAATGGGTTTCCAGCGCACCGAGCGTCGCGAACACTTCACGCACCGCTTCGTCGTACTTCTCTTGCACGGTGGCAAATCCGGCGCGATAGACGCCGTTGTTGATCGTTCGGTAAATCAGATCGTTCCACCGGTCAATATCGCCACGCAGCGCGGCCGGATACA
Source organism: Klebsiella pneumoniae (assembly GCA_945906755.1). GTDB lineage: Bacteria > Pseudomonadota > Gammaproteobacteria > Burkholderiales > SG8-39 > SHXR01. The sequence continues at coordinate 3,530 of CAMDRJ010000096.1, read as the reverse complement.
AATCATGCACATTACGTTTGGCGAACGCATCGAACTCCGTGTTCAGCATGCGAATGATTTCAGGCGATTCATTGTTGACGATCTTGCCGGTCTGTCGATCCCATAGCACCGGCACCGTCACGCGGCCGGTATAGTCGGGCACGGCTTTCGCATAGATCTCGTGCATGAACGCCGCGCCAAAGAGAGGATCGGGCGTATAGCCGGGTGCGTTGGTGAACTCCCAGCCCTTGCCTTGAATCGGGGTGCCGAGATATGAAATGGAGATCGCTTCATCCAGCCCTTTCAGCGCACGAAAGATCATCGTGCGATGCGCCCACGGGCAGGATTTCGCGACATAGAGGTGATAGCGCCCCGCTTCCGCTTTGAAGCCGGACGAGCCATCGGCCGTCACGCGATCGCGGAATGCCGATTCCGCGCGGACGAATGCGCCGCCCTTATTGCGATTGTCATCATCGGTCCAGACGCCATTCACCATCATGCCCATCGCGCTCTCCTCCTCTACTTACGCTTGGATGACTTCTTCGCTGCTTTACCGACACGTTTGGTTGACGGTTTCTTGGCAGCCACCTTTGTCTTGGCTGCGCGCTTCGCCGGCTTGGCCTTCGCCTTCGGCTTGGCGGTCCAGTCATAGTAATGCTGTTCGAGGAGCAGGCAGCCACCCTCCGATTTGAACGGCCCATGGAAAGCCCCGGGCGGCCGACATGCATACGTGTTGGGGCCAAACTTCGTGCCGCCATTGCCTTGCGCGTCATTGCCGACGATCAAATCGCCCGACACGAGAAACACTTCTTCCCAATGCTCATGCACGAATGGTGCAGTGGTGTATTCGCCCGGTGCGAACCGCAAAAGGCGCGTACGAAATCCGGTCTTCTTCTTATCGTCGATCGAGCCCGACAACATTTTTTGCTGGATACCCGGCGGATAACCCGGCGGCACTTCCCAGCCGTTTTGCATGTCTACCGCATGGAATTCATCGTGCAGCTTGTTGATCGCCATCATGGTCTCCTTACGTTGCTACCTGTTCAGACCGGCAAGCCGGACAATGCCTCTTTCAATCCGGGCATGGTGAAGTTCACCGTCTTCAAGCCAGCAAACAACTTCGCATTTTCATCCGCGGTCAGTTCGATGAGCGGCGGACGCACGGTGACAAAACCAGGGTCACCGCCGAATTGCGCAATGATCGCCTTCAACGCCGGAATCATCGGCACCGCTTGCACTACTTTGCGGGTCGCGGTGATGTCAGCCTGCAGCTGATCGGCGGTGGCGCCCTGCCAGTTCTGGTAGACCTTGTCGATCGGCCCAGGATTGACGTTGCCGGTGGCGGTGATGCAACCAACGCCGCCATTGCGCAGTCCATCCAAGAGGAACACTTCACTGCCGGGGAACACATCGAAGCCGGACTTGGCAAAGTTATCGAGCACCGCCTTGGTATTGCTCCAGTCACCGGATGAATCCTTTAATCCCGCAACGCTCTTGGGATACGCCTTCAACAAGCGTTCAATCAAACCAAGCGTGATCGGCACCTGTGAAACCGGCGGGATGTGATAAAGATATAGCTGCAAACGCGGATCGCCGACACGTTGAATCACCTCGGCGAAATTGCGGAACAGACCTTCATCTGGCACGCCTTTGTAATAGAAGGGCGGCAGCATCAACACGCCGCCGCATCCGACTTTCACCGCATGGGCGGTGAGCTTTACCGAGTCAGGCAGCGCCGAGCAGCCGGTGCCGGGCATGAGCTTCGCCGCGGGCACACCTGCCGCGACCAGACGATCAAGCAGCTCGATCTTTTCTTCCACCGATAGCGAATTCGCTTCGCTATTGGTGCCGAAAATCGCGAGGCCCGCACAGCCATGTGAGAGGAGCCACTTGCAATGGCGGATGAAGCGCTCGGCGTCCGGTGTGTAGTCGCGCCTAAACGGAGTGACGACCGCTGATAGAACGCCTTTGATACGTGCTGCCATCTGAAACCCCTTTGGGACCTAACCGCTTGTTGCAAATCACCCGCATTCCACCTAATTCGTCGTTCCCGCGAAGGCGGGAATCCAGAAGGCATTTGATTCCACACTTCGGCAAGATTCTGGACTCCCGCCTGCGCGGGAGTGACGGACGAATTTCAACATACTGCTAACGCCCTAACGCCATGAAATCACGGATCTCGCGACCGAGTACATCTTCGTCGGTGCCGAGGTGCGCGATCAGTGAAATGTGATTGTGATGCATGAGACGCATAAGCCGCGATGCGCGCTTTCGTTTGGTCGCGACGCGATGCGCGAATTCAAGCCCATACAAATCGAGATAAGGGTTTTCGTACTCAGCGATCGCAATGAAGACCGGCATATCGCATTGCTCGGCATAGGTGACGACAGAACGCTTATCGTAAAGCGACCCATCGGCGCCGTAGTAGATCTTCACTGGGCCCGCGTTTGGATTGTCGGCATAAGCATCGACGCGCAACCGACCCGATAGCAGAATGAGGCTTGCAATGCCAGGGCCACCAGCCGGCCGCGCCACCGGATCAAGCGCATAGGTCGCGATATGCGTAGCGCCCGCCGAATGCCCCGAGAGATGAATCTGATTTGGATCGCCGCCAAACCGCCCGATGTTTGCTTTGATCCAGGCGATCGCAGCGCCCACATCGACCGATCCACCTGGATAAGGCGCCACGTCGCCGTTGCGATATTCGATATTCACCCCGACATAGCCATGCCGCGCGAAATACCAAAGAACGTTGTCGTAGATTTCCGCGGTGGCGCATTTGCTGCCGCGCACGAAGGCGCCGCCATGCACGAACGCGAGCACGCCGCCATGCTTCGGCCCGGTCGGCATGAATACATCGAGCACTTGGCGCGGATCGGCGCCGAACTTAATATCGCGCTCCACGATCGCAGGTTTCGCTGCCTTGGCCAGCAATGCGTCGTAGATACTGAATACCGTCTCACGATGCGAGGCCAGATCGCTGCCCCAGATCGGACCGATGCGCAGGAGTTCGGCGCGCTCGGCCGGCGTGAGATTGGGGAATGGTTGAATAGTGGGCGTCATTGGAAATTCAAAAGGTGAGTGAATCAAAGCACCGCTTCGGCTGCTTGCAGGCTATCGAGCAGTGCGGCACGTCGCATATACGCTTTCGCCGACACCGGATTGTCGGCCGTGCGACGTAATTCGTCCAGGTTCTGTTGTCGAACGCGGGGATCGCGTTCTTCCATGACTTTTTTATTGCGGATCGTCTGCGCCTGGGTGTAGTCGAGCGCGATCTTGCGGCGCTGTCGGTCATAGCGATCGAGCAGATCATCGTCTGCTTCGCCGCGATGCATGCGGGTGAGCTTGTCGCAGAGGTTCAGGGCGTCATGGATGCCGCCATTCATCCCCATGCCGCCAATCGGATTGTTGACGTGCGCGGCGTCGCCGACTAGCAAGACCCGGCCTTTGCGAAAGGTCGCGGCCACCCGCTGGCTGACGTTGTAGACGTTGACATACTCGATCTCGAACACACCGTCTTTCGGAAAGAATTTTTGCAGGCGGCGCTGAAT
>CAMDRJ010000095.1 GCA_945906755.1 Klebsiella pneumoniae | reverse complement strand
GGAAGGCCTGAACAACAAGATTCGCGTCATCCAGCGACGCGCATATGGGCTGCGCGACCAAGAATATTTACGACTCAAGATTCTCACTTGCATGCTCCCAGCGCTCTAAAATGACCCAAAATCACCCACTCGACTTCCTGAAGACCCATTTTTTAAGGGTCCTCCTATGATGACCAACCTCGAACGCCCCGCCTACGATCTTCTGCCCCGGTCGCCACGACCGCTACAAAAGGCACGGCGCCCACGCGATGTTGACGCCTTTCCAGCGCCGAATCATGCATCGATTCCCACGATCACCGAAATGGTCGGCGCGATCGATGCGGCCAAGCTGACGGTCCACTACCAACCGCAAATCGACTTAAGCTCGGGCAGCGTCCACTCGGTCGAGGCGCTCATCCGTTGGGACGACGAAGAGCACGGCATGCTGTACCCGGCCGAATTTCTGCCCTTTGCCATGGAATCAGGGTTCGCGAGCGCGTTCACCGACTTTGTGCTGGGCCGCCTGCTGTCGCAACTCGTGATGTGGCGCCGATTCAATTTTCAGTTCGGTGGAACGCTTAACGTGCCCGCCGCCGTAATGAGCACACCCAATTTTGTCGATCACCTGCATCGCCAAGTCACGCGCATTGGCATTCGGCCGGACGATCTGATCATCGAAGTCACGGAGAGTGTCGCGACCTGCGATGACATTGTCGTACTGGAAAATCTGCTGGAACTCTGCCAAAAAGGATTTGGCGTTTCGATGGATGCGTTCGGTACCGATCTGACCGCGCTCGCCGAACTCGAACGCCTACCCCTCACGCAAGTCAAAACCGATCGATCGCTGATGATTGAGGCAGCCACGCGACCGCATCTGCGAAACGCGTTGCAAGCGGGCGTGGAACGTGCAAAAAACCTCGGCTTGCAGGTCGCTGCCATCGGTGTTGAGCGCGTCGAGGAATGGCAGCTCCTGTCGCAGCTTGGATTCGATGGCGCGCAGGGCCATTACATCGCACCGCCAATGGTTGCCGAAGCGCTGCCCGATTGGGTCATCGACTGGCAGCGGCAAACGCGGTGACCCGCGACAAGCCGATGGCGTCCAATTAGGCACCATCGTCACCCCCGCGAAGGCGGGGGCCTAGGCGGTCTGAAAGCTTTACCTGGGCCCCCGCCTTCGCGGGGGCGACGATTGAGCGTGAATCGTATTAGCCGTTAAGTATTTACCGCTAAACCCGGCTGCGCGGATACTTCCCATTGGTCAAAGCACGTTCGCGCGCCTCGTTGAGAATGCGCGTCACGCGCGGCATATCAACGTCCAGCAGTTGACCGCCTCGTTTCTTCAGCTTGCCCGCGATCATCACGGTATCAACGTTCTGCGGGCCCATGCTCGTTACCACTGCGCCCACCGCGTTGTTCATCGGCATCACGTTCAGCCGATCGGTGCGCAACAAGATGATGTCGGCTTCTTTGCCCGGTGTCAGCGTGCCCACCTTGCGCTCGAGGCCATTGGCTTTCGCGCCCTCAATCGTGGCGTACTCCAGCACCTCGCGAGCCGTGAGGAATGCGGGGGGCGTCTTGTCGCCGGCCAAACGTCGCGCCCACACTTCGTTTTTCTGCAACGACAAGATGGTGCGCATCTGCGTGAAGAAATCATTCGGCACGGAGGTCTCGACGTCCACCGAGAGACTCGGCTTGATCCCCATGTCGATGCATTTTTGGGTGGGCGGATTGCCATGCCCCATCAGCATTTCCACATAGCCGGCAATTGAGACCGTGCCACCCGAATCGCGGATCAATTTCCATTCGGTGTCGTTCAGCGTGCAGCAGTGGATGTAGGTGGTGTCTGAGCGCAGCGGTTCGATTTTGTGAATGCGCTCGAGCAACGCATTGCGACCAAATTCACCCACACCGACATGGATGGTGATGCGTGCGCCGACATCGCGCGCGGCTTTCCAGGTCGGCAGGATCGCTTCCGGCGTGCCGCCCGGTGAGGCAAGGAACAGCGTGAGCAGCTGGTCTTCGGTTGAGAAGTATTGCTTGCGTAGCCGCGCGATGTCGCCCGGAAAGCGGTGGTGAGGCGCCTTGGTCCAATCGCCCGATTCATGTTGCGGCGTGCCGTATGCAAAGATCGCACGCACACCGGAGTCTTGCAGGCCCTTGATCGCCGCATCGGAATGCGCGGGTGTGATGTGGATATGCGACCAGTCGAGCACGGTGGTCACGCCCACATCGATGCAACCCAAGGCACTCGACAGATTGCCTGCATACACATCGTCTGGCGTATAGCCCTGTCCGATCATGCGCTGCACGACGCGAATGTAATCCTGCAAGGAGCCATCGGGCAGGATGTTGCGCAGAATGCCCTGCCACATATGGCGATGGGTATCGACAAACCCCGGCATGACGATCGTATTCGACGCATCGATCACCGCCGCATTGGGTGCGCTGATGTTGGGCCGCACCGCGACGATTTTCGATCCTTCAACCAGCACATCGGCCTGCTCGAAATCGCCCACCGACTTATCGACGGATAGCACGCAGCCGCCCTTGAACAGAATCGGCCGGCCCGCAGCGATGGCACCTGCCCCCTGCGCTCCAACGGCACAACCTGCGGTCGCGGCAATCGTCGGCGCAGCGATAGCGGTTGCCGCGGTAGCACGCAGAAATTGACGGCGCGAAAGATTAGGCGTCGCACAGCAAACACAATCGTAGGGATGTGCTGTTACAGCGGGCGGCAGTGTGCTCATAGGGTCCTCGCTTTGGTTGGGAATCGATCTTGTTTTGACTACGCGATGATCATACGCGCGCCATTGAATCGGGTGGTGAGCGGGACGCGTGCGCGATCCCGGCTATCATTTCCAACGACTCATCCACTCGAAAGACAACGACCATGCCCCGCACCGCACGCAAGATTCGCTCCGATATGGGGTGGAGCACGACCGATCGCATCACCGTTCGCGGCCTTGATCTGCCGAATCAGATTCTTGGTCACATGTCGCTTGGCGACATGGCATGGCTGGAAATCAAAGGCAGCGCCCCGACGCCCGCTGAATCAAAAGTATTCAATGCACTGCTCTGCGCCTTGGTCGAGCATGGATTGACTCCGCATGCGATCGCGACACGTCTCATCTATCTTGGCGCACCCGAATCCCTGCAAGCGGCGGTTGCGGCTGGCCTATGTGGTCTTGGCACCACGTTTGCCGGTACCGCAGAAGGCTCGGCGCAGCTCTTACAAGCCGCACTCGGTACGAAAGCTGCGCCAAAGCCGGTCGCGAATATGGCCCAAATGGCGCGCGATATCGTCGCCGATCACCGTACCCGCAAGGCTTCGATTCCAGGGGTAGGCCATCCGATCCACAAGCCGGTTGATCCGCGCACGCCGCGCCTCTTTGCAATCGCCAAAGAAAATGGGTTTGCCGGTCGCTATGTCGAATTGATTCAGTTAGTGCAACAGGAAGCCGAACGCGCTTCAGGCAAAGTGCTCCCGCTCAATGTCACCGGTGCGATGGGGGCGATCCTGTGCGAACTCGAGGTCGATTGGCGGCTGGCGCGCGGCATCGCAGTGATCGGACGCGCCGTCGGCCTGGTCGGCCACATTGCTGAGGAACTGCGTAATCCGATTGCCCGCGAGATTTGGGAACGACTCGATGACGAGGGCAGCGAGCACGCGCGGCCCGCGTAGCGCCGTTACCGCATCAGCCGCGAACCTCAAGCGGTTTGATTTCAAGCGAAGCGGCGAGTTTGGCCAAGCTCGCCACCAGCGGTGCCGGCAATGGCACACCGTTCTTTACTCGGTCGGCATGTTTGGCGGCGCTTTGCTCTCCGGGTAACCAGATCCGATCGAATCCCGGCAGGCGCTTTGAGCTGCGAATATCCCGCGACACCGCATCGACGCGCCGCTTGAATTCGGCACGATCGCCGAACGCATCGATCGAAATTGCCAAGACGGCTTGTCCGGTATTGGTGGTGGACTTTTCGTCGGCATTGAAATCGACGACATCGCGCCCCATCGCCGCGCCATTGAGCGTGCCGGCAAGAAGCCCGATGATGAGCGACAAGCCGTAGCCCTTGTAACCACCAATCGGCAGCAACAGTCCTTCCTCGGCGCGCTTGGGATCAGTGAGCGGTTGGCCGAGCCGATCGATCATCCAGCCAAGCGGCATCGTCTCGCCACGTTGTGCCGCCGTTTTAACCTTGCCATAGGCGGCGACTGTGGTGGCCATATCGAGCACGATCGGCGGCTCCTTATCCGCTGGAACCGCCACTGCAATCGGATTAGTAGAGAGCAGCATGTCAATGCCACCCCAAGGCGCCATGTGATTGGCATTCCCAACCGCAAGATAGAGCCCGATCATGTCGGCGGCGAGCGGGATGCGGGCATAGAGCAACGCCGGTCCTGCATGATTGCTGAACCGCGCGCCCACCCAGCCGATCCCGGTAGCGCGTGCTTTTTCGACGGCGAGTTCGGCTGCGCGTTGCATCACGAGATGACCCATGCCGTTGTCGCCATCGATCAACGCGGTAGCGGTTGATTCACGCAGCACGCGAATATTCGGTGTCTTGTTGACCCCGCCTGCGTTGATGCGGCGGATATAGTGCGGCAAGCGAAAGATGCCATGACCATCGGCGCCGAAGAGATCGGCCTTTGCCATCAAACCGGCCACCGTGGATGCATGCGCGTCCGAGAAACCCACGGCGAGATAAGCACGTCGGGCAAAGTCTTTCAGCGCTGCGGTGTCGGCGCGGCTGGGCGTTGTCATGCGGTTCCTTTGTGGTTGCGCGCGGCCTCGATCTTTTCGAACAAGGCGAGTGGCGTCATGGGTAAGGTTTCAATCGATGTCGCCAGCGGACTGAGTGCGTCGTTGATCGCGCTCGCCAACGCGGCCGGTGCGCCGAGATAGCCCGCTTCACCGGAGCCTTTTTGCCCGAACGTGGTGAGCGGCGATGGCGTGCAGTGATCGACGATCGCAAGCGCCGGGACCTCATGCGCGCTTGGCATTAGATAATCCATGAACGTGCCGCTCGCGAGTTGGCCATCTTCGGTGAACGCGAATTTTTCATAGAGCGCCGCGCCAATGCCGTGCGCGATGCCGCCATAAGTCATGCCATGCACGATATCGGGGCTGATCATGACGCCGCAATCATGGCCGCAGGTGTACTTGAGAATACGCGGCTGTGCAGTGAGCGCATCGATTTCCACCAGCACGATATGCGCCTCAAATGAAAAGCATGGATACATCTGGATGCGTCCATCGGCGGTTGGCAGCGCACCACCGGTTGGCACTTCCCATACAAACTTTGCTTGTAGCCCAGGCTCCAGACCGGCCGGCAATTTATGGAATTTCCGATGGGCGATTTCAACGAGCTGGTCCCAGCTCAATCGCTTGGTCGCATCACGACCAACCGAACAGTGCCCATCGGCATAAACGATCTCACTCGCTGCGACACCAAGATTGTGCGCAGCGATTGCAATGAGCGCATCTTTGATCTTGCGCGCGGCACCCGCGGCCGCGCCGCCCAGCATGATCGCCATGCGACTGCCGACCGGACTGTTGGAAGGCAATGCATTGAGCGAATCGGCATGCACAACGCGAATCGTGGCGGGGTCCCGTTCCAGTACCTCACCCAGCACGGTCGATACCAGCGTCTCATGGCCTTGACCGGAGGTCGAGGTGTTCATGACACCGGTAATCGCACCCGACAAATCCACGCGAACCAGACACGAATCCATCCAGGTGGTGGTGTCGTTTTTCGGATTGAAGAGCGGCTCGAACGATGAATTACCACCGCTTGGTTCGAGGCAGGTGGCGATGCCGATGCCGGCGAGACTGCCCGCACGCCGCAAAGCGTCACGCTGGGTGATGAGCGCATCGTAACCCGCGAGATCGAGCGCTTTGGCGAGGACCGTGTGATAGTCGCCCGAATCGTAGGTCGTACCGCTCGGAATGAGATATGGGAATTGCTCCGCGCGAATGAGATTCTGGCGGCGGATAGCGATGCGATCTTGCTTGAGAAACGCCGCCACGCGATCGATAGTGAGTTCCAATGCGTAGTTGGTCGGCGCCTGGCCGAAGCCGCGCACCGCCTCCTGTGCGGTCTTATTGGTCAGCACCGAGATCGGTTCGTACTCGATCGCGTCGATCTGATACGGCCCGCAGATGGCGCCAACTGGTTTGCCAAGTTGCAGGGGTGAGCGTCCGGCGTACGCACCGACATCATCCATCGCGCGGATCTTCAAGCCGCGAATCATGCCGTCGCGATCAAACGCGACCTGCATATCAAATATCCGGTCCGGCCCATGCATGTCACCGCCGCGCATATTCTCCAGGCGGTCTTCAATCAAGCGCACCGGCACGCCCAGCTTTTTCGCGAGGTAGCCGGTCAGCACGGTGTGTTTGATGCCGCGCTTCACGCCATAGCTGCCGCCGACATCCACATCGAAGTGCACGCGCACCGCATTGCCAGGCAGACGCAGCGACCGGGCAATCTGGTCGGGAAACTTCGGCATTTGGATGGAGGCCCACACATCGAGAATGCCGGTGGCGCGATGCCAGTTGGCCACCACTCCAAACGTTTCGATCGGCACCGTAGCACTGCGCGCCCAGCGTGCGCGAAACTTCAGCTGATGGTCGGCTTCGCGAAAGCGCTGTTCGACCGGCCCCCAGGTAAACGTGCGTTGGAAAATGATGTTCGAGCCATGGGCCGGATGGACGAGCGACGCATTGGGCTGCACCGCCTCTTCCGGGTCCATCACGAAGGGCAGCGGCTCGTAATCGACTTCCACCAGCTCAGCGGCGTCTTCAGCGATCGCGCGTGAATCGGCGACCACCGCCGCGACCCACTCGCCGGCATAGCGCACCACGTCGTTGGCCAGCGCATAACGACGCACCGCTGGTGCATCGACGCCGACCAAATGGGATTCGGTCGCCGCGCAGTACTCCGCACCGGTGACAACCGCAATCACGCCGGGTAGGGCCATTGCGGCATCGATGCGTATCGCCGTTATACGCGCGCTCGGATGCGGACTCGCGACCAAGGCGACATGCTTCATGCCGGGCAGGTGGACGTCGGCCACATAGCTGCCGGTACCGGTGACGAAGCGCGGATCCTCCTTCGTGCGCCGATGCTTGCCGATGTAGCGAAATGGTGTTGCGCTAGTGCTCATAGTGATTTCATCGCTCGCCACCAGCGCGGCGCTTGGCCGCCAACTGCACCGCTTCGACGATCTGCTGATAGCCGGTGCAGCGACACAGATTGCCGCCGATCGCATCGCGAATCGCGTGCTCGCTTGGCGTTGCGTTGGATTCGAGCAATGCGTGCGCGGCGATCAACATCCCCGGCGTGCAATAACCGCACTGCAAGCCGTGCGTTTCGCAAAAGCTGTCTTGCAGCACGCTCATCGACCCATCGGGTTTGGCGAGCCCTTCGACGGTGGTGACGCTTTGCCCGTCGACCTGCACCGCGAACGCAAGGCATGAGCGCACCGGTTCGCCATCGAGCAGCACACTGCAGGCGCCGCAAATGCCGTGCTCGCAACCCACATGGGTACCAGTGAGGCGCAAGGTGTCGCGCAGAAAATCCACCAACGTGGTGCGCGCGGTGACCTCACCGGAACGCATCACGCCGTTGACTTTGAGCGTGATGCGATGCACAGCTTCGCTCATGATTGGGCCTGCGCTTCATCGCGTGCCGCCGCCAAGGTACGCATGGTCAAGGTGTGCGCAAGATGCCGACGATAGGCAGCGCTGGCATGCAGGTCGGACATTGGATCAAGCTGCTTTGCGAGCGTGTCGGCAACCGCCTTGATTGCAGCGTCGTCCAGCCGCGTGCCGACCAACTGGTTCGCAAGATCTGCAAACGCGACCGGTGCGGGAGTCGCACCACCGACGCCGAGCGCGACGCGTTTGCAGACGCCTTGTGGGTCAAGCGCGACCTGCGCGGCCACCGCCACCAGCGCGAAATCGCCATGACGAATCGCGACCTCTTCGAATGAGGTGCCGATGCGATCGGCATGCCAAATCGGCAAGCGGATTTCGACAAGACATTCGTCGGCTTGCAATGCGGTACTCATCGGGCCGGTAAAAAACGCCGCACTTGGAATGATTCGCTCGCCGCGCGCCGAACGCACGACGCATTGCGCGCCGAGTGTGGCCGCCACGAGCGGCAACTCCGCAGACGGATCGGCATGTGCGAGTGAGCCGCCGACCGTGCCGCGATTGCGCGTTTGCACATGGCCGATCCAGCGAATCGCTTTGCGAAGCAACGGCACGGCTTCACTCAGCGCCGCTTCGCGTTCAATCACGTTCTGCCGCACGCAAGCCCTGATACACAAGAAATCTTGTTCAACTCGCCATTCATGTAGCGAGGCGATGCGTTGGATATCCACCAGCACCGATGGGCGGACCAGCCGCATCGCCATCATCGGCACGAGGCTTTGCCCACCTGCGATCAACCGCGCATCGGGACCGTGGCGGGCAAGTAATGCACAGACTTCCTCAACCGAGCCCGCGCGCGAATAGTCGAACGCGGCTGCTTTCATCGACGCGCCAGATCGTCAAACAGCGCATCGAGTGTATCCACCACCGTGCAACTCTTCTCGAAGCTTGGCCGGATCACGCCGAGCTTGCGACCGCGCGCAAAAAACTCCAGCAAAGGATCCCAGAAGCCGAACATATTGAGCAGATAGACAGGCTTTGCGTGAATCGACAATTCGTTCCAGGTGATCATTTCGGCCACTTCGTCCAAGGTGCCGATGCCACCTGGGATCGCGACGAATGCATCCGATGCATCCGCCATCACTTGTTTGCGCTCAGACAAGGTCTCGACCAGCTTGATCTCGCCCACCGAAGAACCGATGCCCTCGCGCGGAATGAGTAGTCGCGGCATCACACCGAGTACCGTGCCTCCCGCAGCATGCGCGGCTCGTGCGGTCGCGATCATGAGTCCGCGCGCGCTGCCGCCGTAGACCAGGCGCATACCCGCTCTGGCGATGCGAGTGCCCAATGATTCGGCGAGCGCGATATATTCCGCGGGCAGGCCCGATGAGGCAGAACAGAACAGGCAAATACTCTTCGGCATTGACATCTTACGTACGAATCACGGCATCGAGGCCGATGTCGACAGCGGGTGCGGATTGCGTGATGCGCCCGACCGAGACGAAATCAACGCCGGTCTCGGCAATGCCGCGAATGGTTTCGAGCCGCACACCGCCGGATGCTTCAAGCGGGACGCGGCCGCCAGCCATGCGCACGGCTTCGCGCATCTGGTCGTTGGTCATATTGTCGAGCAGGATGCAATCGGCGCGCGCATCGAGTGCTTCCTGCACTTGTTCGAGCGTATCGCATTCGACTTCGATCTTCGTGAGGGTTGGACAGTTCTTCTGCGCGCGTTCAACCGCTGCTTTGATCGAGCCGCACACCGCGATATGGTTGTCCTTGATCAGCACGCCATCATCGAGACGCAGCCGGTGATTGCGCGCACCGCCCATCTGCGCCGCATGCTTCTCCAATGCGCGCAGTCCGGGCGTTGTTTTGCGGGTATCGATCAACACCGCCTTCAAGCCGCGAATCTTATCGGCATAGGTGGCGGTCAAGGTCGCGATCCCCGAGAGATGTTGCAGGAGATTCAGCGCGGTTCGCTCGGCGGTAAGCAGGCCCTGCGCATGCCCGGTCACCAACGCGAGTCGCGTGCCGCCTGCCACCCGGGCCCCATCTTCGACGAACTTCTCGAAACGACAGTCGGGCACGCGCCGCTTGAACACCTGCGCGGCGATATCGATCCCCGCAATCACCATTTCATGACGCGCATTCATCGCCAGCTCCGCCTGCGCGGTGCGCGGAATGACAAGCTCGCTCGTGAGATCGCAAAAACCAATGTCTTCAATGAGCGCGGCGTCGATAATTTTCTCGACGATCAAGGGGTCGATCACGGTCGGGGCTCCGGTTAGCAATCTGGAATGAATTCAAGTCTAGCCGCAACACGCTGGTGCGTGCGGGCTACAATGCGTTGTATCCGAAATCACGATTTGAGACCGTATGAGCAAGTTCTCGCCTCTCGGTATTCTTGGCGGCACGTTTGATCCGGTGCATCTTGGCCACCTGCGCTTTGCCGAGGAGATCGCCACCGCGCTCAAGCTCTACGAGATTCGCCTCGTGCCGGCCGGCCAGCCGCCCCATCGCACGATGCCCCTGGCGAGCGCCGAGCATCGCTTGGCAATGGCCTATCTCGCAACCGCGGGCAACCCGATCTTGCGTGTCGATGCCCGCGAAGTCCGCCGCCAGGAGCCCAGTTACACGATCAAAACGATCGAGGAAATCCGCGTTGAAATCGGTGAGCGGCCGCTATGTCTCTTGCTGGGTGCCGACGCTTTCTTTGGCTTCCCGTTCTGGGAGCGTTGGCAGGATTTCTTCAAGTTGACCCATATCGTCGTGGCGAGCCGTCCCGGCTATGAGCTCACCTCGTCGATCCCACTGCCCTTGCAGCAAATGTGGGGGTCGTTGCATACCACTGACCCAAGCCGGCTGGCCCAGGAGCCCTGCGGATTGGTCTATCACCAGACCATTACATCGCTCGATATTTCCGCGAGTAACATTCGCGCCCTGGTGCGCCGTGGTGATAGCGCCCGCTACCTGTTGCCTGATTCGGTGCTTGAGTACATCCACAAGGCCGAACTCTACGAGACCAGCCGGTAGCGCGGAAAGCGCGATTTCCGGTCGAGCCAGCCTGATGTGAGCTGGGTGCGTTACCATTGACGCATAACCGCGGCGTTTCCATAGCGCAGCGTCTCGCTAGCGGCTACACCGTTCATTTTATGAGGGCATTACACTGAGCCTGACTCTACTGAAGTTGCAGCGCACGGTCGTTACCGCGCTCGAAGACATCAAGGCGCGGGATATCGAGGTTTTCAATGTCCAGCATCTCACCACGATGTTCGACCGGGTCATCATCGCCACCGGCGAATCGACACGACAGGTGAAGGCGCTCGGCCGCAGCGTCCATGATGCGGTGAAGGCGGCGGGCGGATCGGTGCTCTCGATCGAAGGGGAAACGACCGGCGAGTGGGTCCTCGTCGACCTGAGCGACATCGTCGTCCATATCATGCATCCGGCGATTCGACAGTATTACAACCTGGAAGAGCTATGGGGTCAGGCGAAACCCCGTGCGGTACGCAAACGCGCCACGACATCCGCCAAGTAGGTGCCCGCGCATTGCCTGTTGGAATTCGTTGAATGCACTTCACCATCGTCGCCGTTGGAGAGCGGATGCCCGGATGGGTGGATGATGGATTCACCGACTATGCCAGGCGGATGCCGCGGTCGTTGCGGATCGAACTGAAGGAAGTTCGGCCCGAATCCCGACGCGAAGGACGCCCGGTCGAGCAGATACTCAATGCCGAAGCCGATCGCATTGATGCTGCGATCCCAAAAGGATGTCAGCGGATCGCGCTCGATGAGCATGGACGCGCACTCACTTCACAGGAACTAGCTAGGGAAATCGAGGGCTGGCAATCTGATGGCCGCAATGTTGCCTTCCTAATCGGCGGCCCCGATGGCCTCGCGCCGCGATTGAAGGCAGCGCCTGCCACCTTGCTTCGGCTATCGAGCTACACATTGCCGCATGGTCTGGTGCGGGTAATTTTGGCGGAACAGTTGTATCGCGCGGTTTCCATTCTCGCGAACCATCCGTACCATCGGGAATAAGACGCTCAACTAACCATGTTCCCCCTTCCCACGATCTACCTCGCCTCACAAAGCCCGCGCCGCCGCGAGCTGTTGGATCAGATTGGCGTGCCCTATACCGTCCTGTCGCTGCGGGAAGATTCTTCGCGTGGCGTCGATGTCGATGAGCGCGCGCTCCCAGGGGAAGCACCGGTTGCATACGTTCAGCGCGTGGCGCGGCTGAAGGCCTCGGTCGCATGGGCCATCCTGCTCGCTAGAAAGCTCGAACGGCGCCCGGTCTTGGCGGCCGATACGACGGTCTGCATCGGCGATCGCATCCTTGGCAAACCCACCGACGCGGCCGATGCCATCGCGATGCTGCATCATTTATCGGGGCGCGAGCATCGTGTTCTGACCTGCGTGGCCGTTCGGCTTGGCGATCATCGCCATGCTGCGCTGTCCGAGAGCACGGTGCGGTTTCGCGCTTTGGAAGAGGAAGAAATCGAGCGCTACGTCCAGACCGGCGAACCGATGGACAAGGCGGGCGCTTACGCAATCCAAGGTCGCGCACAGGCGTTTATTCCCAGCATCGTCGGGAGCTATTCCGGTGTGATGGGCCTGCCGCTCTGTGAGACCATGGAACTCTTGAAACGCATCACAAATGACAGCCGCGATACAGCGGCGCGGTGACCATCATGGCAGAAGACATTCTGATCAACGTCACACCACAGGAGACGCGGGTGGCGGTGATCGATGCAGGCGTTGTGCAGGAACTGCATATCGAGCGCAGTCAAAATCGCGGCATGGTCGGCAACATCTATCGCGGGCGCGTGGCGCGCGTGTTGCCGGGTATGCAGTCGGCATTCGTGGAAATCGGCCTCGAACGGGCGGCGTTCTTGCACGTCGCCGATATCTTCGAGGCCCGCCAGAATGGCGGTGAGCCGCGACCGATCGAGAAAGTGCTGGCCGAGGGACAACCGATCGTCGTGCAAGTGGTGAAAGACCCGATCGGCACCAAAGGCGCGCGCCTCTCGACGCAGATCAGTCTCGCCGGGCGCATGCTGGTCTATCTGCCGCAGGATTCGCATATCGGCATCTCGCAGCGTATTGAAGACGAATCGGAGCGCAAGACCCTGCGCGACCGTTTGCAGCAGGTGTTGCCACCCGATGAGACCGGCGGCTACATCATCCGCACCGTCGCAGAGGCGGCCGGCGAGGCCGAGTTGGCAACCGATGTGCAGTACCTTCGCACGCTCTGGCAAGACATCCACAAGCGCTCGATCGGCGCCCCCGCACCGTCGGCGCTGTTTCAGGATTTGTCGCTGTCGCAACGCGTGCTGCGCGATTTCACGAATGGCGAAACAGGCCGCGTGCTTATCGATTCGCGCGAAAATTTCTTGCGGCTGCAGCAGTTCGCTGAAACCTACATGCCGCAGGTGGCGCCGAAGCTTGAGCACTACACCGGCGAGCGTCCACTATTCGATCTCTACAATATTGAAGAGGAAATCGAGAAGGCCCTCGCGCGGCGCGTCGAATTGAAATCAGGCGGCTATCTGATTCTCGATCAAACCGAGGCGATGACGACGATCGACGTGAATACCGGCGCCTTCGTTGGTTTGCGCAGTTTTGACGACACGATTTTCAAGACGAATCTGGAAGCCTCGCAGGTGGTTGCGCGACAACTGCGCTTACGCAATCTGGGCGGCATCATCGTCATCGATTTCATCGACATGGACAATCCCGAGCACCGCGCCGCCGTGCTCGCCGAGTTCAACAAGGCGTTGAGCAAGGACCGCACGCGCATGACGGTGAGCGACTTCACGCAACTCGGGCTGGTCGAAATGACCCGCAAGCGTACCCGGGAGAGTCTCGCGCGCGTGCTGTGCGAAAGCTGCCCAACCTGCACCGGGCGGGGTGAAATCAAAACCGCCCGCACCATCTGTTATCAGGTGCTGCGCAACATCCTGCAGGAGGCGCGGCAGTTCAGTCCGCGTGAATTCCGGATTTTGGCAGCGCAACCGGTGATCGATCTTTTTCTCGAGGAGGAATCGCAGGCCCTCGCGATGTTGTCGGACTTCATCGGCAAACCGGTGTCGATGCAGGTGGAATCGAGCTACACGCAGGAGCAGTACGACGTGATTTTGCTGTAGGAGGGGAGATCGACGGAACGAATAATCCTAAAAATCGTCTTGCCCGCGTAGACGGGCATCCAGGAGACTTAGGCACTTCCAATGCGAGCATGCGCGAATGCGACGAAAGAATTCACTCACGACGCGAAAGGGCGCTCTGGATTCCCGCCTGCGCGGGAACGACGGGTATCAGTTCATCGTCATGCCCGCGCAGGCGGGCATCCAGAAGACCTAGGGTCCGCAATTCGCGGCGCTGGCACAATAGCAGCGCGAGCGTCGCCCCACTACAATAAAGCACTCTGGATTCCCGCCTGCGCGGGAACGACGGGCATTGGGTCATCGTCATGTCCGCGCAGGCGGGCATCCAAGTTGCATCACCTCAATGGTCGCGAGTCTTCGCGAAAGAGTGGAAAAACCTCCTCCAGCACCGCACACACGCTAGCCAATAATCTCTTCCCACAGGTCGTGCCAATCGGGATTTGTCTCTTCGATCAGCCGAAGCTTCCATGCACGACGCCATTTCTTGATCTGCTTTTCGCGAGCGATCGCTGCTTCCATCGTGGCGTGCTGTTCGTAGAAGACAAGGATGTGTATCGCGTATCGTTCGGTGAATCCCTCAACGATATCGTTCTTGTGTTCCCAAATCCGCTTGACTAAATCCGCGGTAACACCAACATACAAAGTACCATTACGTTGGCTCGCAAGAAGGTACACCGCTGGTCGGATCGCTCGCATAGAAATCCATATTACCGACCCGCCTTCGCCTCTTTCGGCACACGACCCATCAGGTAGAACTCATCGTTCGGTCGCAAGCTGATGGCGTTCGCAATTCGGTTCGACATCGCAAAGAATGCCGCGATCGCTGCGATATCCCAGGCGTCTTCATCGGTGAAGCCGTGTTCGCGTAACGCCACGTAATCGGGCTCACCGACGGTATGCGATTGGAGCGACACCTTTAGCGCAAAATCGAGCATCGCCCGCTGGCGCGGGGTGAGGTCGGCCTTCCGATGATTGATCGCGACTTGATCGGCGATAAGCGGATTCTTGGCCCGGATGCGCAGAATCGCGCCATGCGCGACCACGCAGTACTGACAGTTATTCGCACCCGATGTGGCCACCACGATCATTTCGCGCTCGGCCTTCGTGAGCCCGCTGTCTTTTTCCATCAGGGCATCGTGATAGGCGAAGAATGCGCGGAATTCGTCCGGCCGACGCGCCAGGGCAAGGCACACGTTCGGCACGAAGCCCGACTTTTCCTGCATCGCCATGAGCTTTGCGTGAATGTCTTCGGGTACTTCAGT
>CAMDRJ010000094.1 GCA_945906755.1 Klebsiella pneumoniae | reverse complement strand
GATCTCCAACAAAGCGGCCAAGGATCTGTTCGATGCGATGTGGAATGGCGAGGCAACGGGGCCGACCGCCGCCGATCAGCTGATCGAGAAAAAAGCTCTGCGCCAAATTTCCGATGCGGGTGCGCTGGAGGCGATCGTCGATAGCGTTTTGGCGAACAACGCCATGCAGGCGGCCGAATTCAAAGCTGGCAAAGATAAGGCGCTCAACTACCTGGTCGGCCAAGCCATGAAGGCGAGTAAAGGGAAGGGCAACCCAGCCGCGATCGCCAAGATTCTCAGGCGTAAGGTGGCCGGCTAATCGGCGTCGCGATCAAGCGCTGAGAAGAGGCTGGTCGCTGCGCGCTGCAATCGACAGTCAAGCGTTGGACCGAGGCCCACAGCCTATTTCGTTGCAGCGTTGGCGGTGGTCGGCGCTGGTGATTTACGGCTTGCTTGCTGCGCTGCGGCTTCCTTGCTGCCTAAGATGTAGCGCCGCCGATCCTCATCGAAGCGGGTATTGACGGCCTTTTCTTGCGCGCGTTTGGCCTCTAATAGTTGCTGCAATGCGACCTGCTCATTCTCAAGGTTTTTTACAGTAACGCGCAACTTTCCCGGTAGAACTTTCCCGGCGTATGAATCAAGTTCCGGCTTGATCTCTTCCATTCGTTTTGCATTGTTAGCAAGTGAGCCCTCGGTTTGCGCGATCACTTCCAATACCGGGTTCAATGCTCCCATCCGCGCGGACTCCAGATCCTGCTCACTCGCGTAGGCGGACACGATGGTTTGGTTTTTTCTACTTTCAACGCGCTGGATGGCGTCTTCTTCGGCCTTCTTCTTCTTTGCCTCCGCTTCCGCTGCGCGTTGCTCCGCCGTGGGTGCAGGCCCTTGCCGCTTCACAAGGACCCCTTGATTGGAAAGCTTGTCGACGGCACGGCCGGCTTGTTCGGCCGGTGGCCGCTCGGTGTAGTGCACCTTGCCGTTTTGATCGACGTAGCGGTATAGCTGGGCGGCGACCGGCGAGGCACTGAGCATCACGGCGATGCTGAGGAGCGCGGTGGGTATAGAGATCGAATGGAGGATTCGCATGGTGATTCCTGTCTGATGGCAGAACGGTCGAACGAATTCGCTTCATCTTTATCGGACTGAACCCTCCGTTTTGTAGGCTGGCGGGGCGTTTCGCTCGGGCCGCCGGTCGGTCCGGTGCGCCGTGCGTAGAATTCAGGCCGACGAGGGCGCGTGTCCTCCCGAACCATGAGACTCGAATCAATCAATGCGAATCATCAGCGTCAATGTGAACGGGGTCCGATCAGCGACTAGCAAGGGCTTGTTGCCCTGGTTGGCGCGTCAGAAGGCCGATGTCGTTTGCTTCCAGGAGATCAAGGCGCAAGAAGCCGATCTGCCCGAGGAAATTCTCCGGCCCGCGAAGGTCAACGCCTACTTCAATCCTGCGGAGAAAAAAGGGTATTCCGGCGTCGGTGTCTATTGCCGCAAGGCTCCGGACCGCGTTATTTCCGGCATCGGCAGCAAGGAGTTCGATCCGGAGGGCCGTTATCTACAAGTGGATTTCGGCAACCTGTCGATCGTTTCGGTGTACGTGCCATCGGGATCGAGTTCAGAAGAACGCCAACAGGCGAAATTCCGCTTTCTCGCGGAATTTCTGCCGGTGTTGCTGCGCCTCATCGCGTCGGGCCGCGAACTCGTTCTGTGCGGCGACTGGAACATCGCCCACAAGGAGATCGATCTTAAGAATTGGCGCTCCAATCAAAAGAATTCGGGCTTTCTCCCCGAGGAGCGCGCTTGGCTTACCAATTTATTTGATGATGTCGGCTGGGTCGATGTATTTCGCAAAATTGATCAACGGGCTGAGCAATACACCTGGTGGTCGAATCGCGGCCAAGCATGGGACAAGAACGTTGGCTGGCGTCTCGACTATCAGATCGCGACGCCAACCGTTGCGGCCACCGCGCGCAAGGTGGCCATTTACACGGCTGCGCGATTCAGCGATCACGCGCCTCTCACCATCGATTACGACTGGGACTTCTAAGCGGGCGACTTACGCCGTCTTTGGTTTATCCGCGTACGAGGCCGCCACCATGGCGTCATCGATGATGGCCACCGCGCGCGTCCATCCGGCCGATGCGCCACGGATCTTGTGCGGGAAGCACGACACCATGAAGCCGTCGCCGGGCAGGGCCTCCAAATTGTGCAGTTTCTCGATATGGCAGTAACCGATATGGCGTCCTGCCTTGTGGCCTTCCCAAATGAGTGAGGCGTCTTTCGTTTCTTTGTATTTCTCGGCGGTGTACACGAAGGGCGCATCCCAGCTCCAACCATCAGTGCCGGTGAGCCGCACGCCGCGCTCGAGCAGGTACATGGTGGCCTCGTAGCCCATGCCGCATCCGGCCGTCACGTAGTCGTTGTTACCGTAACGCGATCCAGCGCGCGTATTGACCATGACAATCTCGAGTGGTGAGAGGGTATGGCCAATGCGTTGCAACTCCGCTTCGACATCGCGCGCGGTCACCACGTAGCCATCGGCAAAGTGCCGGAAGTCGAGCTTCACGCCGGGCTGAAAACACCATTCGAGCGGGACTTCATCAATGGTGATGGCGCGCTCGCCATGATTCATCGTCGAATGAAAGTGATAGGGCGCATCGAGATGCGTGCCGTTGTGCGTAATGAGTTCGACCTTCTCGACCGCCCATCCCTCGCCATCGGGCAGATCGCTTTTCTTGAGCCCGGGAAAGAACGCGAGCATCTGCTCGACCGAACTTTGATGATTCAGGTATTCGATCTTTGGACCGAATGGCTTCGGATCGGAGATGACATCGTTTTCGAGATAGATCGATAGATCGACAAAGCGGCGCGCCATGCTGAAACTCCGGGATGGAAAACGGCGATCCTACCGAATCGCGCCGGTATCGTCGCCGCAGGATCAAGACGCGTTGACGGCGGCTGGCTTGGGCGCGTCGGCTTGCCGCAGCATGCGGCTTACCCACGGCAGCAGAAAGTACGCTGGGAACGACAGAAAAAATGTCAGCAGGAAGTATGGCGCATAGCCCATCTCGGTAACGCCGAAGCCGCTTGCCCAGCCCGCGAGCGAGCGCGAGAGCGCGAAGAGCGACGACAACAACGCATATTCGGCAGCGGCGCGGCGCTTGTCGACGATCGACATCAGGAACGCAAGAAAGGCGCCGGTTCCCAATCCGCCGGTAAAGGACTCGCCGGCACTCGCTGCGTACAGGATCGACCGATGCGCGGGTTCCAATACGGCACCTTCTGGAATCCAGGTGGCGGCGGCGACATAGCCCAAGTTGGAGGCGGCCTGCCACAGGCCTAGCACCCACAGCGCACGAAACACGCCGCGACGATCGACATACCAACCGCCCACCAAGCCGCCCAGGATCGAAAGCCCAAGTCCGATGTTGACCGAAACGAGGCCGATCTCGGTGGCGGTGAACCCGCGATCCACCCAAAAGGGTTTCACCATGAAGCCCATCGACGAATCGCCCAGCTTGAAAATCAGGATGAAGAGCGCGACCGGCAGCATCGTCGGCCGTTTGAGCAATTCAAACAAGGCGCCAAACATCGGCCCCTGCGCGATCGGTGCGGACCGCTCCGCCGGTGAGTAGCGCATCCGCTCGGCGATCCATGCGATCGCGATGATGCCCGCTGCGACCAACAGCGCAACAGTCCAGAGCCCGTCGATTTCGCGCACCGCTTTGACCGAACGGTAGATGAGCCACAGGACGAATAGCGCAAGGCCAAGCACCGCCGCAAGCGATGATGGGCGCGTCAGTACAATCTTCAATTCCGCGCCGAGCGAGCTCATCGATGCGGTGATCGGTCGTGGTCCTTCCTTGGGTGCGGCAAGCATCGCAATCGCCAACACGCCAAGCATCGCCCCAGCAATCGTGAAGGCGCCGGCCCAGGTCGCATAGTCCGCGAGAATGAGAATGCTGCCGGCTGCGAGAATGCCGACGCGCCCGAAGCCGATCCGAATGCCGTTGGCGAGGCCAAGTTCATCTTTGCCGAGCAGCTCGATCGTGTAGCCATCGATCGCGATGTCATTGGTCGCTGAGAGCAATGTGAAGGCGGCGATCGCGAACCACACCGCGGGCCCTAGGCCCGCATGCGCTGCGATGACCAACATGACGGCGCCCATCGCAAGATCAACCGTCGCCATCCAGAGCCGATGGTGACGATAGTGATCGACCGCCGGCGCCCAAAGAAACTTGAGCGTCCAGGCGAGCCCGAGCAGGCTGAGTGCGCCGATGTCGCGCAGATCGACGCCTTGTTGTCGAAACCAGACGGGCAGTACGTCAAAGAAAATCCCGAACGGTAGGCCCTGCGCAAAATAGAGCACACCGACCCAGAATAACTTCGAGCGCAGCACGGATGGGCCGTGGCTGGTCACAGCGCGACCCTAGAGAATAATTGAACGAGGGTGTTCGGCCTCTCGTAACGCCCTGAATAGATGGGCACGCTGATTGTGCAGGATCGCTTAATCCGCGTTTCCCTAGTGGCTGGCCTTCGCGAAGCGAAATACCGCCAGGCTGCCGCGTAGATTCGGCAGGACGCCGATGCGGTGTCCGCCATGCATGACGATGCGTTCAAGGATGCGAATACTGTGTGATGCGCAGAACGCTTCAAAATCGTCGATCGTGCAAAGGTGAATGTTGGGAGTGTCGAACCACTGATAGGGCAGGCTACTCAAAATCGGCATGCGCCCAAGCACTATTTGCAGCCGATGTGACCAGAATCCCATATTCGGAAACGTGACGATCGCTTCGCGCCCGACCCGCAGCATCTCCTGCAGGATCTGTTCGGTCTGGCGCACTGTCTGTAGCGTCTGCGAAAGAATCACATAGTCGAACGAATCGGCATCAAACCCGGAGAGCCCCGCTTCGAGGTTGCTTTGGATTACATTGACGCCGTTGCGAACACAGGCAATCACATGCTCGTCGGCGATTTCGATGCCATAGCCACGCACTGCGCGCGATTGGCTCAGATGACGGAGCAACAGCCCGTCGCCACAGCCAAGATCGAGCACCGATGCCGACGGCTTGATCCAGCCGGCGACCGCATCGAGATCTTCGCGGCCGGTGAGCGTGGTCCGTGCATCGGCGCCATTCATGCGGCCGCCCTCCGCGCATCGGTTGACGCTTTCAGTGGGATCACATTGTTTCCAAGTGCCCCGGCCGGCGTAAGCGCATTGGCGATATTGTCGAAATACGCGCCGACCAACTTGTGATAGCGCGCGTCATCGAGCAAAAACGCATCATGTCCATGCGGCGCGTTGATCTCCGCATAGGAAACATCCAGTCGATTATCGAGCAGCGCCTTTACGATTTCCCGCGAGCGGGTCGGTGCAAAGCGCCAATCGGAAGTAAACGATGCAACGAGAAACCGCGCCTTGGCGCGCGCCAGGGCCGCCTTGAGATCGCCGCCAAAGTCGAGTGCCGGATCGAAGTAGTCGAGCGCGCGGGTAATCAGCAGGTAGGTATTGGCGTCGAAATACTCGGCGAACTTGTCGCCTTGATATCGCAAATACGATCCCACCTCGAAGTCGACATCGAAGTGATAACCGATGCGCCCACCGCGTAGCGAGCGCCCGAATTTCTCCATCATCGCATCGTCGGACAGATAGGTGATATGCCCGATCATGCGCGCCAGACGCAGCCCGCGCACCGGTTTCACGCCATGCTCGTAGAAGTCGCCGCCATTAAAATCCGGGTCGGTGGTAATCGCTTGGCGCGCGACTTCATTGAACGCAATGTTTTGTGCCGACAATGTGGGTGCCGCGGCGATGACGATCGCATTGGCGACACTTTCGGGGTATGCCAAAGTCCATTGCAGCGCCTGCATCGCGCCAAGACTGCCACCCATCACCGCGGCAAGGCGCGTGATATTGAGGCGTTTGAGCAGGCGCGCTTGCGCTTCCACCCAATCTTCGACCGTCACGACCGGGAAATGCGAGCCGTATGGTTTGCCGGTTCGTGCGTCGATACTCGCCGGGCCGGTCGAACCGAAACAGCCGCCGATATTGTTGACGCCGATGACGAAAAAGCGTTCGGTATCGAGCGCCTTGCCCGGGCCGATCATGTTGTCCCACCAGCCGACATTGCGCGGATCGTCGGCGTAATAGCCTGCGACATGATGCGATGCATTGAGCGCGTGGCACACCAGCACCGCGTTGGAACGGTCGGCGTTCAGGGTGCCGTAGGTCTCATACATCAGCTCATAGCGATCGATCGAACCGCCGCCACGAAATTGGAGGGGTGCATCGAAGCTCATGGTCCGCGGCGTCACCGCACCGACCGAACGTCCCGTCGACATAGTGCTCCTGCCCTTTGTCCAAACAAACAAGCCCGCGCCAGCGAGTGCCGAAACGGGCTTCTGAGTTCTTGTCGCACTCACCGCTTGATGCGGCAGGTAGCGAAGAGCCTCGCTTTAGCTGGATTTCGAAGCCGTCGATTCAATGGGCCAAACCTTGAATCGAGGGAGCCTCGGCGCTCGCAAGCTGACTATCAAATCAGCGCGCGGCGAGTATAGCAGGGCGCCGGACGGCGTTCCGCTACCCGTTGAGCCGGGTTAGCAGCCCATGTGTTTTAGCCGCTTCGGTATTGCGAAGGATGCGCTGCGCGATCGGCGTAATGTCGGGCAGATTGGTGCGCAGTACTTGCTGCTTGATCGCGAGCAATTGCGACGAATGCATCGAAAATTGGCGCAGGCCAAAGCCAAGCAGAAGTCTTGTCATCTCAAGCTCGCCTGCCATCTCACCGCACACCGCGATCGGCCGGCCCGCCTTGTTGCAGGTCCGGATGGTGTGAGCGATCAGTTGCAGAACGGCCGGATGCATCGGATCGTATAGATGCGCCACCGTGTCGTCGGTGCGATCGATGGCAAGGGTGTACTGAATCAGATCGTTGGTGCCGATCGACAGAAAATCCAGACGATCAAGAAAAATCGACAGCGCCAGCGCGGCGGCGGGCACTTCGATCATGCCGCCTACTTTCACATTCGGATCGAATGGAATGCCGTTGCGGCTCAATGCTTCTTTTGCCTGCGCGAGATACACGAATGCCGCTTCGATCTCGTGCGCATGCGCAAGCATTGGCAAGAGGATCTGGATGCGTCCATAGTGGGACGCGCGCAGGATGGCACGTAGCTGGGTCAGAAACAGATGCGGCTCGGCGAGGCAAAGACGGATGGCGCGCAGGCCCATCGCCGGATTGGGCCCGCCGGGACCCGCGCCGGTCAGCGCCTTGTCCGCGCCCAGATCCAACGTGCGAATCGTGACCGGCTTGCCCTGCATCGCTTCGGCCACTTGACGATAGGCCTCGAACTGCTCGTCTTCGCTTGGGAGATCGGCGCGATTGAGAAAAAGAAATTCGCTTCGAAATAAGCCGACGCCGGTCGCGCCGTAATCGAGAACGCCTTCGATGTCGGAGGGCAATTCGATGTTGGCATGCAGCTCAATGGTCGTGCCATCCATGGTGGCGGCCGGCGTCGTCTTGAGGCGCCTGAGCTTTTGCTTTTCCAGCTCGCGCTCGCGCTTTTTGAGCTGGTATTCCGCGAGCACCTGCCGATCCGGATTGACGATGACGGTGCCTTGGGTGCCATCGACGATCAGGAGTTCGTTCTCGCGGATCATGCCCCGCGCGTGATGCAGTCCCACCACGGCCGGTAATCCGAGGCTTCGCGCGACGATGGCCGTATGCGAGGTCACACCGCCCACATCGGTCACGAATCCCGCGAACTTGTGTTGTTTGAAGAGGATCATGTCGGCGGGTGACAGATCGTGCGCGACCACGACGATATCTTCTTCATGGCTCGGACCCGACGGCGTGTGGGCCGAACCGAGCAACGCCTTCAACACGCGCTCGACGGCTTGCTGCACGTCCGTTTTGCGTTCGCGCAAATACGGATCGTCGAAGCCTTCAAACTGTTTGACTAGAAGATCCATTTGCTGGACCAGCGCCCACTCTGCGTTGCAGCGAGTGGATTGAATAATGTCGCGCGGCACCTGCGACAACGCCGCGTCCATGAGCAACATGCGATGCAGATTGACGAACGTATTGAGTTCGCCCGCTACGCCCGGCGCCGCGCCCGCTTCGATTTCCGCGAGTTCGGCCTGCACCTGCGCCATCGCGGTATGCAGCCGTTCGAGTTCAGCGGCGACCGCGGCTTCCGGAATTTCATACTGCGGCACTTCGAGGCGCGCGGTCGTAATGAGATGCGCATGCCCGATGGCAATCCCGGATGACACGCTCGCACCGAGCAGCGTGAAACTGGCGCCGGCTGTTTCGGTCATCGCGGCAAGCGGTGCGTTCATTCGCCTTCGCCGAATTTGTCGTTGATCAATTTCTCGAGCGCCGCAAGCGCCGGTTCGGCGTCATCCCCATCGGTTTCGATGAGTACGCGGGAGCCTTTGGCGGCGGCCAACATCATGACGCCCATGATGCTTTTTGCGTTGACCCGACGGCCGTTGCGCGACATCCACACTTCCGCGCGGAAAGCCGACGCTGTCTGCGTCAGCTTGGCCGATGCGCGCGCATGCAGACCCAGCTTGTTGATGATTTCAATTTCCGCTTGTGGCATGGGCAGCTGCTGTCGACTGAATATGGACGATCCCATCCTGACCGCCCGCGGCCGCTTTGGCAACAACGGTAGCAAGGGGCCCTTTGCGGTAGGTGAGCGCGCGCATCACCATTGGCAGGCTGGCGCCACTTAAACCTTCGACGCGCCCACGAATCAACGCGCGCGTGGCGACGTTTGAGGGCGTACCGCCCAGCATGTCGGTGAGAACCAGAACGCCCGCGCCATTGTCGAGCGCGGCAATACGCCGGCGGACTTTCTTGAGCAGCGCCTCGGGGTCGACTTCCGCGGCGACAGAAATGCCGGCAAGGCGGTCGGGGGCGGTACCGAGCATATGGGTGGCACAGCGGATCAGCGTCTTGCCAAGATCACCATGCGCGACGATCAACAGACCAACCGACGACGCATTCGGCGCGTCCGCTTTCGAGCGCCGCCTGACTGTGGCGGTCGCTTTGGAGCCTCTAGCGTCCATCGGCGCGAACCGCGCGCTCCAACGCATCGATGAACATGCCCGCGACATTGAAACCGGTCTGATCCATGATTTCGCGAAAGCAGGTGGGGCTGGTGACATTGACCTCGGTGAGGTGTTCGCCGATCACATCAAGGCCGACCAGCAAGAGTCCGCGATTGGCAAGTTCGGGTCCGAGGGTCTTGGCAATCTGTTTATCGCGCTCAGTGAGTGGACGCGCCACGCCGCGCCCACCGGCGGCGAGATTGCCTCTGAATTCGCCCGCTTTCGGAATGCGAGCAAGCGAGTACGGCACTGCTTCCCCGCCGATGACGAGAATGCGCTTATCACCTTCGGTAATGGCGGGAATGTAGCGCTGCCCCATCACCATACGCTGGCCGAATTCGGTAACGGTCTCAAGAATGATGTTGCGATTCGGATCATCGGCCGTGACGCGAAAAATCCCCGCGCCGCCCATGCCATCGAGTGGCTTCACGACGGTTTCGCGATGCTCGTCGATGAAGGCGTTCAACTCATCGACCAGCCGTGTGACGATGGTCGGCGCACAGAATTGGCTGAACTGCATGATCGACAGTTTCTCGCTGTGATCACGCACCGCGCGCGGATCATTGAAGACGCGCGCACCCTGTCGCTTGGCGTGTTCCAGCATCCAGGTGCTCGTGACGTACTCGATATCGAACGGCGGGTCTTTGCGCATCACCACGCCATCAAGCTCGGCGAGTGGGCGGGTCACGACCGCACCGACGGCGTACCAATTCGCGTCGGTCGACCCGGTCAGCGTTAAGGCTTGCATCGCGCCCAGCACCTTGCCGTCTTTCCAGAGCAGCCCCTCTTGCATCATCACCCATAGCTCGTGGCCACGTGCAGCGGCCTCGACCATCATCGTGTAGGTCGAATCCTTGTAGATCTTGAGCGAATCGAGCGGGTCGAGAACGATACCGATGCGCATCGGTATGGATTACACGGCGGGTGCGGTTTGCTCGAGCTCGAGGGCCGCTGCCACGAGCGCCAAACGCGCGATGATGCCGTAAGCATAGAAGCGATTCGCCTCGGCATCGGGCTTGGCGCTGAAATCCGGCTGAATGCAGCAATCATTGAACGCGATCGGCACGAAATGCATGCCGGGTGCGTTGAGATTTTCATCGATGCCACGACCGGTATGCACGCGGTAGAACCCGCCCACCACATGCCGATCGATCATATAGACCACCGGTTCGCCCACCGCGCCGTCGAGGCGCTCGTAGGTGTGAACGCCCTCTTGAATGATCACATCGTGGACTTCCAGCCCTTCTTTCACGACGGCCATCTTATTGCGTTGCTTGCGATTGAGGCCGACGACATCATCGACGCATTTGGCCATCATGATGCCCATGCCGTAGGTGCCGGCATCGGCCTTCACGACGACAAACGGGTCGTCCTTGATGCCGTATTCGAGATACTTCGCGCGAATCTGATCGAGCATCTCGCCGACATTGGCAGCCAGACACTCCTCGCCCGCGCGTTCATGAAAGCTCACCTGGCCGCAATGCGCATGGTAGGGATTGACGAGCCACGGATCGATCGCGAGCAGCTTGGCAAAATCGGTCGCGACCTGATCGTATGCGGTGAAGTGATTGCTTTTGCGGCGTACCGTCCAACCGGCGTGCAACGGCGGCACCAAGATCGAGTCGTCCAGCCCGCGCAGGATCTCTGGAATCCCGGCCGACATATCGTTATTGATCACCACCAAGCAGGGCTCGAAGTCTTTTACGCCGATGCGCTGTCCGGTACGCACCAGCGGCTCAAGGATAAGCGGCGGATGGCCCGGCACTTCCACCGGAGTCGGTTCGGTGATGGTGGGCAAGAGGCTGCCGAGGCGAACATTGAGACCCGCCTGCCGAAAAATCGTGACGAGCCGCGCGATGTTCTGCATATAGAACGGATTGCGCGTGTGGTTCTCGGGGATAAGCAGCAGGTTGCTCGCGTTGGGGCAGGTGCGATCGATGGTCGAACTCACCGCCTGCACACACAAGGCCTGGAACGCCGGATTCAGATTGTTGAAGCCGCCCGGAAAGAGATTGGTATCGACCGGGGCGACCTTGAAGCCGCTATTGCGCAGATCAACCGACGTATAAAACGGTGGGGTGTGCTCCAACCATTGTCCGCGAAACCAATGCTCGATCTCCGTACTCTTTGCAAGAATACGGCTCTCCAGCTCTTGCAGCAGCCCGGCGTGGGTAGAGGTGAGATGCGGAATCATCGGTCAAATAAGAAGGGGCAACTGGCGCAGTAACGGTGACGGCGGAAAATCCTGGCGACGGCGTGGGGCCGCAACGCTGCAGCACGACTTACGCCGCGAAGTGCAATTGCACGATTGATTCTAACCCATGGTCTCGCCGGCCGGATGAACGAGTTCCGGACGGGCGATTTGAACGGCGTTCCGGGTGCCCTGGCCGCCTGCCTGGATACAACCCGACCGGGCTACTTCTTCGCCGCAGGCGCAGGTTCTTTCCAGCCGGCACCCGCCTGATTGCCCATGTAGATGACGGCGCGTGCCATTTCGAGGTCTGAAAGGTCTGGATTGCCGCCGCGTGCCGGCATGCCGCGAATGCCTTTGATGGCGTCCCCGAGAATGACCGGCAGCCCGTCCTTCAAGCCTTCACCGATCAGCTTGGCCCAAGCGGTCCGGTCGCCGAGCTTCGGTGCATTGGCAACGCCCGTCGCGTGGCACACCGCGCATGTGGCCTTGTACACCGCTTCGCCGCTCATTTGCTCGCGCGGCTTCGAGGCATCGACCACGGCAACACTGGCAACCGGCTTGATCCGATCCGCCACCAGCTTCGGTTCCAGCGCCGGGTTTGACGTGTGATTGATTGCGAGCCCGCCGGTAACGAGTTTGGCAATCATGATGATGACGAGGACCGGCACGACGACTGAAAGGACGATGACGACGACCAGTTGCTGCCAAGTCTTGATTAATGACGAGTGTTCGTGCTGTTCCATGAAATCCCCGGGGAAGGCGCGATGCGAGCGCGTAAAGCGCGCGATTATACCCGGCGAGGTGAGGGGTATGGACGCGATTGATAACGACGCTAGCCAGTCCGTGTGCCGGTACTATGTGCGCGGCACCTGAGCCAATTCTGATCAACCCTTCATGAGCCATATCGATATCGTGCCTGCGGTGAGCACTGCCGACTATGCGGCGGGGCGCGCCTTGATCGAGGAGTACGCGGCGGCCCTAGGTGTCGATCTCTGCTTTCAGAATTTCGCCACGGAAATCGCCGACCTGCCTGGTTGCTACGGACCACCAGACGGTTGTCTCCTCCTCGCGCGAATCGACGGGCAATCCGTCGGTTGCATTGCCATCCGACGGCATGCGAACACCGTCTGCGAAATGAAGCGCCTCTATGTGAAGACGGCGTATCGCGGCGCGCATCTTGGCTGGCGCTTGGTCGAGGCCGCCGTCCGGCAAGCGACGCATCTTGGCTACACGCGCATCGTGCTGGATACACTGCCCGGTATGGTTGAGGCGCAGCGCCTCTACGCATCGTTCGACTTTCGGGAAATCGAAGCGTATTACCCCAATCCTATGCCCGGCGTTCGCTACCTGGCCCTTGAGCTTGGAGGCGCGGCCTGATGGGTAGCTCGTCGTGGCTAAGCGTCAACCAACCGGTGGCTTAGCGTTTGGCGGATCTTCAAGACTCTCAAGATCAGCCAGATCCTTGTTGCGTCCCGCCGCGCGCTTGTTGGCGCGAAAATCATCAAGACCGATAAATGGAAGTTCAACGCCATCCCACGAGACGTTCAGACGGCGCGTCTGACACGCCCGGAATTCAACGCCGTCGATATCGGTCAACAAATCAATTCTTGCCGGTGGATACCTAAGCTGGATGACTGCGCCGGGTTCCAGGAAGTCTTCTGCCGTAAGCCCGAGCCCCCAAAGCCGAATTGTTCGAGGACTTCAAGCACCTTTGTGATATTCGGAGCGTCGCGATGCAGCCAAATATCGAGATCGCCCGTATAGCGAGGATGCCCGTGCGCGGCCAGGGCGTAGCCACCGACGACTAGATATTCAACCTGCGCGGAGTTGAGTAACGCGGCAAACTCTTTGAAGTCTCTGTTCAACATTTGGAGGCAACGCAAAGTATTGCTGACGGAGGATCTCGACCGCGTCCAGCCGTTCCTGCGGCGAACGCGAACGCCAATATTCACGGTCGCTTTGCGACCCTTTCAGCGTCGTGCGTTTAATCGTTTTTTCCATGAATGGATCATAACGCGATGGGATGATTGCGTCCCCACGTATCGTGTGGCAAGGCAATTGGCGAGGGGTAATTGTTTCAACCCACTGAAGCGAACCCCCCCCGCCGTCGCCGGCGAGCGCGGGACCCGTCGGTTGCATGGACGCTCGCCCCAAAAGGCGCTATTCTCGGCGCCCCTCAAAGGGCGCCCGTAGCTCAGTTGGATAGAGTGTTGGTTTCCGAAGCCAAAGGTCGCAGGTTCGATTCCTGCCGGGCGCGCCAACAAGAAATCGATCGCATCGCGGATCGGTTGAAAAGATCGAGGGAGATCCTGAACTCGGGCCTAGCCATTGACGCTTGACGTACATCGTCGATAGCGCTATGGTGAGCCGAAGATGATTAGAAGCTATCGCGATAAGCGGACGAGAGAGTTTGCCGAAGGCAAACGCGTCCGGGAATTCGATAGCTTTCGTCGACCGGCAGAGAAGCGCCTCGACATTCTGGACGCCGTGACCAGCCTCACAGACCTTCAGGCCCTGCCCTCGAATGCCCTCGAAGGTCTGCGCGGCGACCGAAAAGGCCAGTACAGCATCCGCATCAACATGCAGTGGCGGATCTGCTTTGAGTGGCCCGACGGACAGAGCGGCCCCTCGAATGTGGAGATCGTCGACTACCATTGAGAGGAATAGACGATGGCCCGCACCCCGATTCATCCCGGCGAAATTCTTGCTGACGAGCTTGATGGACTTGGCGTTAGTCCAACCGAGCTGTCGCGGCAAATTCGCGTCCCCGCGAACCGCATCAGCCAGATCATCAACGGCAAGCGCGCGGTTACGGGCGATACCGCTCTTCGCCTCGCGCACTGGTTCGGCACGAGCCCGCAGTTCTGGATGAACTTACAGGCACTCTACGACGTGCGCCTGGCCGAGCAGGAGGCGGGGAAGGAGATCAAGGCGCTGCCGACCAAGCCCGTAAAGATCGCCCATCCGCGTCCAGCGTAAGGTAGGACAGCTATGCCGGGAACGAACGAAGCCTTTTCCCGCGTCAAGATCGACGCCCAGCTCAAAGACCACGGCTGGGACGTTTTGAATACGAACGCTGTTCGATTCGAGGTCGTGCTTCCCGACCGGACGAAGGCCGACTACGTTCTCTGTGACCGCCACGGGCGGGCGCTTGCTGTGATCGAGGCCAAAAAAGCCGCCATCAATCCCACCGAGGCGCAGGCACAGGCCAAGGCCAAGGCCTACGCGGCACAGCTCAACGTGCCGTATGTCTTTCTCGCCAATGGTGACGAGATTTGCTTCTGGGAATGGCAGCGCGAGGCCTTCCCGCGCGCCGTCAAGACATTCTTTGCACCTCCCGCATCATCGACGGCCTCGAAAAAGGCGTGCGCCCGTGGCTGAAGCCTTGGAGCGCGACAAACACGGAAGGGCGCATTCACCGACCCTGGCGACACAACGGCACCCCGTACTGTGGAATCAATGTTCTGTTTCTCTGGGGCGAGGCGATCGACAAGGGCTACAACCCTGCCGCTGTGGATGAAGAACAAGCGGGCACAGGAATTGGGCGGAGAGGACGAGCGCGGCGTGTCCTCGCGTTCGCCGCGGAAGTCTCTGCACTCCATAGGGCGGATCGATAGGCGTATAGATTCCCGAAACTTTGTCTTTCCTGATTAGCAATGAAACTCCGCCACCGTCCGCAGGCGCGAATCGGTCCAGGCGCCGGTGGTAGCGGCGGCTTTAATCAGTCGCCGAAGGATGGCCTTGAGTTGAAAGCGCCGGTTGAATCGATACTGGGCCTCAGCGAGATAGC
>CAMDRJ010000093.1 GCA_945906755.1 Klebsiella pneumoniae | reverse complement strand
TGGATCTTTGACTCGTTCATGTCGATCACCATCCTTCGATGATCGACTCCCCGCTCCCTCTACGCGCTGCACTCGCCAGCGCCCTTCAGGATCAAACCTCGTTGGAATCACGGCCGGCGGTTCAGGATCAAACCTCGTTGGACAAGACTGGGGCTTGCAAATCGGTGGATTCGCCCCCACAGTAACGCAATGTATGCATCCAATTCTTCAGATTCAAACGCGACGGTCCTGCACGGCACGACAATTGTTTCCGCACGTCGTGGTCGTAGCGTTGCCCTCGGTGGTGATGGCCAGGTAACCCTCGGTCATATCATCATCAAGTCCGGGGCGCGCAAGATCCGACGCCTGTATCACGACAAGATCATCGCCGGATTTGCCGGCGGCACGGCCGATGCATTCACGTTGTTCGAACGCTTCGAAGCCAAGCTTGATCGGCATCAGGGGCATTTGGTTCGATCCGCCGTCGAACTCGCGAAGGACTGGCGTACCGACCGCATTCTTCGCCGCCTTGAAGCCATGCTCGCGGTGGCCGACCGCGAGACCTCCCTGGTCATCACTGGGAGCGGTGATGTACTGGAGCCCGAACTCGGCGTGATCGCGATTGGTAGTGGCGGGGCCTATGCGCAAGCCGCCGCGCGGGCTTTGCTGGAAAACACCGAGCTATCCGCCGAGCAGGTCGTGCGCAAGTCATTGGCGATTGCCGGTGACATCTGCATTTATACCAACCAACATCACACCGTCGAACTGCTGGACGCTGAGTAGGCGCGCATGACCACGATGACACCCCAAGAGATTGTCCATGAACTGGATAAGCATATCGTCGGCCAACACAACGCCAAACGGGCGGTAGCGATTGCTCTTCGCAATCGGTGGCGTCGTCAGCAAGTACCCGAACCATTGCGCCATGAGATTACGCCCAAGAATATTTTGATGATCGGTCCGACCGGGGTCGGTAAAACCGAAATAGCGCGCCGACTCGCGAAGCTTGCTGATGCGCCTTTCATCAAGGTGGAGGCGACCAAGTTCACCGAAGTGGGTTACGTGGGCCGCGACGTCGACACCATCATGCGTGACCTCGTTGAAATCAGCATCAAACAGACGCGCGAGTCGGCGATGCGCCAGGTACGAACGCGCGCGGAAGAATTCGCCGAGGAACGCATCCTTGATGCACTGTTGCCGGCGGCGCGCGAGGTTGGATTTAACTCCAGCAATGAGCGAGAACCGGCCGACTCCAGCACTCGCCAGAAATTCCGCAAGAAATTGCGTGAGGGTGATCTCGACGATCGTGAGATCGAACTGGAGGTGTCGGCCACACAGCCGCATATGGAGATCCTCGCACCGCAGGGGATGGAAGATCTCACGCAACAGCTGCAAGGGATGTTTCAGAACTTGTCGGGTGGTCGCAAGAAGCTTCGCAAGATGACGATCAAGGAAGCCATGCGCACGGCGACCGAAGAGGAAGCGGCGCGACTGGTCAATGATGACGACCTGAAGACGCGCGCATTGGCGAACGCCGAGCAAAACGGCATCGTATTTCTGGATGAGATCGACAAGATCACCAGCCGCTCCGGCACGCAGGGGGCCGATGTGTCGCGCGAGGGCGTACAGCGGGATCTGCTACCGCTTGTGGAAGGCACGACGGTATCGACCAAGTACGGCATGGTGAAGACCGATCATGTGTTGTTCATCGCAAGCGGTGCATTCCATCTGTCCAAGCCATCGGATCTGATTCCAGAGTTGCAGGGGCGCTTGCCGATTCGGGTGGAACTCGAATCCTTGTCGGTCGATGATTTCGAGCGCATCCTCACGAGTACCGATGCGTGTCTTACTACGCAGTATGTCGCCCTGTTGAAAACCGAAGACATTCAGCTTGAATTCGCTCCGGGATCCGTGCGCCGACTTGCCGAAATCGCCTACGCGGTCAACGAGCGCACCGAGAATATTGGGGCCCGCAGGCTCTATACCGTGATGGAAAAACTACTCGAAAATATTTCGTTTGATGCGGGCGGCAAGGGCGCGGAGACAATCGTCATCGATGCGGCGTATGTGGATGCGCGACTTAAGAATCTCGCTGAAAAAGAGGATCTGGCGCGCTACGTCTTATGATGGTGTCCGCCAGGCAGCGCGGGCACATGCATTGCGCGGCGGATAAATCGGGCGTGATCTTCGGTTCGGCCATGCACCAGCAGTGTTCCGTTTGCAATTCGGCGCCGCATGCAAAGGGTGTGCGGCAGACCGTGCAGGTCGAATGGGGTCCGAGCTCTAATTCGGCGAACGCGAAGCGCTGATCCGAGTAGACCGTTTGCTTGGCGATCGGGATCGGAAATGCGAAGCCAGGCCCATCATGAACGAACGTGTGAAACTCACCGCCTTCCCCGCATGGGTCTACGCCAGCCGGCAGTGCGTCCAACCATGGATGGTCAAAGGTTTTGCCAACCGATTCGACCGGCATGCGGTCGCGGTCAATGCAGACCACTGCGGCGCGATAGCCGGCGTCGACAAATTCACGGGCGACCCGCTCCGGGGCGTGACCCCATATTGGGAACAGCGGCCGCAGGCCAAGCGTACCGAGCCACGCCTCGCGATAGGCGCGGATCTCGGCTAAATGGAGATCGCCAGTGGCAATCGTCCGAACGCCTTCGTCCCGTAATCGCATGAGCGTTCGAGCCATTGCTTGTTCGTAACTTGCATTCGATGCGCCGACCGGCACATGCACCGCTTCCATTCGGCATTTGAGACTGGTCGCCTGCGCCTCTATCAGCGCGCGCCGGACGCGGTGCATCGTCAATCGGTCGTCTGTGTCGGTGAAGGTGGCCACCAAGGCGACGATTTCGCGCGACCGATCTTTCCGCAGCGCGGTGAGCGCGAGGACACTGTCTTTCCCACCGCTAAAGAGGAGCGCTACTTTTTCCATTCACAGGTTCCGGGCGGCTGAAGTCTGATTGGTTGCGACGCGACGAATGATCGCATTTATGGCGTTGACCGGGACGGCGCATTCCCGCCGGTACGCCGGTACAGTCGGTACAATCGACGTTCCCCCATCCAGTAGAGTGCAGGCTCGATGACCATTGACTCGGTATCGGCGTTGGTGAAGGCGCAGACGCTCGCGGAAGCGATGCCCTATATCCGGCGGTTTCAGGGCAAGACGATCGTCGTCAAATACGGCGGCAATGCGATGACCGACGACGCGCTGAAGCGCAGCTTCGCGCAAGACGTCGTGCTATTGAAGCTGGTGGGCATGAACCCGGTCGTGGTGCATGGCGGCGGACCGCAGATCGAGACACTTCTTGGCCGACTCGGCAAGAAGGGCGCGTTTGTGCAGGGGATGCGCGTCACCGACGACGAAACGATGGATGTCGTGGAAATGGTGCTGGGCGGCCAGGTCAACAAGGAGGTCGTCACGCTGATCAATCAGGCGGGCGGTCGTGCCGTTGGCTTGACTGGGCAAGATGGCGCATTCATCCGCGCGCGCAAGATGCTGGTGCATTCCAATGAGCGTCCGAACGAAATGCTCGATATCGGTCAGGTCGGGGAAATCGAATGGATTGATCCGTCGGTGATCGCAGTCCTCGAAGCAGGCGGATTTATTCCGGTCGTGGCGCCAATCGGCGTTGGTGCAGACGGCGAATCGTTCAACATCAATGCTGATCTGGTCGCCGGAAAGCTCGCAGAAGTGCTGCGTGCGGAAAAGCTGGTCGTGCTGACCAATACGGCCGGTGTGCTCGACAAGGCCGGAAAGCTCTTGACCGGCCTTACGCCCACTCAGGTCGATGAGCTATTCGCCGATGGCACGATTCATGGCGGCATGCTGCCAAAGATCAGCGCTGCGCTCGATGCCGCCAAGAGCGGTGTGCAAAGCGTGCACATT
Organism: Klebsiella pneumoniae; assembly: GCA_945906755.1. Classification (GTDB taxonomy): domain Bacteria; phylum Pseudomonadota; class Gammaproteobacteria; order Burkholderiales; family SG8-39; genus SHXR01. The sequence goes on along the minus strand of CAMDRJ010000093.1, from coordinate 11,401 downwards.
ATCGATGGCCGGGTGGAGCATGCGCTACTGCTTGAGATCATGACCGATCAAGGTGTAGGGACGCTGATTCGCGGCCATTGAGGTTGCGCGTTGTGCGCAGTCAGGCCAGCCTGTGTCCATCGGGCGTGACAATCCCATCGAGATAGCCGGTCGCCGACGAGTAAATGGTGAGCGTCTGGCGCCGCGGTGTGGGACTGAATGAAATGTGCACCCAGCGACCGAATTCAACGATCATTTGATCGAATTCAAGGGCCGACTTGAAAATGGTCTGCGCGATATCGATCGGCGAACCAAAACCTTGGCACTCAAAGTCAGCGGCAAGTCCTTCTTGATGTTGGGAGCCGGGCACGCCGCCCACCGCCCGGTTGAGTTCGTCGCAGCGGTAACCGCTCGATATGCTGATTGGAGAACCAAGCAGAATTTGTATCGCCGCTAAACCCGATTGCAATCGCTGCAAATTCGGCAGCAAGGACTGCGGTGGCGAATTGTCGATGCCTCGCGCGAGCGCGGTATCCGAGTGACAAAGCGTCGCGATTGAAATGCTGGTGGCGTCAAGTGAAGTCGAATTGGAGTGCACGATTGGATTCTATCGATAACAACAAGCCTGGCAAGCTTGGTGGCCGGGTGGCGTGATGATGCGAAAACAGACTTGGGTGTTCGATCTGGATAACACGCTGCACGACGCGCGCCCGCAAATTCTTCCGCATATCGATCGCTCGATGACCCGCTATGTGGCCGAGCACCTTTCCATCGATCACGATGCGGCGAACGCCTTGCGCGTGAAATTTTGGCGGCGCTACGGCGCGACCTTGACCGGGCTCATGCGCAACCATGGCACCGATCCGCATCACTTCCTTTGGCATACGCACCAGTTTCCCGATCTGGATCGGATGCTGATCGCAGAAGGGGCTTTGCGTCACACGCTGCGCCGGCTACCTGGTAGGCGGATCGTCTTTTCGAACGCTCCGCTGTTCTATGTTGAGGCGGTCATCGAGTTGCTGGGTATCGCCGACCTGTTCGACGCGGTATATAGCATCGAGTCGGTCAAATTTCGCGCGAAGCCCTCAGCGGTTGGGTTTCGCGCTGTCCTCGCCGCCGAACGCCTGGACCCCGGCACATGCATCATGGTGGAGGATTCGCTCAACAACCTTCGCACCGCTAAGCGGATCGGCATGCGAACGGTTTGGATTTCGCGCGAGAACAAGTCCCCCGCGTATGTCGACCTGCGCGTGCGAGCGCTCGCCTCGTTACCAAGGCTGGTTGGCGCACTGCGATAAAGCAAGCACTCACTAAAGCGGTGGTGTTGGTAGAATCCCGCCTCATCATCAGAGAATGCCGTCGATGCCCCCCCGTACTGGCGAACGCAAGCTTCAGATTCTGCAGATCCTCGCCGAGATGTTGCAGGAGCCCAAAGCTGAACGGATTACCACTGCGGCGCTCGCCGCAAAGCTCCAGGTTTCCGAGGCAGCCCTCTATCGCCACTTTGCGAGCAAGGCGCAGATGTTTGAGGGGCTTATTGAATTCATCGAACAGACGGTGTTCGGGTTGATCAACAAAATCCAGGGTGACCCGCAGAGCCCGAGCGAGCAGCTGCACGCGATTCTTACGATGTTGCTCGGGTTTGCGGAGAAGAATCCGGGCATGACGCGCGTGCTGATCGGCGATGCTTTGGTGAACGAAGACGAGCGTCTGCAGGTGCGCATCAATCAGTTGCACGATCGCCTCGAGACCACGATCAAGCAGTCCTTACGGGTGATGGCATCGGACCAAGGCGAAGTGAGCGAGGCGTCCGTCCGGCCAGCGAGCGAGGACCCGAGCGCGCAAGCCAATATTCTTCTCTGCTTCGTGATTGGCCGCTGGCATCAATTCGCCAAATCCGGCTTTAAGCGGCGACCAAGCGAGCATTGGGAACGCCAGTGGCCGAAGCTGGTTTAAGCACGGTGCGACGGCCCGCCCGGGACTTATCGTCCCTGACAGACAGGGCAGCGTGGATCGCGGGGGACTTGAACGGTATGCCACGCCATGGAAAGCGCGTCGAGCATCATGAGCCGCCCGGTGAGCGGACGACCGATCCCCGCAATAACCTTCAGCGCTTCCGCAGCCTGCATCGTGCCGACAATACCGGTGAGGGGAGCAAACACTCCCATGATGGCACAGCGAATTTCCTCTGGCGCCTCGCCTTCGGGGAATAGGCACGCATAGCAAGGGCTATCGGCACTCCGCACATCAAAGACCGCTAGCTGCCCGTCGAACCGGATGCCGGCGCCGGATACAAGGGGTTTCTTGAATCTGACGCAGGCTCGATTGACCGCATGGCGCGTCGCGAAGTTGTCGCAGCAATCGAGCACGATGTCAGCACTTTCTACCGCGCGTTCGAGGGCTGCCCCCGCAAGCCTTTCATTGAGTGCGACGATTTGCACTTCCGGATTGATGCGAGCGAGCGTATCGCGTCCGGAATCAACCTTTGGCCGTCCGATCGATGCTGTGGTGTGCAAGATCTGGCGCTGCAGGTTGGTGAGATCCACCGTATCGGCATCCGCGAGCGTAATCGTGCCAACGCCTGCGGAGGCCAGATAGTACGCGCAGGGTGAGCCGAGCCCGCCTGCGCCGACGATAAGCGCGCTTGCCGAGGCGATTCGCTCCTGCCCCTCGATGCCAAGCTCCGGCAGCAGGATATGACGGGAGTAACGCAGCAATTGATCGTCATTCATATTGCGTTGGGCGACGATTTGGATTGGGCAGCAACGAAAAAAGCCGGACTCATCAATGAGTACCGGCTTTTTCGTGATCCCCGGTTTGGGGGCCCTGCTAGATCAAGAGTTGTCGGGCTTTGGTGCCGGCGGTTTCGCGATGACCGGCTGGCCCTTGAGATGGTTGATCGCCTGCTTCAGCTGAAAGTCGTCTGCCGAGCCGAACTCGACGGGCTTACGCGTCTCGCCAGCGGCAGGTGCTGGGGCGGCGGGCTTGGGCGCTGCGACCGGCGCTTCATCACTCTTCTTCGCCTTGCCGGCGTCCTTACCGTTGTCCAGATGCTTGAGCAGATCCGCTTCCCGCACGCGGGCTTGCGGCTGATCCGGATCGTCAACCAGGATGTCTGGTGCGATACCCTTTGCCTGAATCGAGCGGCCACTCGGGGTGTAGTACCGCGCGGTGGTGAGTTTGATTGCAGTGCTGTTACCAAGCGGCATGATCGTTTGCACCGAGCCCTTGCCAAAGGTCTGCAAGCCCATGATCGTTGCGCGCTTATGGTCCTGCAGCGCGCCCGCTACGATCTCGGAGGCCGACGCGGAACCACCATTTACCAAAACGACCATCGGAACGGTCTTGGCCGCTGCCGGCAGATGCCGCAGGAAATCGTCATTGCGTGCGCGTACATAGTCTTCGGGCGAGGCGATGTATTTTCGCTTCGCATCTTCAGTGCGGCCGTCCGTCGATACCACCAGTACCTTCGAGGGAAGAAACGCCGCCGAGATGCCGACCGCGCCGTTCAATAGACCACCCGGATCGTTTCTCAGATCAAGGACCAGCCCTTTCATTGGGCCTTCCTTGAAGAGGCGTACGAGATGGCGGACCATATCTTCGCCGGTCTGCTCCTGGAACTGCGCGACACGGACGTAGCCGTAACCAGGCTCGATCATTTTCGATTTCACGCTTTGGACCTGAATTTCTTCGCGGACCAGGGTGACGACGATCGGCTGATTTTCGCCTTTGCGGCTGATCGTGAGGGTGATGCTGGTTTTCGGACGACCGCGCATGCGTTTGACAGCATCGTTAAGCGTCATACCCTTGACCGGCGTGTCATCGAGCTTGATGATCAAATCGCCTGGTTTAATCCCGGCCCGGAAAGCGGGGGTATCTTCGATCGGCGAAACAACTTTCACGAAGCCGTCTTCCATCCCGACTTCGATACCAAGCCCACCGAAGCGGCCTTGCGTACCGACCTGCAGTTCCTTGAACGCCTCTTGATCGAGATAGGCAGAGTGCGGATCGAGGCCGGTCAGCATGCCGTTGATGGCTTCATTGATCAGACGCCGGTCTTCTACGGGTTCGACATAGTTCGATTTGATCGCGCCGAATACCTCTGCGAAATTGCGCAATTCATCGACCGGCAGCGGCAGTCGGGTGGTCGAGTCGCGCTGCGCGACCGCGGAGAAATTGAGGCTGAGCAATACGCCGCACAGGACCCCGATGAATATCAACCCGACCTGCTTGAACTTGCCTCGCATTGCTTGAGCCTTTCCGCGACCGATCATCAAATGAGACGCCGACTTAGCGATCTTGCACCGTCAGCGACACCACATCTCTTAGGGCACTACCAGGGGCGAGCCCCCAAATCAGGCCGCTCTCACTACCGCAGCGTACTGCAACGACACTACCGCAACGACACCCAGGAAAGTGGATCGATTGCGCGTCCCTGGTGTCGCAGCTCAAAGTATAAACCGGCCGACTCGTTACCCCCAGTACGACCCAGCGTTGCGATCGTATCGCCGCTTTTGACTGTTTCACCGGTGCGACGCAGCAGCGATTCATTGTTGCCGTAAATGGTCAGGTAAGTATCACCGTGATCGACGATCAACAGATTCCCAAACCCGCGCATCCAATCTGCAAACACAATTCGTCCGGAGGCGACCGCTCTGACCTCATCGCCTTCCGACCCACGAATAAAAACCCCTTTCCAGCTCGGACCGCCTTCGGCGCGCGGCGAACCAAAACGCCCTACGACTTCGCCCCGCACCGGTAGCCTAAGCTTGCCGCGGAGGGTCGAGAATACACCCCGCGTGTCGCCCGCTTCAGGAACTTTGTTATTGCGATCGGTGGGCTTTGGCAAAGACGCTGACGGGGCGGGTCGTTCGCGGATGGCGCGACTCAGACGTTCGACCAGATCCGCCATCCTTCGTTCATTCGCCTGCAAGGTTTGCATGCTGCGGCGCTGTTTTTGAATCTGCGAGGAGAGTCGCGTCAATACACTTTGCCATTCGGCCCGCTCGGCTTCGAGCTTTGACCGCCCATCACGCGCTTGTGCCTCCAAGCTGGTGAGCTCTTCGGTTTTTGTGCGGCTTTGGCGGGCGAGCTGATTGAGTTCCTCCAAACTCTCTCGAAGGCCGCGGATCAGCTCACTTTGCGCACGGGAGACGTGCGAGAGGTAGTAAAGGTCACGGGCAAGTGAACTGAAGTCACGGCTCGCGAGTATTACCCGCAACGGGCCTGCTTCGCCATGCACATATCGGAAATAAACGATCCGTTCGAGGCTCTTTGCGCGAGCGGCGATATCGAGTTCATTGCGGCGGATACGGGCGTCGATATCCCGATGCTCTTCGCGCGCTTTCCGGAGCGCTGCCTGATGATCCCGATAGGCTTTGGTTGCTTCAGAGATGGCTCGTTCGGAATCACGCAGCTGGTCGGCGACTTCCTTACGATCCCCCTCCGACTCGGCCACCTCGCGTTTCAGGGCATCCAGTTGCTCGCGAATTGCCTTCAATTCGCCCCTGTTATCCGCAGCATGACTGCCGGCCGCGTCTAGCAGGCCAACCAACGCAAAGGTGACCGCAACCATCCACCTTTTCGAGCTTGCCATCAAGCGCGCGCTTTGCCCTGTTTCGCGACCGCTTGCACGGCGGCGGCAATCCGGGCCTGGTCGCCAAGGTAGTAGCTCTTAATGGGTGATAACGACTCGTTGAGTTCATAGACGAGCGGCGTTCCCGTCGGGATATTCATCTCGACGATTTTGTCGTCCGCGATATTGTCGAGGTACTTCACCAACGCACGCAGCGAGTTGCCGTGCGCAACGATGACGACACGCCGTCCGGCGCGAATTTCCGGGGCGATCGTCGAATTCCAGTAGGGGACTACCCGTTGGACGGTGTCCTTTAGACATTCAGCGAGCGGGAATGGCGCGCCCCCCAGATCTTGATAGCGCGCATCTTTCGCCGCTTTCGCGGCGTCTTCGGTGCTCAGTTGGGGCGGCGGAATATCGTAGCTGCGCCGCCAGATGTGGACCTGCTGTTCGCCGAATTTCGCGGCCATTTCGGCCTTGTCCAGCCCCTGCAGACCACCGTAATGACGTTCGTTCAGCCGCCAGGAGGAACGGACCGGAATCCACATTCGATCCATGCCTTCCAGGGCGATCCAAAGGGTCTTGATGGCCCGCTTCAAGACGGAAGTGAATGCGACATCGACATCAAACCCTTCTGCTTGCAGCAGCTTGCCCGCGTCGCGGGCCTCCGCTTCACCTTTTTCCGACAGGGGAACGTCCACCCAGCCGGTGAATCGGTTTTCGCGATTCCATACACTTTCGCCGTGGCGGATCAAGACGAGCTTGTGCATGAACGCAATTCCTATGCGAATGGGAGCTGGCGATTCTATAATAGTCGTTTGCCCAGTCAGCCCTCGAATCTTCGTTATGAGGGTCTCTTCAGCATCAATGCAATACTCTGGCCGCCGTTCGCGGCCGGCATCAAAGGGCGGGAAATCAGTATGTCGATGAAGTTTTTTTCCGAGAATATGTTCTTGATCGCGGTCGCATTTGTGAGCGGTGCGATGCTGATATGGCCGCTGGTCCGACGCGGCGCCGCGGGCGCTTCAATCGATACGCTGCGGGCAACTTTTTTGATCAACCGTGAAGATGCAATGGTTCTTGACGTGCGGGAGACCAACGACTATGCGAACGGGCATATTCTGAATGCACGCAATGTTCCGCTCGCGCAGCTCGATGAACGCGCGAACGATGTGGCAAAAAACAAGGCGAAACCAGTGATCGTCTATTGCGCCAACGGCCAGCGAGCGGGCGGTGCGATCGCGATTCTGAAAAAGCATGGTTTTGCCAACGTTGTTAATTTGAGCGGTGGATTCACGGCCTGGAAAGCAGCCGGCCTACCAGTGGAGAAGTAATCGTCATGGCCAAAGTCCAGATGTATGCAACGGATTGGTGTCCCTACTGCCAAAGGGCCGAGGCGCTGTTGCGCGCCAAAGGCGTTGCCGACATCGACAAGATTGACGTCGATCAATACCCGGATCGCAAGCAGGAAATGATTGCGAAGACGGGTCGGCGGTCGGTTCCGCAGATTTTTATCGGCGAGCGCCATATCGGCGGTTGCGATGACTTGTATGCGCTTGATCGCGGGGGCGGCCTCGATCCCTTGCTTGCCGCCTAGTCCTGTAACGCCCATTTCATCTGTGGTCGCTAGCGTTGGGGCTCCTCCTTCGCGACCGAGCCCCATAATTCTTGCAGCAGACTTTTAGGAAATCACTGAACAAAGGGGCTCGCCCCCTCGTAACTCCCCGAAAAATATGAGCACGCTGATTGCGCGGGATAGCTTAATCAGCGCTTCTTTAGGAAACAGCATGAGCGAACCGCAGCAACCGAGTCAAGTTCTGGCGATCGAAAAGGTCTACATCAAAGATTGTTCCGTGGAAGTCCCGCATGCGCCGCAGATATTTTTCGAGGAAGTGCAGCCGCAGATCGATGTGCAGATGCAGACCGCAACCGGCCAAGTCGGTGAGGGGTTGTTCGAATGCGTGTTGACGATCACCGTCACCGCGAAGGCAGGCGATCGAACCGTGTTTCTCGTCGAAGCGGCACAAGCCGGTATTTTTCAGATCCGTGGGTTTGCGCAGCAGGATCTCGATTTGATTCAAGGCATCGGCTGCCCTACAACATTGTTTCCGTATGCGCGTGAAACGATATCAAGTCTCGTTAATCGCGCAGGTTTCCCCCCGATCAATCTTGCCCCCATCAGCTTCGAGGCTCTCTATGCACAGCGGCTGCAGGAACAACAAGCAAGTCAAGCACCCAAAATTGAAATCGCGCATTAGCGGGGCCGTTCTCTCGCTATGCTTGGCGATTGTGGGTGCGCCGGCACTCGCGTCTGATTTCAAGACGACCGCGGCGAACGGGACGATTTTCTACGATGGTCCGTCGCCACGCGCTTACAAGCTATTCGTCGCCACGGCCAACTATCCGGTTGAAATCATCACGAGCGAGGGCTCTTGGGTTCGCGTGCGCGATTTCGCCTGGGTCGAGCGGAAGGCCTTGTCAGACCGTCGCGTCGCCATGGTGGTGGTTCCAACCGTGGATGTGCGCCAGCAACCCGACGATCGCTCAGGGAGTGCATTCCAAGCGGTGCAAGGGGTCGTGCTCGACATCGTCGATATGAACAGTCCCGGCTGGGTGCGCGTGCGGCATCGCGATGGTTCGACCGGTTTTGTTCGTCTGCGCGAAGTCTGGGGCCAGTGAACGCGGTCGTGGCGATTACTAAGTCGTGAAAATCGGCGTGATCGGCGCAGGCGCCTGGGGATTGGCGCTCGCCGTTACGCTTTCGCGGCGACATCAAATAACGCTATGGGCACGGACCGACGCGCAACGCGCCGAGCTGTCGGCCACGCGGCGTGATGCGTACTTGCCTGGCGTTGAGCTGCCCGCAAATGTTTTGCTCGGGTCGACGCGCGCGCAAACGATCGAATCAAGTGACGTCGTCTTAGTTGCAACACCGACGGCAGCGCTACGCGAAGTGTTGGAAGACATCGCGTGCGCGCCGGGTGGGCGGCCGGTGATCGGCGCCTGCAAGGGATTCGAACACGGCACCGCGCGTCTTCCACATCAGATTGCAATAAGCGTTCTTGGTGACAAGGCGCCTTATGCGGCGCTGTCTGGGCCGAGTTTTGCGCTGGAGGTTGCCAATGGCTTGCCGGCCGCGCTGACGCTCGCATCGGCCTACGAGGCCTACGCCGCGACGATGTCCCGCGAATTGCATCATTCGCGATTCCGCATCTATTTCAGTCCCGACATCGTCGGTGTCGAAGTGGGCGGTGCGGTCAAAAACGTGATGGCGATCGCAACCGGTATTGCCGATGGTCTTCAACTTGGCCTCAACGCACGCGCTGCGCTGATTACGCGTGGCTTAGCCGAGTTGACGCGCCTGGGCGTTGCAATGGGTGGTCGGATCGAAACGTTTATTGGGCTGGCGGGTGCCGGTGATCTGGTTTTGACTTGTACCGGTGCGCTGTCTCGCAACAGGCGGGTGGGGCTTGAGTTGGCCGCAGGCAAGCCGATTGCCGAGGTGCTAAAGCAGTTGGGCCACGTCGCCGAAGGTGTCTACACCGCGCGTGCGGTGGCCCATGCCGCCCAAGCGTTTGGGGTTGATATGCCGATCACGCGCGCAGTGTGTGCCGTTCTCTTTGAAAACATGTCACCGCGCGATGCGGTCGAACAGTTGCTGTCCCGCGACCCGCGGCCTGAGTGAGACAGACCCTCTAGCGCGGACCATCCGTTCGTAAGTTCGAGGCACCTGCGTAGCCGCACTGGCGCCAGGCTTCGTAGACCACGATCGCAACGGTGTTCGAAAGATTGATGCTGCGAACGTTCGGCACCATCGGCACGCGCAGTCGACAGTCCGCCCCGAATTCCTCGAGTATCTCAGGCGGCAGTCCCGCTGTTTCTTGACCGAATACAAAGACGTCGCCCGGTGCAAATGCGGCCTCGCCGAACGACCGTGTGCCGCGTGTGCTCAGCGCGAAGAATCGTCGATCCGCCAGGGCGCGGCGACACGCGGCCCAATCGTCATGAATGATCACATCGCGAATGTCCCCGTAGTCGAGGCCCGCGCGCGCAAGATGCCGGTCATCCAACAGAAATCCGAGCGGCCGAACCAGGTGTAATCGGGCACCGGTGTTGGCCGCCAGGCGAATGACATTGCCGGTATTCGGTGGAATCTCCGGACGATAGAGGACGATGTCGAACATGGAGGTGCGCAATCAATCATGGAAACGCTGATTAACTTTCCCGCGCAATCAGCGTGCTCATACTTTCAGGGAGTTACGAGGGGGCGAGCCCCCTTGTTCAATTATTCCTTAATCAAGGATCAAGCAAGGCGCGCGCAACGACCCAGTTCTCGACATGCAAGGCGCCGTGCGATTTGAGGATGCGCGCAAACTCATCGAGGGTCGCGCCGGTGGTCATGACGTCATCCACCACCGCGATCCGGCGCCCCATGATCGCCGACGTGGCTGTAAACGCGTTACGTACATTGCGTGACCGATCGCCAACCGGCAGCTCCGCTTGTACCGTGGTGTCGCGAACGCGCAGCGCGGCAGTCGGGTCGACATCGATGCCGGTTCGCGATCCGAGGCGGCGGGCAATTTCATGCGATTGGTTAAAGCCGCGTTCGCGCAAGCGCCTCGTCGCCAGCGGGAGCGGCACGATCAGATCCACCTTGGGCGCATCGTCCAACACATCACCAAGCAGCTGTGCAAACAGGCCGGCCATCGCGAGTGCGCCGTCGTACTTGTACGCCTGCATCAGCCGGTCAAGCGGAAAATCGTACTGGCATGCGGCGAATGTCGCGTCAAAATGCGGTGGATGTTGAACGCACGCTCCGCACAACGCGCCGCTTAATGCGGGCAAGGCACAGCGCGGGCATTTATCCGGCAGGCGCGGGATGGATTGCATGCAAGGGTCACACACCAGGAATTCACGCGTCGCTCCATCGCACAGCACGCAATCTTGCGGCAACAGTACCTCCGCGATTCTGGCCAATGCGCGCGCCAACGGTCGTCTTGCCTGCCGCATGTTCAATGAGCGCGTGTTCAAGGATGGGTTTCGCGAAAAAATGGAGTGATAGACTGGCCGATTCCGCCTACCGATTATCAATGATCCAGCATGGCATTGTTAGCTGAAATCGCCGGTCGTCTTACAAGCGCTGCAACGACGAGTGAGGCGCTCGTCGATCAGGCGCTCGCTAATGCTCACAGTGGGGAAGGTGCGCGTACCTTCACCAAAGTCTACGACGCCGCCGCTCGCGAAGCGGCACGCGCGTCTGATCGACTGCGCGCCCATGGTGTGCGGCCGACGCCCTTGGCGGGCGTGCCGATTTCGATCAAGGATCTTTTTGATGTGCGTGGTGAACCGACGCCCGCCGGGTCCAAAGTGCTGGCCGATGCTCCACCCGCGTCCTGTGATGCACCCGTCGTCCAACGTTTGCGTGCTGCCGGCGCGATCATCATCGGGCGCACCAACATGACGGAGTTTGCGTTCTCCGGCCTTGGCATCAATCCGCACTATGGAACGCCGCGCAATCCGTTTGACCGCGCCACCGGGCGTATTCCCGGCGGATCGTCCTCCGGTGCGGCCGTATCAGTGAGCGACGAGATGTGCGCGGTCGGCATTGGCACGGACACCGGCGGATCGGTTCGCATTCCCGCCGCGCTCTGTGGACTGGTCGGTTTCAAACCGACCGCACATCGTGTGCCACGCGAGGGGGTGCTGCCGCTATCCACCACATTGGATTCAATTGGACCGATCGCCCGCTCGGTTGCTTGTTGTGCCTTGGTCGATGCGATCATGGCCGGTGAGCCGCCACTCGTTCCGCTGGCGTTGCCGATTTCAGGGCTGCGTCTTGGGGTGGTA
>CAMDRJ010000092.1 GCA_945906755.1 Klebsiella pneumoniae | reverse complement strand
GCTGCGGAAAAAGGCCGCGCGACGTGGATAGTCGAAGGCGAGTGTGGTCAATGCATCCAAGACGCGCCATGAGCCGGTGTTCTTGCCGTAATTGGTTTCGACACCGATGATCGCAACGATGATCTCAGGCGGAATGCCGAAGCGTTCATGCGCGCGGGTGAGTGCCGCTCGATGCTGAGTCCAGAACTGCACACCCTCATCGATACGGGTTGGCGTGACAGTGCGGCCCGCATACGCTTCCCATGATCGCTGGCTGGGCGGCAGCGGCTCCATCCATCGTACGATTGTCGCCTGATGCTTCGCCTGCCGCAGCGATTTCAGAATGCTGGCCGCATCTAGCTTATGGCGGCTGGCGATCTTATTGGCGAAATCGATCACTTCGGGACGATCCGCGTAAGGAGTGCGGGCCTGCGCTGCACCGGCGATCGCGATGACGAAGGCCGCAAGGGATGCTCGAACGAATGGCCGGCGGGTGGATAGCACCATGGGAGTCTTTGTGTCCTACGCGTTTTTGTTGAAGGGCCGAGATTACTACGTGGCGAACGGTGCGGATTTGCGGAATGTCCTCCAGCGTGCGCGCCAATCGTTTTGGATATTCACTGACCGCACCGCGCGGGCGAATTCGTTGATCGCTTGCTGGCCGCTCGCCTGTCCATAACGCAATTCGATATAGAGCTTCGCGACATGGTGAATGCTATCCACCGCGTCAGGATATGCGAGCGCTGCTCGGCCCGCAAAATCCAGTGGCCCTTCGGTGGGTAAGCGAACCGTGCCCGCCGCAGCGAGGCGCCGACAAAACTTGAGCCAGAGGCGCTCGATCGAATCGCGCGGCGGCCTGCCACGCAGAATCAGCGCGGTCACCACCAGGAGGCCGATCGAGACCGCGATGAAGGTGGCATGCAGCAGCGTTTGCACTGAGGCCGAGGGCATGCCAAGCTGCTGCAGCAAGCGCTGCAGCCGGGTTGCATCGTAGCCAAGCACCCACTGATTCCAGTTGTTAAGCAGCGCCTCCCAGTTGTGGCGCAGCCCGGCAAGGAACGCCATGTCGGGACGGATCATGAACGGCAGCGATTCCGAGAGCGGAATGGCGGCAGCGATACCGGCTTCGACGCGCGCCGGCGCTGCACTCGCGGTGGGGTCGATGCGCAGCCATCCGCTGTCTTCCAGCCAGACTTCCGCCCAGGCATGTGCGTCGGCTTGACGCACGGTGATGTTGCCATCAACCGGATTGACGGTACCGCCTTGATAGCCGGTTACGACGCGCGCCGGAATATTGGCCGAGCGCATCAACACCACGAATGCGGAGGCGTAGTGCTCGCAAAAGCCGAGTTTGGTTTCGAATAGAAACTCATCGACCGTATGACGCCCAAGCAGCGGCGGTGCGATCGTATAGCGCAGGCCCTGTGAGGCGAAATAGACGGTGGAGCGCTCGATGATGGCGCGGTCGCTGCGGAGCGCCTGGCGCCACTCTTTGCCAAGTGCGATCGACTGCGGATTGAAACCCTCGGGCAGGGCGAGCGCGGCGCGCAGCTCGGTGGGCGTGGTGCCATCCCGCGTGCGATGCTGCAAGGATGAACCGACGCGGTAGCGCAAGCGAGCCTGCACGGGTTTGTTGGCAAGCAATTGGTTATCGATCGTTGCATAGGCGCCGGCGGGCAGTTGCGTCGGCATCTCCAATGCAAACAGCCAGTGTCGATCATGCGGTTCTACCGTGATTTCGTAGTCAACGCGCGGCCCCAGCGGCACGGCAAGATGCGTGGAGTGATCGATCCTTGTATTCGCCGACCAGGTGCGCCCATCGAAATTTGGAAAGACCGGTCCGCGCCAGTAGAGCAGGGAGCGGAGCGGCGGTGCACCATCGAACTTGGCGCGAAACGCGATCGCATCGGATTGCGAAAGCCGGCTTACCGTGCCAGGTGACATCGAGTCCGACAGCCCAATCGTTGCGCCGCGATGCAGATCCGGTAGTGCCCAAATCGGCCCATCGAAGCGTGGAAACAGTACAAACAATGCAACCGCGATCGGTGCGCCTTGCACGGCCAGCAAGGCGCTCGTTTTGAAAGTCTGTTGCCACGACAATTGCGCTGCATTAAAGCCCATCAGCGCCGCGGTGAGCACGATCACCGTGAGAGCCATATGCAGCCCGGTCGCGGGCGTTTGGCTGTAAAAGAAATTGGTGAGCAGCAGGAAATAGCAAAGAAACGTGACGACCACAACATCCCGTTCGTGCTTGGTCTCCAGCATCTTGAGGCCGAGAAAGAGTACGAGCATCGACACGCCGACGTCGCGGCCGATCAAGGTCCGGTAGTAGGCATAGATGGCAAAGACGCTTGCAAAAACCAGCGCGAGCAGCAACCACTTGCGCGGCAGCGGATCGTTTCGCACCGCCAGCCGCGTTCGCCAAATGATCATCGCCGCGACGATCACCATGATCCAGACCGGCAAACGCGCGACTTGCGGCGCGAGCGTGAGCGCAATGCCGATCAGCAGAATCGAGAACTTACTGAGCGATACCGCCATCGAAGACCGCCAGTGCTTTGAGGCATTGATTGCGATGATCAAGACCGCGTCCGGGTTCAATCGCCGTGCCGGGAATGATCAGACCGTAATTGACCTGCGCGGCTTCTGCCTGGATCACCCAACCGGCAAGCCAGGACAAGCGCGATTCGAGATCGAGACGCGCGTGCAATGACGACCACGCAAAGATCAGCTCAGCGGCCCCCTGCGTGGAGAATTGTTTGGTCACCAACGCATCCGATCGCGCAGTGATTTTCCAGGCGATATGCCGGGGTGAGTCACCAGGTTGATAGGGGCGCAATGCGGCGAAGTCTTCCCCGCCAATGCCGATGTCGACCGCATGTCCTTCGTGGGGAATCGGCAGTTCAGGTGGAAGCGGGGTGATTTCCGGACGCGGATAGACGAGGATCTGGGCGTCTGGCCAAATTGGACTCCAGGCGCGAAAGAGTCCGAGCGGATAGCGCGTTTGCAGGGTCACCTTGCCAAGTGCAAGCCAACCGCGCTGCGAGGCGGGCGCGGCGATCGACACTGAAGCCCAATCCGCCTGGCCGACATCGAAGCGTGAAATCCGATCGCCCCGTAATGCTTCGAGCGAATGGCGAGCGAATCGATGGGAATTCTCGACGTGCATGACGAACTGCGCCTCGTCGCCGACAAACACCGGCTCTGATCGACCCATCGTGATGCGCAGGCCAATGAGGTTACGAAACGTATTGACCAGTCCGACGATGGAAATGCCGGCCAACAGAAAAGTGAGTGCAAAGCCCAGGCCAAGCGAGTAATTGGTCGAGCCCACCAACATCAAAGCGAGCGCAATGCCAAATGTCAATCCATGCAGGGTCGGCAGAATAAACACGCGCCGATGCCGCAATGTGATCGGCATTGCATCGATGCGCCGTCGCCGGGTGAACAGATGGAACAGTTCCGATCGTTCGAGGATGCGTCGCACGAGCGATCGATCCGGGCTTTCTCTGGATCCCTCGGGTAGCCGCGTGCGCTTGCCGAGATGATCCAATCGAGCCCGCAAGGAATTCAGTGTCGGCATTGCGTGCGCGGTGAAGGCGCCGTCGCGGCGCGCTAAGGAATGCCAACGGCGTGCAGCACGCCCACTACCAACTCGGAACTCGTGCGTTTGACGCCATTTAGTTTTGGCACGAGGCGATGCCCGGCGACGCATGGCAGCACGGCCTGCACGTCTTCAGGAATCACCATGTCGCGACGCGCAAGCAGCGCCCAGGCGCGCGCAGCGCTCAACAGCGAAAGCGCCGCACGCGGGGAAAGTCCCGCGGTGAATTCCGGTGCGCGGCGGGTGTGATCGACCAGCGCCTGCACGTAATCGATCAGGGCCGGTGCAGCATGAACGCGCCGTGTGAGCGCCTGCAGCTCCGCAAGTTCGCCCGGATGCATACAGGGCGTGAGGTTCTGCACCAACTGCCGGCGCTCGACCCCTTGCAAGAGCGCGCGTTCGGCGTCCCGGTCCGGATAGCCGAGTTCGATGCGCATCAGGAACCGGTCGAGCTGCGACTCAGGCAATGGAAACGTGCCGATTTGATGCGACGGATTCTGTGTGGCGATGACGAAAAAGGGCTCGGGCAATGCACGTGTTTCGCCTTCGGCGGTGACCTGATGCTCTTCCATCGCTTCAAGCAGCGCGCTTTGCGTCTTCGGCGTCGCGCGGTTCACTTCATCGGCGAGTACCACCTGCGAAAAAATCGGGCCAGGATGGAACTTGAATGAACCGTTGTTGCGATCGTAGACCGAGACGCCGACGATATCGGTGGGTAGCAAATCGCTCGTAAATTGAATGCGATGGAAATCGAGACCAAGCGAGCGTGCAAGCACATGGGCAAGCGTAGTCTTGCCAACGCCCGGGACGTCTTCAATCAGCAAATGGCCGCGCGCGAGAATACAGGCGAGCGCGAGCCGGATCTGTTTTTCCTTGCCGAGAATCACGCTGCCGGCTTGTTGGATGACGCGATCGAGAGCTGCGACAGACATGGTTGGGCGATGAAAGGGGAATGCGGTGGCGAGTCACGGGAAATACCGAATCGAGTCTAAGTGGGCCTGCGGTAAGATTCGACGCGGAATGTCCCAAAAATGCGCATTATGCGACAGCCCCTATGCAAACCGCTTTGATTACCCATGCCGCATGCCTAGGCCACGATATGGGCGCGCAGCATCCGGAATGTCCGGCACGCCTCGCTGCGATCGAAGATCGCTTGATCGCCGTGGGCCTTACGCCCTTGCTCGCGCGGTTCGACGCGCCTCTTGCCACGCCAGAGCAACTGGAACGCGTGCATCCGGCCGACTATATCGATGCAATTGAAGCGGCCGCACCCGCCAAGGGGCTGATCCATCTCGATCCGGATACCGCGATGAGTCCGGGGACCTGGGAGGCCTCGCTGCGCGCCGCCGGTGCGGCGGTGCTCGCCACCGATCTGGTGATTGGGAAAAAGGTCGCCAATGCATTTTGCAGTGTGCGCCCACCGGGACATCACGCCATGCGCGCGCGCTCGATGGGTTTTTGTCTCTTCAACAATGTTGCGGTGGGCATCATGCATGCCATCGAGCATCACGGTCTCAAACGGGTTGCCGTCATCGATTTCGATGTGCATCACGGCAACGGGACGGAAGATATTTTTTCAGGCGATGAGCGGGTGCTGATGGTGAGTACGTTTCAACATCCGTTCTATCCCTACAGTGGCACCGGCGCGGTCGCGGCAAACATGCTGAACATTCCGCTGCCGGCCGGTAGCGGCAGTGGCCCATTCCGCAAGGCCGTCGACGATGATTGGATGCCGGCGCTCACGGCGTTCGCACCGGAAATGATCTTCATTTCGGCGGGCTTCGATGCCCATGCCGATGACGACATGGCGATGTTGCGCTTTGCCGATGCCGACTATCGCTGGGTCACCGAACGACTGATGGGGGTTGCCACGCGCTTCTCAGCGGGGCGCATCGTATCGATTCTCGAAGGCGGCTACGATCTGCCTGCACTGGGGCGAAGTGCCGAGCAGCATGTGCGCGCGCTAGCCGGTTTGTAGGGCGCTCGCGCGATTGGTGGTCAATGCGAGGATGCTTCCTGCCGCGGATTCGATCGAGGCCTCATCGAGATCGGACAAGATGAGCGCCTCGGCATTGGGCAGTTGACTGAAATTGCGATCCATCGAGCTGCGATACGCCGGATCGTAGTGGTTCTCCAGCATGTCCTGCACGAAAGCGGCCCATTCGCCCCGCTCACCGAGTGACTTCCAGCGCTCGATGACCGTGCGCGGATAAAGCGTGCTGAGCATCTCGAGTCGCGCATGCAGCGCGGGCGGGTCATTGACGAAATGACGATACTCACGCAGCAGAAACGCCACCCGCGTACCGACGGTTGCAACGATCCGGATGCAAGGCGATTTGCGCATCGTTGTCATGAGCGCATCGGGTACATGCAATTCGCCGACCTTCTTGCTTTCGGATTCGACGAAGACCGGTCGCGACGGATCGAGTTTGCGTAGTTGATCCCAGACTGTTGATTCGAACATTCGCTGCGGCGGCTGCGCCGATTCGAGCGGCAGCCCGAGCACCGAGCCACGATGATTGGCCAACTGCTCCAGATCGAGAACCTGCGCGCCTTGTCTGGCGAGCGCTTCGAGGATGCGGCTCTTGCCGCTACCGGTCTCCCCGCACACCACGACATAGCGAAATTCAAGCGGTAGAGTCTCCAATGCCGCAAGAACAGTTCGGCGATAGGCCTTGTATCCACCATCGAGCGTCGCCGCCTGCCAGCCGATCTCACGCAAGATGTGTTTCAGCGCGCTGCTCCGCTTGCCGCCGCGCCAGCAATACACGAGCGGACGCCAATCTTTCGGCCGCTTGGCGAATTCCCCTTCGATATAACCGGCAATCCGCCTGGAAATGAGCGCAGCACCGCGCACTTTCGCCGCGAAGGGCGACACCTGTTTGTGCAGCGTGCCCACTTCGGCGCGCTCGGCGTCGTCCAGCACCGGAAAGCTTACTGCGCCCGGAGCGTGATCGTCAGCGAATTCGGCAGGCGAGCGGACGTCGATGATCTCATCGAAGAGACTCATTTCGGCTACGGTGACGACGTCGGGAAATTTCATTGCGGCGCGAAGGGGGTAAGCGGACATGAACGTATTGGGAGGGCAGATTCTATCTATATAATCTGCGGACACCCTGCCACCTCAAATGCACAAACACCATCTGCCATGACTGCACCCGAAAAAATTCCCGTCCGTCTGACCCAATTTAGCCACGGCGGCGGTTGAGGCTGCAAGATTGCTCCGTCCGTGTTGTCGGAGATTCTTGCGAAGCTTCCCAACCGTATCCTGCCGAAGGAATTGCTGGTCGGCATCGAATCGAGCGATGATGCGGCGGTCTATTGGTTGAACGACGAACAAGCGCTCGTTGCCACCACCGATTTCTTCACACCGATCGTCGATGATCCGTTCGACTTCGGGCGCATCGCCGCGACCAACGCGATCTCCGACATCTACGCGATGGGCGGGCGGCCGATCATGGCGTTGGCGCTGGTCGGCATGCCGGTCGACAAGCTGCCGGTCGAAGTCATCCAGCAGGTTCTCGCCGGTGGTGAATCCGTCTGCGCCGAGGCGGGTATTCCAATCGCGGGCGGCCATTCGATCGATGCGCTCGAACCAATCTATGGATTGGTCGCGCTTGGCCTCGTGCATCCCAAGAAAGTGAAACGCAACGACCGCGCGCAAGCGGGTGATGTCCTCATCCTCGGCAAACCGCTTGGCGTTGGCGTGATGTCGGGTGCGATCAAGAGCGGCAAGCTGTCGCCCGAGGGCTATCGCACCATGATCCGCTGGACCACGAAACTCAACACCCCCGGTGCGCGCTTGAGCGATATCGAAGGCGTGCATGCGCTCACCGACGTCACCGGATTTGGTTTGGTCGGTCACTTGCTTGAAATCGCGCGTGGCTCGAAGCTTCGCGCGACGGTCGAGTTCGATCGCCTGCCCCTCATCGCCGAGGCAGTCGCATTGGCCAAGCAAGGCGTGAAGACGGGTGCATCCGGACGCAACTGGTCCGAATACGGCGCGCAGGTCACGGTACCGGCAGGCTTCGAGCCATGGCAACAAGTGCTGATGACCGATCCGCAGACTAGCGGCGGTTTGCTGGTCGCGTGCACCGAGGCAGTTGCCGATCAGGTGATCGCGGAGTTCACCAAAGACGGCTTCGCCGAAGCATGCCGCATCGGCAGGTTGGAACAGGGCGCGGTGGGGATGGTGGTGAAGTAGAGGGGATCTTCGAGCGTAAATATTTGCCTCGTCATGTGGCCTCCATCCCTTGCCAAATTTTGCCAAATCGCCTAGCCTTCAGTCATGAGTACGATGAATATCTCATTACCGGAAACGCTCAAGGATTTCGTCGATGAGCAGGTGAGCCACGGCGGTTATGGCACCAGCAGCGAATACGTTCGCGAGCTAATCCGTAGGGATCAGGATCGACTGCGGTTGCGTGGGTTGTTGCTGGATGGTGCGGCTGCCGCGCCTGCCGCGCCTGCCGATGCCGCCTACTTCGATGCGCTACGTAATCGGGTCCGCAGTCGAGTGAAGTCCCGCGCTCGCAAGTGAAAGCGAAGCCCCTCGTTCTGCGAGCATTGGCCGAGCAGGACATCGATAGGGCGATCGAGTACTACCTAGGTGAGAATGCGGAGCAGGCGGCGCTTGGTTTCATCGAGGCGTTGGAGCAAGCATTTGCCCACGTCGGACGTAATCCGGCCACGGGCTCATCGCGCTATGCCCACGCGTTGAGCATTCCCGACCTGCGCTTCTGGCCCTTGACGCGTTACCCATATCTTGTCTTTTACATCGAGCGCAGTGACCATATTGACGTTTGGCGTGTATTGCATGCGCACCTTGACATCCCAACGTGGATGAAAGCGCCAGACGACATATGACGCCGTCCTTTGCGCAGCGCTTAGTTGAGCGCACCGGCCAAGGGGTGCAACACCCAAGCAGCGGCAAGCGGTAGCATTGTCGCGGCAGTCGTCGGAATGCCCTCAAGTGCGACGATGGACCGCCTAAGAGAACATCAACGTCCATGACGAATCATCCTGTCCTCCGCTCCACCCTCACTTGCCCACGCTGTGGCGCTACGAGCGATGAACAGATGCCCACCGATGCTTGCGTCTATTTCCATGAATGCAAATGCTGTCACGCGCGGCTGCAGCCAAACGCCGGCGATTGCTGCGTCTTCTGCTCGTTCGGTAGCGTCAAATGTCCACCGATTCAGTTGTCGGAGGATTGTTGCGTTCGCCCCGCGAACAGGTAGCGATGGCCTAGACGCCGCTACTTTCGCACCATCGGCGCGAGTTCCTTCCAAACAGTTTCTAGAATGAGCGGTTGCGCGGCGGCCGTCGGGTGCAGATTGTCCGACTGGAAGTACTGGTCTTTCTCGGCGATAGCAGTAAGCAGGAATGGCACTAGCGCAGTCTTGTGTTGACGCGCCAAGTCCGTAAAAGCATTCGCGAAGGCCTGCGTGTATTGCGGGCCGTAGTTGGGTGGCATCTGCATGCCGACGAGTACCACGCGCGCCTTGACCGACTGCGCTGCTTTGATAATGGTCGTCAAATTCGCTTTCATCTGCTGAATCGGCAGGCCACGTAATCCGTCGTTGGCGCCCAATGCAACGACTACGATATCCGGCTTATGTTGATTGAGTGTCCGTTCGATGCGTGTTGCGCCGCCGGCGGAGGTTTCGCCGCTGATCGAGGCGTTGGCGACGTTATAATGGATTTTCTCTTTGGCGAGGCGTTCGGCGAGCAACGATACCCATCCTTGATTGCGTGCCAGCCCATAGGCGGCCGACAGGCTGTCGCCGTAGACAAGTACGGTGCCGGCCGCTTGTGCCGCGCAAGTAAAGCCCCATATAAGTACGCATTGCAGCCACCACCGCACGTTTTTTACGCCGACCTTCATGTCATCTGATCCTCAAAAGCGACCCATTGTTGCCGCTACCGGGCTTACCAAATCGGTGCCGATTGCGCACCTGCCCGGTTCGGGGGCGAACGCGCATCGTACCCTCACGATTTTGCAGGACATCAACCTGGAAGTCTCGCCAGGTGAAGCCGTTGCGATTGTCGGGGCTTCGGGTTCCGGGAAATCGACCTTGCTTGGACTCCTCGCCGGCCTTGACGTTCCAAGTGCCGGTACGGTGCGCCTGGAACAGGATGATTTGTTTAAGCTCGATGAGGATGGCCGCGCGCGCCTCCGGGCCGAAAAAGTCGGCTTCGTGTTCCAGTCGTTCCAGTTGCTGCCCGCTTTCACCGCGCTGGAGAATGTGATGTTGCCACTGGAGCTGGCGGGGCGGCTCGATGCGCGGAATGATGCAGCAGCGATTCTTGCGCGTGTAGGTCTGGGCGAGCGGCTTGGTCATTACCCGAAATATCTATCCGGTGGCGAACAGCAACGCGTCGCCTTGGCGCGCGCCTTCGTCGTGCGTCCAAAGGTACTTTTTGCCGATGAACCAACCGGCAATCTCGATGCCCAAACGGGTGCTGCGATCATCAATCTTTTGTTTGAACTCAATGCCGAGCGGGGGACCACCTTGATCCTCGTTACCCATGATGAAGCATTGGCACGGCGCTGCGCGCGCGTGGTGCGTTTGGTAGCGGGACGCATCGCGCCATGAGTCTCGCGCTTCGCTTCTTGCATCGTGATTGGCGTGCCGGCGAACTCGGTATTCTCCTCATCGCCATCGTTATCGCGGTCACCAGCATCACGTCCGTTGCGTTTTTCGCCGATCGCGTGAACCAGGCGATGCTTCGTGATGCCCATCAGGTGTTGGGTGCCGATGTGCTGTTGGTCGCCGATCGTCCCTGGGACGGTGCCATCGAGCGCGAGGCCAGGGCAAGAGGATTGGCGGTTGCCACCAGCACCACCTTCATCAGCATGGCGCGCGCGGGTGATAACGCGCAGCTCGCCGCCGTCAAGGCGGTATCAGACGGCTACCCCTTGCGCGGCCGATTGCGGATTGCTGATGCGCCAATGTCGGCCGATCGCGAAACGCGCGGCATTCCCGAGCAAGGTGCGGCGTGGGTGGACGAGCGCTTTGTCGGCGCGCTTGGCATCGGCGCGGGTCAGTTGCTCGATCTCGGCAAGGCGAGTCTCAAGATCGCCGCTATCGTCACGCAAGAGCCCGATCGGGGCGTGTCATTCTTCAATTTTGCACCGCGCGTGCTGATGAACCTGGCCGACCTCCCATCGACCGGACTCATTCAAACCGGCAGTCGCGTCACATTTCAAATCTATGTCGCTGGAGAACGACCCGCCATTGCATCGTTTGAGGCTTGGGCGAAGCCGCAGCTCGAGCGTGGTCAACGCCTGCAAAGCTTGGACAATGCGCGACCCGAAGTCCGCAATACGCTGGCCCGCGCCGAGCAGTTTCTCGGGTTGACCGCGTTGCTGGCGGTGATTCTTGCCGCGGTCGCGATTGGTCTTGGCACGCGACGTTATGTCGCGCGACACCTGGATGGCTATGCGGTCATGCGATGCCTGGGCGCGACGCAGGCAAGACTGTTTCGCCTATGCATGAATGAATTCATCATTCTCGCGCTCGTTGCAAGCCTGATTGGCTGCCTATTGGGTCTTGCGGCGCAAGCGCTGATCGCCTATTGGCTATCGGAATTTCTCGGCGCGACGCTGCCCGGCCCGTCGTTCGCGCCGATGCTGCAGGGCTTAGCCTCTGGGGTGTTGCTGCTTGCCGGTTTCGCTTTACCCCCCTTGCTTGCGCTCAAAAATGTGCCGGCGCTGCGCGTGATCAGACGCGACGCGGGCGCGCCGCATTCCGGTGCGTTCATGGCCTATGGCGCGGCATTGGTCGCGCTTGGATTTCTGCTGATCTGGCAGGCGGGCAGCGTGAAGCTTGGGCTTACTGTTTTGGGTGGATTTTTTGGTGCGATGCTGGTGTTTGCACTCGTCGCGTTCTTGGTGGTACGTGGCTTGGCGCGCGCCGCCAAGATCCTGCCGCTGTCGATTCGATTTGGCATCGCCAATATGCGCAGACGGGAGCGCGCCAGCATCGTGCAAATCGTGGCCCTGGCGATCGGGCTGGTGGCGATTCTCATGCTCACTTTTACACGCGGCGATCTGATCGATGCATGGCGCGCCAAAACACCTGCCGGCGCACCGAACCGATTCGTGCTGAATATCCAGCCTGATCAGCTCGAACCGGTGCGTGAATTCTTCACATCGGCACGCCTTGCGCCGCCTGCGATCTATCCGATGGTGCGTGGCCGATTGATGGAGATCAACGGCAAAGCGATCGATGCCGATTCACTCGACGAGCGCGGCAAGCGGCTGGTTGAGCGTGAATTCAATTTGTCGTATCTCGATCAATTGCCCGCACACAACCGGGTCGTGAGCGGACTTTGGTTCAACAGCGATGATCTCAAAAGAGGCGCCGCATCGATCGAAGAGGGCATTGCCAAGACACTTGGCGTGCAGCTTGGCGATGTGCTTACCTGGTCGATCGCCGGCGAGAAAATCGTGTCACCGATCACCAGCGTGCGCAAACTCGATTGGGATTCGATGCAGGTCAATTTTTTCGTCATCATGACCCCGGCGTTGCTCGAAGGCAGTCCCACCAGCTTTATTACCAGCATGCATGTACCGCCTACCGAGGCGAATGCGATCAACCGCTTATCGAACGCATTTCCGAATCTGACCATCGTTGATATGAGCGCGATGCTGCGCCAAGCGTTGAGTGTCGTGGAGCAGGTCGTGCGAGCGGTGCAACTGGTGTTCCTGTTCGCGCTCGGTGCGGGCGTACTGGTGTTGTACACCGCGCTGCTTGCGACGCA
Organism: Klebsiella pneumoniae; assembly: GCA_945906755.1. Classification (GTDB taxonomy): domain Bacteria; phylum Pseudomonadota; class Gammaproteobacteria; order Burkholderiales; family SG8-39; genus SHXR01. The sequence goes on along the minus strand of CAMDRJ010000092.1, from coordinate 2,977 downwards.
GGATGAGCGCGTGCAGGAAACCGCTGTAATGCGAACGCTCGGTGCGTCACGCGCCCAGGTGCAGCGCGCGCAACGCATCGAATTCCTTACCATTGGATTGATCGCGGGAATTCTCGCCGCGGTTGGCGCGACGGCAATTGGTGCGTTGTTGGCAGCGCAGGTGTTCCAATTGGCCTACACGATCAATCCTTGGATCTGGTTGGCGGGGCCGGTGGGAGGAATCGTACTGGCTGGATGGAACGCATGGTCTGGTGCCAGGGCCGCTACCCGACTGCCACCGGTCGTGGCCCTGCGCGAAATATAGCGCGACATATTTAACCGTTGGTCGCCGGATTAGCGCCGTCAGCATCAACGTGATGCATTGGTGCCGTTCATCGGGCATATCGCCTTTGCCCAATATCGCGCCCCTCTTACGATCGCAGCTTCCCTTTTGCATCGTGCGCTCATGCGTCTCCCATTTCGGCGGTGGCATCACATGCTCGGTGTGGCCGCCCAATACGGTCTTGTTTCAACCGCCGTTATCGGGGCAATCGTTCTCGCCGGTTTTCTTGGGCTGCGCGCGCTGAATGATTTTGAAGGGGCTGACCGAGCGCGTGTCGAGCAGATCAGGCAAGGCCCCAACGCGGGAGCGCACTTCGACGCTGAGGTCGCGCGTCTGCAAACCGAAGGCAGATTGGCGCTATCGGGGTCGGTGTTGACCTTATTCATGCTCGTGGTGGGATTGATCGGCTACTCGATGCGCGAGCGGCGTCGCAACGCCTATCTGGTGTCACGCGTCGATGCGCTGGTGCGTACCGATGGTGAAACCGGGGCAGCCAATCGGCGTACCTGGGAAGAACGTCTGGCCCATGAGCTTCTCCAATCGCGGCGTCTTGGCTATCCGATAACCATTGCAATGGTCGAGATCGATCGTTTCAAGGAATTTACCGAACATCAAGGTCGCATCGCGGGTGATCAGTTGCTCGGCGCGCTCGCGCAAAACTGGACCGCAATTTTGCGTAAAGGCGATTTGATGGGGCGCTTTGGTGGCGAGCGGTTTGCATTGCTCTTGCCTGGTTGCCCATCGGATCAAGCCGAGGCACTGCTCATGCGCCTGCGCCGGCTCGTGCCAAGCGAGCAAACCATCTCGGCCGGTGTCGCGACATGGCACTGGCGAGAGTCCTCCGAGATGCTGCTCGAGCGCACGTTCGAGGCCTTGGACGGCGCGAAAGCCATCGGCGGCAATCGCGTCGCGTTGTCGCAAGGCGCGCCGCCGAATATCGATCGTCCGGCTCACCAACGGGTGGCGCGCGTCGAGGCGGTCGTCGAAGACGCTGCGGCTTAGCTGTTGGTTGAACTTGGTACGAACGCGGCTGGAAACGGCGTTCCTTCCCACGACTAAAGCCTTCTCGAGCATGCTCCAGTGAGAAGCCAGTTTCGCTCGGGGTCGATATCCTGGACTCCCGCCTGCGCGGGAGCGACGAGCGATTTTCGCCGTCGATTCGAACGCCGTACAATCGATGTTTTGATGAAGTTGGTCGACTCGACCGCAAAGCATTGAAACAAACTCCCTACGACATTCTGGGCGGCGAAAGCGGCGTGCGTGCGCTGGTGGATCGTTTCTACGATCTCATGGACTCCGTGCCTGAATACTTTGGCATTCGCAAGCTCCATCCCGCATCGCTGGCGGGTTCGCGCGACAAATTCTTCATGTATCTCTCCGGCTGGCTCGGCGGGCCGCCGCTCTATGTCGAGGCGTTTGGCCATCCGTTTCTCAGAGCGCGCCATCTGCCGTTTTCGATCGGCAATGCTGAACGCGATCAGTGGCTGGCCTGCATGCGCCAGGCGCTCGATGCCTCGAACGCTGATCCGTTGTTCTTGGAGCGCCTGTTCCAGGCATTCACCCAAACTGCAAACCATATGCGCAATCGTGAAGGATGAGCCTCGCATGAGCATTTCCCTGACGGTCAACGGCACGGCGCACACGGTCGATGTGCCGGATAGCACGCCACTTCTCTATGTTCTTCGCAACGATCTTGGACTCAAAGGCACGCGCTTTGGTTGCGGCACCGGTCATTGCGGAGCATGCCATGTGCTGCTCGATGGCCACACGGTGGCCGCTTGCGACACGCCGCTATGGTCGGCAGCGGGCAAGGCCGTGACGACGGTTGAGGGTCTCGAAAAAAACGGCGTACCGCATCCCTTGCAAGAAGCGTTTCTCGATGAGCAGGCCGCGCAATGCGGCTATTGCGTGAGCGGGATCATCATGACCGCAGCCGGGTTGCTCGCGCAGAATCCAGCCCCAAGCGATGCAGTGCTGCGCGGTGCGCTCGATCGCAATCTGTGCCGCTGTGGTGCGCATACCCGCATGTTGCGGGCCATCCAACAGGCAGCGGAGGCGATGCGTCATGGCTGATCGTCCGATCGATCCATTGCTCGCCAAACGTCCAACCGACGTGCTACCTGGCAGTTTGCAGAACAATCCGCGCTTGTCGGGCTGGATTCGCTTCGAGCGCAACGGGTCCGTCAGCATCACCGGCGGCAAAGTCGAAATCGGTCAAGGGATCTTGACTTCGCTGGCACAGATCGCGGCCGAAGAATTGGATGTCCGACTCGATCGCATCCAGATGGTGGCTGCAACCACGGCGACCAGTCCAAACGAAGGCGTGACGAGCGGCAGCCTGTCAATCCAGGATAGCGGCGCGGCGATTCGCTATGTGTGCGCCGAAGTCCGGGCCATCCTGCTTGGTGAGGCGGCTGCGGAATTCGGCGTGTCGATCGATAAGCTGAAGGTCACCGACGGCACGATCGCAGTCGAGGGACGCGCGACCACCACGAATTACTGGGCACTCGCTACCGCCGCTTTGTTCGATCGCAATGCAACGGCCAAGGTGGCGCCCAAGGATCCCTCCAAATACCAGATCGTAGGGAAGCCGGCGAAACGGGTGGATCTCGCCGACAAGGTGTTCGGGCGTCCGCGTTATGTGTACGACATGGT
>CAMDRJ010000091.1 GCA_945906755.1 Klebsiella pneumoniae | reverse complement strand
GCGTTTGATTTCAACAAGTACGCGCATCGCTATCTCGCTGAGGCCCAGTATCGATTCAACCGGCGCTTTCAACTCAAGGCCATCCTTCGGCGACTGATTAAAGCCGCCGCTACCACCGGCGCCTGGACCGATTCGCGCCTGCGGACGGTCGCGGAGTTTCATTGCTAATCAGGTCATAATATAAGACGCTGCCGCTCCGGTTCCAATTTTTCAGTTCATCGATCCACTCAAGGCGCCGCCATGATTCAACAACTCGAGCAACACCCAGAAGGCATCGGTAAGTCCGTTTTGCGTCGCGAAGACCGCAAGTTCCTGGCGGGCGGTGGGCAGTTCGTCGCCGATCTCGTGTTCGAAGGTGAATTGCATTGCGCCTTCGTGCGCTCACCGCATGCGCATGCCCGTCTTCGATCGATCGACGTGAGCCCGGCGGTGAGTGCCGCTGGCGTCATCGCGGCCTATACCGGCCAGGACATGGAAGCCGACAAGGTGGGCACCATGATCCCGCTTTGGCAGATTCCGGGCGTCAACGGCACGAAGATGAATGAGCCGCCGCGTTGGGGAATTGCACGCGGGGCGGTGCGACATGTCGGTGAAATCGTGGCGATGGTGGTTGCCACCACACGCAATCAGGCCCTCGATGCAGCCGAATTGGTCGCCGTCGATTGGGAACCGCTACCGGCTGTGGTGGATGTGCGCGACGCTGTCAAGCCAGGCGCCACGCAAATCCACGCGGAAGCGCCCGGCAATCTCGCGGTGCGCTTTCAACGCGGCAATGAAGCGGCGGTCAATCAAGCCTTCGCGAAGGCGAAACAGGTGGTCGCCATCGATCTTGTCAACCACCGGATTGCGTGCGCCGCGCTCGAACCGCGCGCGGTGATCGCGATGGCGTCTGCCAATCGCGGCATGGACGGCCATGAACTCACGATCTACTCATCAACCCAGGTGCCGCATCACATCCGCAAGTTCGTTGCCGAGCAATTGGCGCTGCCTGAGAATTCCGTGCGCGTGATCGCCCCGGATGTGGGCGGCGGCTTCGGCACCAAGGGCAAGCACTATCCGGAAGAAATTGCACTGGCCTGGGCGGCACGCAAGTTACATCGACCTTTGAAGTGGGTATCGACCCGTAGCGAAGCATTCGTTTCCGATTACCAGGCGCGCGATCACGTCACCCATGCGGAACTCGCGCTGGACGCCAACGGGAAGTTCCTCGCGCTGCGCGTCACGACGCTCGCTGCCTTGGGTGCGTATGTCTCGACGGTTGGCGCGGCCGTGCCGACCTCGGTCTACACCGGCGTGCTGTCAGGGCCGTACCAGATCCCCGCGATATTTTCTGATGTGAAGGCGCTATTCACCAACACCGTGCCGACCGATGCCTATCGTGGCGCCGGACGACCGGAGGCCTGCTATGTGCTCGAAAGTCTGGTCGAAGCCGCCGCGATGCAGACCGGCATCGATCGCGTGGAACTGCGCAGGCGCAATTTCATTCGCGTCGAGCAGATGCCCTACACCACGGCGGTCGGTCCCACTTACGACTGCGGTAATTTCATCAAGGTGTTCGAACACGCGTTGAAGATTGCCGACTACGCGGGCTTTCCGGCCAGACGCGAGGCCGCCAAGAAGGCTGGCTTGTTGCGCGGCTTTGGTGTGTGCTATTTCGTCGAAAGCTCAGGCGTGGCGCCCTCCAAGTACGCAGGAATGTTTGGCGCGCGCGCGGGCTTCTTTGATTCCGCCGATATTCGCGTTGCGGCCGATGGCAGCCTCTTGGTGTGTTGTGGCACGCACAATCACGGCCAGGCGCATGTGACCACCTATGCGCAGGTGGTCTCCGAAAAAATCGGTGTGCCGCTCGCCAAGATTGAGATTTTCGAAGGGGACACTGCGCGTGTTCCGTATGGCACCGGTACCTTCGGCTCGCGCTCGATGGTGATCGCGGGTTCGGCGATCGTCATGGCAAGTGCCAAGATCATCGAGAAAGCCAAGCGCGCTGCGGCGCATCTGCTCGAAGCAGCGGAAAAAGATATCGAGCACAACGTGGTGGGCGGGGCCGGCGAATTTTGCGTGGCAGGCACCGATCGCAAGATCACCTGGAGCGAAGTCGCGCGCGCGGTCACCTATGCGCACAATCTGCCGGCCGGTATGGAGCCGGTTCTGCACGAAAACGCATTCTTCGATCCGACCAATCTCACCTGGTCGAATGGCGCACAGATCTGCGAACTGGAGATCGACCCCGCAACGGGTGTCACCAAGCTGATCAACTACGCATCGGTCGATGATATCGGCACCGTCATCAATCCAATGGTCGTCGAAGGCCAGTTCCATGGCGCGCTCGCGCAAGGCATCGGGCAGGCGATGTTCGAGGCAACGGCGTATGACCGGGAATCCGGCCAAGTGTTCACCGGTTCATTCATGGACTATGTGATGCCACGCGCCGATACGATGCCCTCGATTACGGCGGAGACCGATGAATCACAGCCTTGCACGCATAACCCGCTCGGCGCCAAAGGATGCGGCGAATCGGGAACGATCGGTGCGCCCGCTGCAATCACCAGCGCCATGTTCGCTGCGCTGAGCCCGCTTGGCGTGAAGGACATCGCGATGCCGTTCACCAATGAGAAGCTTTGGCGAGCGATCCAGGGCGCGACGCGAAGCACATAAGAGATCGTTCGACATGACCCCTTTTTTTCCGTAGCCGTAGCGCTCCATTCGTTCGTGGGCTGATATCGATTGGATAGAGGCGACGCCGCAATTTCGCGACGAGCAGTTCGACACGTTGGGCGCGATACACGAGGCTTGCGCGCGCCTTGTGTGGCCGATACTCAGTCATCGATCCAGGCTGTCCACCGGATCTTGCCAAGTTAGCGGTGACGCCAATCCTTCACACCGTACAGAGACGATGTCGTCATGAGTCCGATCGCGATTACGAAATACCGAGTCATTCTCGCCAATGCGTCCGCGGCGGAAATCGCCGTTCAACGCAGTGGACTTGAAGGGTCATTCGACCTCACCGTCATCACCAAATCGGAGCTCCCCGGCGCGCTGCCGGCGGGAATCAAAGCGATCGTCATCGATCAGAATATTTCGCCCTATGATGGCATCGACCTCTTAATGGCATCCCAAGCGGTGATTGAAGGCCCGGTCATCATGCTTATCGCGCAAGGTAGTCCGAAGGCTGCCATGGAGGCAAAGCGGAGTGGCGCGAGTCTCTACCTCGTGAAAGTCCCAGGCTATGCCACGCTGCTTGGGCACGCGGTATCCGAAGCCATTGCGGACTACGCCGAGCGGGCTGCGTCCAAACAGACGATCGCCGATTTGCGCGCCCGCGTGACCGAAGCCGAGCGCCCAGGCGCAAAGCCGCCGGCACCGAGCGTGGCGCCCGGCGCCGTTCCGGTCCAATCTGCATTCATCAAGGTGATGTCAAAGCACCTGCGTGAGGGCGCGGTAACGCTGCCCGTCTATCCGGAAATCGGCAGGCAATTTCGTGAACTCATCGCCACGGAGTATTCGTCGGACGATGTTGCGGACCTCCTGCATCGCGACGCCGCGATCACGACACGATTGCTTACATTGGCAAACTCGCCCTACTATCGGCGCTCACGCCAAGTAAAGCGCTTGAGTGACGCGATCTCGATTCTTGGTCGTGACGTTACGCGACGAACCGTCGATTTGGCGATCAATCAGTCGTTGTTTGCCGCGCGCAATGAGCGCTATCGCGTGCGCTTCGAAGACGCCTGGCGCCACGCGATGATCTGCGCCCATGCGGCGGAACTGCTTGCCGTGCGGCAATCCATCGAGAATCCAGCGGAGCTTTTCACCTACGGCCTGCTGCATGATCTTGGCTCGCTTTGCATTACGTATGGCGCGATGGAACTTGAATACCTTGAAACCTTCAGGCAGGCCTTCGTCGACCGTGAGCTGCCGGGCGCCTTACGCGAAAGCCATTGCACGTTCGGTCGCCTGCTCCTCAAAAGATGGGCATTCCCGAGTGAGTTCCTGGAGATTACGCAGCATCATGACGACCTTTCCGGCGCGACCGAGGTTTCGGATGCCCTGCGATTCGTTCACTTCGCCGATCGCGTCGCCAACTGGATCGAGCCTAGTGAGCTGACCATCAGCACCGAAGAGTTGCTCGGTCTTGAAACAGCAAAGCTGTTCAAGATGAAAAAAGAAGACGTCGACAAGCTCCGCAACGATCTTTACCACGTCCTCGAATTGGCGGGCATGCAGATTGACCCCTTAGCAGCTTGGTAAGGTGTACCGCGTTACCAAGCGTTATAGCCGCCGTCCACGAGCAGATCCGCGCCGGTCATAAAGCTCGACGCATCGCTCGCAAGATAGAGCGCACCGCGCGCGATTTCCTCCGGTAAGCCGAGTCGCCCCAATACATGACGCGGCCCGCTCACCTTGCGCGCTTCTTCCATCGTGCCAAAGCGAAGCGGCATGCGATCGGTCTCGGTTGCACCCGGCGATAAGGTATTCACGCGAATGTTCTGCTTGGCGTGGTCGATCGCCATGGCGCGCGCGAGCGAAATCAGCGCACCCTTGGTCGCGCAATAGGCGGCTCGCTCATAGGTCGCGGTACTGCCAAGCTGACTGGCGATATGAACGATGGAACCGCCGCCCGCCTTGGCCATGATCGGAATCACCCATTTGCTCATGAGAAATGCGCTGCCCACGTTCACTGCGAACACCTGATTCCAGATTTCGGGCGGACAGCTTTCGACCGTGTGATTCGGATCGCGTGCCGCGGCGCCGCAAACCAGCACACGGATTGCGCCAAGCTCTTTCACCGTGCGCTCGACCGCGGCTTTCGTCGCTTCCGCCGAGGTGACATCGCAGACGATCGCCAGACTTCTTCGCCCGGCCTTGGTCACCAGTTGCGCGGTTTCCTCGACGTTCTCACGCATGACATCCAGACAAGCCACGTCCGCACCGGCACCGGCAAATTCGACCGCAATGGCTCGACCAATGCCACCGCCTGCGCCGGTGATGATCGCGATTTTCCCGCTTAATTTGAAATGATCCAGTGACATGGCCTGCTCCGTTCGAATGCATGGGATGCAAGTGTAACGAGAACCCTCATCGTTCGACGCAACGGTCAATGGTGCAGAATGGCGGATCGGCGCGGGGACCCCTCTTAGCGCATCGCCAAAAAACCAAAGAATCTGGAGACATTATGCGATTCACCCGGCTACTCACTGCCACGCTCACTGCCTGCTTAACGATGCTCGCGTCATCGGCAAACGCCCAAGACTGGCCCGTCAAACCGGTTCGAATCATCAATCCGTTTCCCGCAGGCGGTGGCACCGACACTTTCGCCCGCCCGCTCGCAGCAAAGCTGACGCAAGCGTTAGGCCAGCAGTTTCTCATCGAGAATCAAGGCGGCGCCGGTGGCACGCTTGGCGCGGCGAACGCCGCCAAGGCAGCACCCGATGGCTATACGCTCTTCATGGGGGCGGTGCATCACACCATTGCGGAGAGCCTCTATACCAAGCTCCCGTATCGCCTAGAGCGCGATTTCGTTCCGGTGACCTTGATCGCGTCGGTCCCACAGGTCATCGTGGTCCATCCGAAGCATGGGCAGATCAAGACCCTCAAGGACCTGCTTGATTACGCCAAGGCGAATCCCGGCAAACTGAATTTCGGATCAGCCGGCAATGGCACGGCGCATCATCTCGCCGGCGAGCTGTTCAAGACGATGACCGGCGTCAATCTCGTACACGTCCCCTACAAGGGTGCAGGACCCTTGATGGTCGATTTGATCGCCGGTCAAGTCGATATGGCGTTTGACGGCATGGGCACCTCTTCAAATCAAATACGCGCCGGCAAATTGAATGCGCTGGCGATCGCGGCGGGTACGCGTACTGCGGTGTTTCCGAATATGCCCACCGCTAGCGAAGCCGGCGTTCCGGGCTATGAAGTGACCACCTGGTACGCACTCTGGGCGCTGCGCGGTACGCCAACCGCCGTGATCGATCGACTGTACCCGGAGATCGTGAAGATTCTGCAGCAGCCCGATGTCAAGGAGATCTGGGCCAGTCAGGTTGCCACCGCAGGCGGTCAGAAACCCGCCGAGTTCGGCCAATTCGTGACGAGTGAAATCGCCAAGTGGTCGAAGGTAGTAAAGGATTCGGGCGCGAAAATCGACAACTGATTCGCGGCGCAGCCAACCGGTCGAGCCATCTCGACGGTGCGAGCGCTAGGGTATAAGTGAACAAGAGGGCTCGCCCCCTCGTAACACCCCGAAAAATGTGGTCACGCTGATTGCGCAAGATAGCTTAATCAGCGTTTCCCTAGGGTAAGATTCCGGCGCCCTTCTTCTATTCCGAGAATTACATGCCTGGACCGCTTTCGCATATCCGTGTGCTCGACCTCTCCCGCGTTCTTGCCGGGCCGTGGTGCGGGCAAAATCTTGCCGACCTTGGCGCCGAAGTCATCAAGGTTGAGCGCCCGCAAAAAGGCGACGACTCGCGCGCCTTTGGCCCACCGTGGATCAAGGACAAAGCGGGCAAGGACACGAAGGATTCCGCGTACTTCACCTCGGCCAATCGCGGCAAGAAATCCATTACGCTCAATATCGCGACACCGGACGGGCAGCGCATCGTGCGCGAACTCGCGAAGATTTCCGATGTGCTGATTGAGAACTACAAGTTCGGCGACCTCGCGCGCTACGGTCTTGGCTTTGATGATCTCAAGAAGATCAATCCGAAGCTCATCTATTGTTCGGTCACCGGGTTTGGCCAAACCGGGCCGTATCGCGAACACCCCGGCTATGACTTCATGATCCAGGGCATGGGCGGCATGATGAGCGTGACGGGCGAACCCGATGGCGCACCCGGTGGCGGGCCACAACGCGCGGGTGTGCCGGTGGCCGACATCATTACCGGCATGTATGCATCGATCGCGATCTGCGCGGCCATCGCCAATCGCGAGCGCACCGGCGTCGGGCAGCATATCGACTGCGCGCTGCTCGATTCACAGATTGCGCTGCTTGCCTATCAGAACACCAACTACTTCGCGACCGGGCAATCACCGAAACGCATCGGCAATCTGCATCCGAATATCGTGCCGTATCAGCCGTTCAAAACGAAAGACGGCGATGTGATCGTCGCCTGCGGTAACGACAATCTTTACCAGAAGCTCTGCGATGTACTAAAGCGCCCGGATCTTGCTGCCGACCCGCGCTTCGCAACCAACGGCAAGCGGGTGGAGAATCGCGTTGAGATGACGCGCATCCTGCAAGAAATTTTCGTGACGCGCACGACCAAAGACTGGGTCGAGACGCTGGAAGCGGCGGGCGTTGCGAACGGGCCGATCAACACGGTCGCGCAGGTGTTCGAAGATCCGCATGTCCGCGCGCGCAATGTGAAGATCGAATTGGATCACCCGGTCGCAGGCAAGCTCGCCGGGGTGGCAAGTCCGATGCGATTTTCCGGCACGCAACTGGAATTCAAGAACGCCCCGCCGGTGCTTGGGCAGCATACCGATGAGGTGTTGCAGGGCGTTCTCAAGATGAGCGCCGCGGATATTGCAAAACTAAAGACGGATGGGATTGTTTGATTGCGAGTTCGTAGATCTTCCACCTAACACGACGCTCCCGAAGTCACGGCTCGAAATCGAGGGTGCCCTTACGCGTCCCGTACCACCATGGGATTGGTGGTCGTCAGCCGCGGAAAGCGTCCGAAATCGCGATCGGCCGACCACAACTCACTGACGCCATGCTCCAGACAAAGCGTCGCCACCCGAGCGTCATGCACCTTCGGGCCGACAATGCGGCCCGCCTCGACGATCTCCCGCAATGCTTTCCAGTAGTTTTCAGGTTCGGAAAGTAACACCAGTACCGGCGATTCGAGCCACGCCTCGATCTGGTCTAAGGCCGATGCCATTGGCGTTGGTGGCGCAAAGACTTTCGGATGCGTAACGATCGCCAAGAATTCGTGGATGCAAGACCACGGTATCGCCCAGGGGATGCGGCCCTCGGCAAGTCGGGCGACGCGCGCGCTGGCCACTTCGTGCCATTCGGAATCCTCGCGGTGGGCATAAACGAGAATATTTGTATCGACTGCGATCATCGACCGCGTTCGGCGTATGCGAGTTCGCGGATTTGCTCCCACGACAGATCCTTCGCCGCCGGCTGCAGCCCTTCTCCCCGGAAGCTCGCCTTTCGCAACCGAAACGCGCCGTCGCGCTTCCTCGTTGCAAGCACCTGCCGGAGCCCTAGCTCAACCATGGCTTTTAGGGTCGTTCCGTCGCGGGTCGCTGCCTTCTTGGCCGCCTCGAGAAGCGGGGCCGAAATTTCGATAGTCGTCTTCATATAGGCAACCATATCGCCAAATATGGGTACCCGTCAAGCTGCTCCATTGCGATGGTCGAACGGATCGCAAAATTCCACGACAGTTATGGCGCCGCTTTCCGCCCCCGCGCACCATACCCCGACTGCCGTCCAAGCGTGCGACCGCAGGTCTCCGAATGCGCGTAATCGCGCTACCGGGTGCGGGAACGTTCCACCTCTATATCCGCGAACACCTCGACGAGGAAATCCAAAAAGACCAGGGTTCCGCCTGAGTTGCGAACGATCAGGCAATCGTGGCCGCGCAGATCCTCAGGTTCGCGCGGGATACCATGACGCGTCCAGTAATCCGGACCCATACATGATCAACCGTGTCTGGGCAAGCGGCCGAACCATGAGATCACGCTCCGGTGGCGCGGGAAAATCTGGGTCAAGCGAAGTTTCTTCAGAGTTCGTTGCCTTCGTTGAGCCCGATGAGTCATCGTCGTTGCCCGACGGTAGTCACCCGGGACGACGATCCGGGGTCCAGGCTCCTTCTGCCCCCTCGCAGCACACGGTCTCCGGATTCCGGTTCATTGAAGAGGATGACGGTCGTCCTACGCTTAAGGAAGTGCCATTCCCCTCCCGACGCCTGCTGCGATTGTATCGGCACCCCGTTAGACATTCGCCGCGAGTCCTCGGTCTTCCGGGCCGACACTTGTTCGCTCACGTGCCGACGCCGCATCGAACTCAACTACGTGTCACGGCGGTGGGCACCGACCAACGCGCGACTTGGGAACTCGTTGAAAACACCGCGTCGCGTATCAGGGGCAGGTTAGTTCTTCTTGCGGCCTCCGAAGATGCCAGACCATCATAGAAATAATTTGTCCGGCGCATCCATAATCGCGAGCGATGCTTCTTCGGTGCCGCCCTCTTCGGACTCTCGGGCCGAGCCCGGTTTCGATCGAAGAATGAGAGCAGGGTCGACGCGAATTCCCTACCTGACTCCGACCCCGATATCGTTCATCTGCCTAATTTTGAGTGCGCCAGAAATACCGCTACGAACCTTCCGCGCTGTATATTCGAATTCGCCCGCGTTCAACGATCCATAACTTGCCCGTCGGGTCCTCTTTGGCGAGTGCGCCGGCGAGTGTATGAATCAACCCGAGCAATTCATCGGCAGTCGGCCGTCCGGGCAGGCGCAATACCGCGATGCCGGCATATCGCGCTGGCGGGAATCGAAGCGGATTCGCGAAATCGAGGTCGAGCGATACGAGGCAGCGCCGTTCGGCGTTGCACTGCTCAATCAGAAAATCATCGGTCGCGCCGCACCAACCTTGGGCTTGAACCGTACTGGTGTCATGCCCAGCAACCGCGAGGATTTGCGTACCGCGATCACCGAGATTCTCGTCGAGCTTAAGTCGCATTCTGCCCTTCAAGAGGAATGTCGACGTATCGCTCGCGTGCCATCTCCGACCCATAGGCAATACATGCCTGGATATCCTCGACGGTGATGCCGGGATACCAGTCGAGGATGTCCTGGTAAGTCGAACCGGAAGCCAGCAAATCTAGGATCAGAGAGACCCAGATGCGATGGCCGCGTATGCACGGCTTTCCAGCGCAACGGGCCGGATCGATCCAGATGCGTTGCAACAGTTGTTCTCGCGTCATAGTGGCCTCTCTTACCGCCGTAGTTTTGCACGATACCACCGCACACGATCGCTGGTTCAACGTTTCGCGGGAACCTTGACCGCGGCGCGATTGATGACATCCGCCTTGCGGTCAATCAAAGCGAGCCGCTGGGCAACGCGCGATTTAATGAGAAGATCGAGCGCCAGAATCTCACCAAAGTCCAGATCGAACGTAAGAACGATTCGAGCCTCGATCCGAGCCTTTGCGGTTACCTCCGCGTCAGCGGCACGCTGCATGCCGAGTTCGCGAACGTGAATCGCGTCGTGGCTCTGATAGCGTAAGAACTCAATGGTCTTGGGCGATGACTGCAGCGTAGGCGAGTTTCCAACCGCGTCAATTCGTAGTCGGCTGAAACGCGCGAATGCGCGGTGCGATCTTGGTGCGTAGCTCGCGCTCGGCCATGCGCATGTCGTACTCCGACTGGAGGTTTAACCAGAAGCGCGGCTCCATCGAGAAGAAGAGCCCCAGGCGCAGTGCCGTGTCGGCACTGATCGGCCGCTGCCCATTTACCAACTCGCTGATGCGACTGGGCGACACGTCGATATCGGCCGCCAGCTGGCGCGCGCTGATACCCATGGGCCTCATGAAATCCTCAAGTAGGATCTCGCCGGGGTGAATTTCCTCCAACAGTCGTTTGGCCATCTTGCGTCCTAGTGGTAGTCAACGATTTCGACGTTGTGTGCGCCGTCTTCACGCCAGACGAAGCACACGCGCCATTGGTCATTAATGCGAATACTGTGTTGGCCCTTGCGATCGCCCTTCAACGCCTCCAGCCGATTGCCCGGAGGTACCTTGAGGGTCACCAGCTCCGTGGCCGCATGCAGTTGCAGCAGCTTTCGTCTGGCAATGCGCTCGATGTTCCTGAAGCGAGGCACCGCCTCGCTACGAAAGAGCCTCTCGGTATCAGTACTGGAGAAAGAGCGGATCACACGCGATTGTGTTCCGCAGTACGGAACCTGTCAAGCAGTTCAGCGGCGCAGCAACGATCTCGCCCTACCCGGTTGCGAGGATATCGACGCCGATGTACAGCAGCGAGAACGCCATCAGGAATCCAGCAGCGTGAAAAACATCTTCGTGACGAGCGCGTACATGACGACCGCGAAGATTTTCTTTAGCACTTTGGTCGACAAGCGATGCGAGAGGCTCGCGCCCCAGGGCGCGGCCGCCATGCTGGCGATGACAAACCCGATCAATGCCGGTAGGTACACATAACCAACGCTATAGGGCGGCAGCCCGGCATGACCCCAACCGTTGATGATGTAGCCGACGGTCCCGGTTAGCGAGATCGGCAGGCCCAACGCAGCGGACGTACCAATCGCCGTGCGAAACGGCACATTGCAAAACACCATGTAGGGGGTTGCAATCGCGCCGCCGCCGATCCCGACGATTCCTGAGCCACCGCCGATCAAGAACCCTGCGACGTGTTGACCAATCGGTCCTGGCATCTGACGGGTGGGCTTCGGTTGCCAGCTGAAAAGCATCGTGGTGGCCATGTAGAACAGAAAGCACACGAAGATAATTGCCAGCGGGAACGTCGGAATGTAACGCGCGATGACGGTCGCGAGAAACGTACCGATCACGATGCCTGGCGTCATGCGACGCACGATGATCCAGTCGACGCCACCCAGCTTATGGTGAGCGCGCAGGCTCGCCAACGATGTGAAGACGATCGTTGCCATGCCGGTGCCCAATGCGGTGTGCAGAATCGTTTCGCGATTGAAGTCTTGCGCGGCGAAGGCCATCGTCGTGAGCGGTACGGCCACCGCGCCACCACCGATGCCCAACAATCCGGCCAGGAATCCAAACACGCCACCGATTGCGGCGTAGACCAGTAGCCAAGCGTCCACGCTAGAGCTTGCTCACGCGCACGGTCGCGTCTTTGCGCTTTTTCACTTCCGGACGGAGCGCCGTGCCGAGCCCAGGCCCAACCGGCGCGCAGATGCGCCCGTTCGCAAGCGGCGGCAACTGCGTGACGATCTCGCCATACCAGCCGTGATAGAACGCGCGCACCACTTCCTGCACCAGCGTATTGGGTGCATTCATCGACAGATGGACGGACGCCGTGAGCAATACCGGCCCGGTGCAATCGTGCGGTGCGATCGGTAGCTGATACGCCTCGGCCATCGTGGCGATCTTCTTCGATTCGGTGATACCGCCCGCCCAGCCGATATCGAACATCGCGACACTCACCGCACGTTTCTCAAACAGATCGCGAAACGCCCAGCGCGTGGCAAGGGTTTCACTCGCGGTGACCCACACGTTGGTGCGATGCGCATAGTCGGCCAGCGCATCAAGGTTATCCATCTTGATCGGATCTTCATACCAGAACGGATCGAACTGCTCGAGTGCTTTGGCGATCTTGATGGCGGTGGGCAGATTCCAGAGCGAATGGAATTCCACATGGATATCCATCTTGTCGCCGACCGCCCGGCGAATCTTTTCGAAGGGCAGCATCGCCTTCCTGAGATCCGCGGCGGAAATGTACGTTCCGTTACTCGCCTCCGCATATTCATCGAATGGCCAGATCTTCATGCCGGTATAGCCTTCTTCGAGCAGCGAGAGCGCCAACTCGTCAGCGTAATGCATAAAACCGACCAGATCTTCATAGGGCTGGTAGTGCCCAGCGTTGGCGGGCAGGCCGAAATTGGCGGTGCCTTGCTCGGGTTTCGCGCGCACATACTGAGTCCCGGCGCAGGTGTTGTAAGCGCGCACCGTCTCATGCGTCTTGCCGCCCAACAACTGGTAGATCGGTTGATCCGTCACCTTGCCGAAGAGATCCCACAAGGCGATATCGACGGCGGAGGACGCGCGCATTTCAGCGCCCACCGATTTGAAACCGAGATAGTGATACAGCATATGCCGGCTATGCCTGTCGATCGCAAGCGGATTCTGGCCAAGCAAGTACGGTGCGAGGGTCTGATGCAGATGCGCGCAGGCGGACTCCACCGCGTAGAACGTTTCACCAAGGCCGGTGAGACCTTCGTCCGTCTGCACCTCCACCCATAGCAGGTTCGGAAACTCGGCAAGCTGGATGGATTCGATGGCGGTGATCTTCATTCGGGCTCCTTGCCGCTTTCAAAACCGCGCTCGAAAAAAACGGGCGCCCAAGGCGCCCGCTCTATCTGCTCCGCACATCCTGTTACTGCTTGGATGCTCCGCCGGCAGCCGGTGGTTTTGCGTCTTCGCTTTTTTCGAGGGCTTTTTGGCCCTCGTCTGATTGTTGTTGCATGCTTTCGATGCTGTCGCGCTCAAGACTCTCGGCGTTGTCTTCAACCTGTTCATGCACCTCGTTGCGCCGATTCTCCTGCAATTCAAGCGGAAACCATATCGCGATTTTCGGGAACGCGATGATCAGCACGATGGCAACGCACTGGATCATCATGAATTCGAACATACCCTTGTAGATCGTCGCAAGCGACCACTCTTTGACGACCTGCCGCAGGTAGTACGCCGACATCGCTACCGGTGGTGAGAGGAACGCCGTTTGCAGCACCACGGCCACCAGCGCACCAAACCACACCATCACCATATCCACCGGGATGTTCAGGCTGACCGCTAGCGCGGGCTTCAGCGCCTCCATGACCGGATAGAAGATCGGCAGGAACACCAAAATGATCGCCGGCCATTCGAACGGCC
Organism: Klebsiella pneumoniae; assembly: GCA_945906755.1. Taxonomy (GTDB): domain Bacteria; phylum Pseudomonadota; class Gammaproteobacteria; order Burkholderiales; family SG8-39; genus SHXR01. The sequence goes on along the minus strand of CAMDRJ010000091.1, from coordinate 1,741 downwards.
AGCCAAGCAGGAAGATGAGCACCACCACCACGAACAGCATCACGACCGGCCCGAGCGGCAGCGCGAGCATGACCTCGGTGATCCAGTTTGCCGTGCCCATGCGCGCAAACACGGCGCCGAAAATATTTGAGGTGACCGCCAGAAACAGCACCATGCTCGATGTTGCCATCGTGCTGAGGCACGCACGCTTGAGCCCGGCCCACGTCGCCCGGCGATAAATGATCGCGAGAATCATTGAACCGAGGGCGCCGATGCCGGCCGCCTCCGTTGGCGTCGCGGCACCGATCAGGATGGTTCCCAAAGTGGCAGCGATGAGTCCGGCCAGGGGCAGTACGCCGATCAGGACTTCTTTGATGATCAATCCGATGTCGTGAACGCGATCTTCCATCGGGACCGGCGGGCCGAGTTTCGGATTAAGGATCGCGCGGCCCATGAGATACGTCACGTAGAAGGCAGCGAGCATGAAGCCCGGACCAAACGCCGCTGCATAGAGATCCGCGACCGAGACGCCCAGCACCGGACCCATTACGATCAACATGACCGAGGGTGGAATCAGGATGCCCAACGTACCGCCCGCTGTGATTGCCCCGGCCGCAAGCTTCGCGTCATACCCGCTCTTGATCATGATCGGTGCGGCCATGATGCCAAGCACCGTCACCGCGGCGCCGACGATGCCAGTCGCCATCGCGAAGATCGTCGCGGTGAGAATCACCACGAGAAACAGCGCCCCGCGGACCGGTGCAAGCAGCATGCGAAGCGCGCTGAACAAGCGCTCCATAAGTCCCGCTTGTTCGGTCAGGAACCCCATGAAAATGAAGAGCGGCACCGCGGCCAGCAGTTCCTCTTTCATGAGGCCGATCGTCTGGAAGTACGCCAAGCTGACGACTACCTCGCCGAGGCCCGCATACCCGAACGTGAAGGCGAGAAACAGCAGGGTAAAGGAGATTGGAAAACCGATGAAGATGGCCGCGATCATCACGAACAACATGATGAGGCCAAGGAGTGCCAAGCCGGTCATGCTCTACACCTCTACCTTTTCTTTGTGATCAAGCTCGATACCGGTCTTCGCCGCCCACCAGCTCTTCAGAAATTCGGACACGCCTTGAATCAGGAGCAGGCCAATCGCCAGCGGAATCATCCCCTTCAATGGCCAAAGGATCGGGCGCCAGGGCGTCTGCTCGGAGGTTTCGCCGATGCCGAAGGAGTAAATGAATTCGCCCATGCCGATGAAAAAGAACGCAAGCATGCCGGGAAGGAAGAGAAATAAATAAGCGATCGCGTCGATGGTGCCCTTGGTGCGTACCGACCATTTCTCCCAGAAAAAGTCGGTGCGGATATGCGCACCTTTGAGAAGCGCGTAGGCTGACCCGACCATGAAAAGCGTTCCATACATCATGTAGGTCATGTCGAACGCCCATTCGGTGGGCGCGTTGAAGAGGTACCTCGCCACGACTTCCCAGGCGACGACCAATACCAGGGGAATTGCGATCCAAGACAGCCAATTGCCGGTGGTGTCGGTAAATTTGTCGATAGTCCGGACTACGCGGAGCAGCCACGCGGGCGCGAGATTGGTATCGGCCATTTGCCTCCCCTTTTAGGGCATCTCTAAAAATTGCTTAATTTCGAGGCACATTGTAAACGTTAAGTGGGTATGTACGTTGTAAGGTTAAATCACCGACACGAAGCGAGAGCAAAATGTCCATACGCCTTCAACCGAGTTTTTTCGACATTCATGAGCGCA
>CAMDRJ010000090.1 GCA_945906755.1 Klebsiella pneumoniae | reverse complement strand
TTCTGCTGCCTCCCCGGCAGAGCCGGGGGAACTCCCTACTTATTAGGAATCCGGTCGCTGTTCGGAATGGCTTACGCCCCGGCAATCCCCGCCGTCTCCTTCGCTGGCAACCCGACCTTCTCGCCTGCCGCCAGAATCTCTTTCCATGAAGTGATATCCACCGGCACGCCTTCAGCGAGCCGCTTTTTCTTCGATTCGCGCTCGGGGTCGCCCGCGATGCGCAGCTTGTCAAAATCGGCCGGCACTGGCGACTCGTTGAGCCACTTGAGGAACGCTTCAATCTCGTTTTGGAAATGCTGCGCGGTGCCCATGCGCTCCGGATCGATCAGGATCGACAGCATGCCGTTGAAGACGCGCTTCTTCCCTTCATAGGGAATACGACCCGTCTCACCACCAGTGAGCGCGCCGCCCAAGAGTTCAGCGATCAGCGCAAGCCCATAACCCTTGTGCTCGCCAAACGGCAGGATCGCGCCGAATGGCGGCACGACCGTATAGCGCGGATTGGTGGTGGGCTCGCCTTTATCATCGATGATGATGCCTTCCGGCAACGCCTTGCCCTGATTGTGCGCGACGCGCGTCTTGCCCTGCGCGATACGGCTGGTCGCGAAATCGAGAATGATCGGATCGCCCTTGGCGCGCGGAATCGCGATGCAGACCGGATTGGTGCCAAAGCGCCCATCACCACCGCCCCAAGGCGCGACGATCGGCCGCGAAATCACATTGACGAAATGGATCGACACGAATCCCGCCGCGAGTGCCTGTTCGGCCCAGGCGCCGATGCGTCCGATGTGATGCGCGTTGTAGAGGCCGCTGATGCAAAGCCCATGTTGTTTGGCGCGCTCGATCGCAAGATTCATCGCGTCATGCCCGATCACCTGACCGTAGCCTTGCTGGCCATCCATGCGGAGCATCGTGCCGGTATCGAGAACGATCTTGGGCGACTGATTCGCAACCAGACCGCCTTCCAGCAATGAATCGATATAGCGCGGAATCATGCCGACGCCGTGCGAATCATGGCCCTTCAGGTTCGCCTCGACCAGATTGCTGGCGACCAAACCGGCCTCGCGGGCGTTCGAACCACCCTTCTTGACGATCGCTTCGATCGCTTGGGTGAGTCGCGGAGCGGAGAGAATGATTTCGTCGGCCATGGTGAATCCTGATGAGAGGTGGTGCCCAATGTTATCGCGGGTGAGTGACTCGGGTAAGTCACTCGGGTAAGTCACAGCGGGATTGCGGCATAATGGCAGGCTATGTCAACCGCACCCAACCCGCCTGCTGAGCCCACCCGACGACTCGCCGCAAGCGGCAAGCTCGCCGAGAACGTCATGCACTTCGCCCGTGTGCTGCGCGCCGCGGGCTTGCCGGTCGGCCCCAACAAGGTCCTCGATGCGCTAGCGGCAGTAGAAGTCGCAGGCGTCGATCGTCGCGACGATTTCTACTGGACGCTGGCCTCCGTACTGATCGATCGGCGCGAGCAGTTCGAGATTTTCGATCAGGCCTTCCATATTTTCTGGCGTGATCCGCAGTTGCTGGAACGGATCATGTCGCTGTTCCTGCCCAAGGTATACGGCAAGGGCGAGGATGAGGCGCCACAGCCCTCGAACCGGCTGGCCGAGGCGCTCGCGCCACCGCCCGATGTGCAGGAACGCGAACAGGAGCGGGAAGAAAAGGTCGAGATCGACATGGCCTTCACCGTCTCCGAGCGCGAAGTGCTGCAGCACGCCGATTTCGAGACGATGACCGGCGAAGAACTCGCGCAGGCGAAAAAGCTCATCGCCGAACTACGCTTGCCGATCCCAGAGGTGCGCACACGCCGCCTGCATCGCGATTCGCGCGGACGCCGCATCGATATGCGTGCAACCATGCAAGCGAGCCTGCGCACGGGCGGGGCGATCATTCCGTTGCAGCGCCTCTCGCAGGAAAAACGCCATCCGCCCTTGGTCGTGCTCTGCGATATCTCCGGTTCGATGAGCCGCTATTCGCGCATGTTCCTGCACTTCATGCACGCCATCACCAATGATCGCGATCGCGTCTACACGTTCGTCTTCGGCACGCGGCTGACCAACATCACGCGCAATCTCAAGCATCGGGATGTCGATGTCGCGCTCAACTCGGTGTCCGATGCGGTGGCCGACTGGTCGGGCGGCACGCGTATCGGTTCGAGTCTGCGCGAGTTCAATCTGCGCTGGTCGCGCCGGGTGCTCGGCCAGAATGCGGTGATGCTGATGATCACCGACGGCCTGGACCGCGATCTTGGCAAGGATCTCTCGGTGGAAATGGAACGTCTGCATAAATCCTGCCACCGCCTCATCTGGCTCAATCCGCTGCTTCGCTATGAAGCGTTCGAAGCGCGACCGGCGGGCATCCGGGCGATGCTCCCGCATGTCGATTCATTTCTGCCAGCGCACAACATAGAAAGCCTGCGCGAATTGTCCAAGGTGCTTTCCAGCCAACCCAAAATATCAGCGCGGATCGTTTCATCCGGACGCGTGCAATAGATTCTCGCGGCGCACTCACGCGCTGCGCTCACCCCAATTCAATTCAAGGAGCCTTTGCATCATGGAAATGACCGGCGAACAAATCATCGACCAGCCGCAATCGAAAGTCTGGGAAGCCCTCAACGATCCGATTGTGCTCAAGGATTGCATCCCCGGCTGCGACACGCTCGATCGCGTTTCCGACACCGAATACAAGATGACGATGACGGCCGCAGTTGGCCCCGTCCGCGCGAAATTCAACGGCAAGCTGAATCTGTCGGAGGTGAATCCACCCGTCTCGTACACGATCGCATTCGAAGGATCGGGCGGTGCAGCAGGCTTTGGCAAAGGCTCCGCGCAGGTTTCCCTCAGTCCGGAAGGCAACGGCACCAAACTCTCCTACAGCGCCAAGGCGCAAATTGGCGGCAAGCTGGCCCAGGTCGGCGCGCGGCTCATCGATGGTGTCGCGAAAAAAATGGCCGATGATTTCTTCGCGGCATTCAAGAAGCGATTGACGCCGGTGGCGGCAGAAGCCCCGGCAGCGACGGCGGAGCAAGCGAGTACCGCAACGCCCGCCGCCGCTGTACCGGCACCGAAGATGACACCGCTCGTCATGATCGGCATTGCGCTGGTAGTCATCATCGTTCTGTATTTCGCGCTCAAGTAAAGGACCGAGCGACCGGGAATGCGTAGTGGCATACTGGGTAGAGTAGAAGAGTGGACGGTAGGTCGAAACCAACAAGGAGGAGTTTGGCGATGAATCAGTCGTGCACGCGTTCGTTTCTGCAATCGATTCGTATCGTAGCCGGTGGACTTTCACTTGCAGTAGCTGCGGTCGCCACTGCCGCGCCATCCGGCCCGCCGATACGTGTGGGTGGGACGCTTGCGCTGACCGGGCCGCTCGCCTCGACTGCGTTGATCGCCAAGATCGCGGCCGAAACCTACCTTGATCAGATCAACAAAAAGGACGGCCTGCTTGGCCGCCCGGTGGAATGGGTACTGCTCGACGATCAATCCAGGCCGGATCTGGCCCGCTCCCTCTACGAGAAACTGACCACCGCAGACAAAGTCGATCTATTGATCGGCCCGTACGCAACCGGCGCGATTCTATCGGCGATGTCGGTGGCCGAGCGCCACAATAAGATGCTCATCCACAGCTCGTTTGGCATTCCCAAGCTTGCAAAATACGAGCGCCATATTCCGGTCGCGCCGTTCGGCTATGTACCGGAAGAAACATTCCCTAACCGCGTGTTCGATGCGCTAGCGGCCGGCGGCAAGATGCCGAAGACCATCGCGATCATCACCAGCAAGTTCCCCTCGGTGCATTTCATGTCACTCGGAGCGCGAGAAATCGCGAAGAAACGGGGCATCACCGAGGTGCTGTTCCTCGAATTCGAATTTGGGGCGCGCGACTTCGGACCGATCGCCGCACGCATTCGCGATGCGAAGCCGGATTTCTTGTGGATGGGATCCATCGGGCTCGAGAGCAACTCGTTGCTGGAAGCAATGAAGAAGCTCGACTACATGCCGAAAAATCACTTCCATTTGTATCCGGCGCCCGGGCCATTAGCGCTCTCTCCGGAAGGCCAAAACGGCCTCTCGTTGTCGTTCTTCGAAGAGCACGCGCCCTTCACTAACCGAGCCGACGCCGCCGAATTCGCGAAAGGGTATCGCGAGCGTGCCATCAAGGCAGGCCTACCCTATGTCGAAGCGGATCAACAAGCTGCGAATGTCTATGCGAGCTGGCAGGTGCTGGCTGCGGCTGTGACCGCAACCAAGAGCCTGGATGACAAAGTGCTCACCGAGTGGCTGAAGAAAAACAAAGTCGAAACCGTCTACGGTACCGCCCGCTTCGATGGCCAAAATAACTTCGGCGATGATCTAGGCAAAGTGAAGCAGGTGCAAAAGAACAAGTGGGTCGTGGTCTGGCCGCCGGAGTTTGCCCCGCCGGGCGTCAAGATGATCCTGCAGTAGTTAATTCAATCGCTCGGGACCTTCGCGTTCCCTGACGGAGAATCAGGGAACGCCCATCACTTGCGCGGCGCGAACCGCTCCATGCAGCGCAGCACATCAAGCACTCGGTCGTCCTCGAAACGGCGACCGACAATCTGCACCGAAGTCGGCATACCGCTTTGCCCGGTGCCCCATGGAATGCAGCCGGCCGGGGCTTCCAGAATGTTCGCGATGCCACATAGATCGGCCTGATTGACGGGTGGCGTCGGCGAAAACGGGAACGCGGTTTGCGCGGCGGTCGGCAGCAGCAACACATCGACCCCTCGCATCGCCTCATCAAGCATTGCGCGCAATTGGCGCAATCGTTGATACGACTGCACGGCACGCGCCGCGGTTTGCTTCGCGCCATACGCGATCATCGAACGGAATTCAGCCGAAAATCCGGACGGGTCGGCGGCAATCGCCTCGCCATGCACCGCTGCACCTTCCATTTCAATCAGAAGCAGGCAATCGCGACGCATCTTGTCGAAGGCGAACTCGGGCAGCGAGAGAGGCGTGAGTGTCGCGCCGGCCTCTTGCATTCCACGCATCGCCTCATCATAGGCTGCACGCACATCGGGCTCGATCATGGTCCCGGGGAAATCAAGCATGACGCCAACCCGCAGTCCACCCAGCGAGTCGCGATTGCGAACCCATGACGTGCTGTATGGCGCCTCACGAGCAAGCGGCCAGTCACGATCGAACTGTGTGCTGACCCGCATCATCAAGCGCAAATCATCAATCGTCGAGGCGAGATAACCCACATGGTCCAGCGTCCAAGAAATTGGCATCACACCGCGCGTACTCAACAATCCATAGGTCGGTTTGATACCCGCCACACCGCAGTATGCGGCCGGAATCCGCACTGAACCGAGCGTATCGGTGCCAAGCGCCGCCGCGCATAGGCCCGCCGCCACGGCAGCCCCCGAGCCGCCACTCGACCCGCCCGCGGTGTAGCCCGTCCGCAACGGATTTTCGCAACGCCCAAACCAAGGGTTATCGGTCGTCCCACCGAGTGCCCCTTCATGCATATTGAGCTTGCCGAGAAACACCGCACCCGCGTTACGCAGCGACGCGATTACGAAGGCATCCTCTTTGGGGATCACATTCCGATAGTGCTGAATGCCACCGGCGGCGGGCATGCGCGCAATATCGATGTTGTCTTTCGCCGCAATTGGGACACCGTCAAGAGCACTGAGTGGCACCCCGGTACGAATCCGTCCATCTGCTTCGCGCGCCTGTGCGAGCGCGGCCTCGGCGTCGACATGCACGAAGGCTTTTAGCCGTGGATTGTCCCGCTCGATGCGCGCAAGGTATTCACGTGTTGCGTCAACCGAAGAGAGTTCGCCTGACCGTAACGCACGGGACAAAGCGGCCGCGCCAACCGGCAGATTACTCATCAAAAGATTCCTTTCATTGACGACCATTTTCCAGGATCATTTCCGCCGCCTTGTCCGCGATCATCACGGTCGGCGCATTGGTATTGCCGGTGGTCACGTTTGGCATGACCGATGCATCGACGATGCGCAGGCCCGCCATCCCATGCACGCGTAACCGTGCATCGACCACCGCCATCGCATCCACACCCATCTTGCAGGTGCCCACCGGATGATAGATGGTTGTCCCGGTCTTACGCACCACGCCTGCAATCTCGTCATCGGTACGCGCATGCGTACCTGGCAGCGTCTCGCTCACACAGTGCCGGGCGATCGCGGGCTGCGAGAAGATATCGCGCACCCGCCGCATGCCGGCGAGGATGGCACGCAAATCGGCGGGCGCGGAAAGATAATTGGGCCGAATCGCCGGCGCTTCAAACGGATTATTCGAGCGTGCCATTACGGTGCCGCGACTCTCGGGCTGCACCGCACACACCGCGACGGTCATACCGGGACTCCTTTCCAACTCACCGAAGCGACTTTGATCGTAGCTGGCCGGCGTAAACAGCAATTGCAGATCAGGACTCGCGAGCCCTTCGCGACTGCGCGTAAAGATCGTCGATGAAGTGATGCCGAAGGTAAGCGCCCCGTTAGCGGTAAACATCCAGCGCAATACTTCCCTGCCAAGCCGCCAGCCACGCGCCAATTCATTGATCGAGACGGCATCCTTCACGCGGAACGCGGTGAAGCCGACATAGTGATCGGCAAGATTGGCGCCGACGCCGGGCAACGCATGCACGACATCGATACCGATCGAACGCAGATATTCGGAGGGTCCAATCCCGGACAATTGCAAGAGATGCGGTGACTTGATCGAGCCTGCCGCGACGATCACTTCACGCTCGGCGTGCAAGGTATGGTCGATGCCGCCCTGCCGGTACAACACGCCACGGCACCGCCCACCCTCAACAAGCAATTTGGTGACCATCGCACGTGTTTCAACGCGCAAGTTCGAGCGATCACGTGCGGCCCTGAGAAACGTCGAAGCGGTGGAGCCGCGAAAGCGCCCGAGGCGCGTCATTTGCGAATAGCCGACGCCCTCCTGCGCGGCACCGTTGTAGTCAGGTGTATAGGGAATACCGGCCGCACGGGCGGCTTCGACGAAACGATGGGTAAGCGGGAGGATCGTGCGATAGTCTTCGACGATCATCGGACCTGATTTGCCGCGGTAACGGTCATCGCCTTTGGCGTACGACTCGCTTTTCTTGAAATAAGGCAGGACATCCGCATAGCCCCAGCCCTCACATCCCTTGCGCGCCCAGCCGTCGTAATCAGCCGGATTGCCACGCACATAGAGCATCCCATTGATCGATCCGCTGCCGCCAATCACTTTCCCACGTGGCCAATGCATGCTGCGATTGTCGATACCCGCATCGGGATCGGTCATGAAATTCCAGTTCACACGCGGATTGCGATGCAGCGATCGCACTCCGGCTGGAATATGAATCATCGGGTGCCAGGCCCGCGGTCCGGCTTCGAGCAACACGACGCCCGCGCCCTGCTCACTCAACCGGTTGGCGAGCAGGCAGCCCGCCGTGCCCGCACCGATGATGATGTAGTCGGTTTGCATGGAATGCTTCCCCTGCTATCGCAATGCCGTTAGACGGTTTTCTCGCCATCGGGTCTTGATGACCACACCAGCGTGTGCGGTTAAGAACGTACCACGGCACGCGCACACAGCGAACTTCCTCGATTGAACGGAGCCTCGGGATCTTCATCAGAACCATTGCATGAGTAGAAAGCCCCTCGCCCCACTGCGGGAGAGGGGTTGGGGAGAGGGGGCATCACCTTGCACACTATGCCGCCTCGACATGCGGGCCATGTCGACAATGCTTATGGATAGAATCGAGCTTCCCCTTCGCGGACTCGCTCTCGATGCCGAACCCTACCCTACCTCTTGCCGGGCTGCGCGTGCTGGCAGTCGAACAATACGGCGCCGGACCTGCGGGCACGGTCTATCTCGCTGACCTTGGCGCTGAAGTCATCAAGATCGAGAACCATCTCGATGGCGGCGACTTCGGCCGCGATGTCGGCCCGCACTTCTTTGGCCCCAAGGACAGCCAGTTCTTCGAGACCTTCAATCGCAACAAGAAAAGCTTCACGCTCGATCTCAAGCATCCCGACGGGAAGAAAGTCTTTCGCGAACTGGTGAAGACCGCCGATGCGGTCATCAACAACTTGCGCGGTGATCAGCCGGCCAAGCTTGGCATCACCCATGAAGACTTGAAGGCGGTCAATTCGAAGATCGTATGCGTGCATCTTTCCGCATACGGTCGCGAAGGCTCACGCGCCGCCTGGCCCGGCTACGACTATCTGATGCAGGCCGAAACGGGATTGATGTCGCTCACTGGTGACCCAGACGCGCCACCGGCGAAATTCGGCGTGTCGATCATCGATCTCATGACCGGCCTCGCGGCATCGTATGCGCTGCTTGCAGGTGTCACCAGCGCCCGCGCGACCGGGCGAGGCCGTGATCTCGATACGAGTCTGTTCGATCTTGCGCTCTACAACCTCAACTATCCCGGCACCTGGTATCTCAACGGCGGCCACGTCACCGGACGGGTAGCGCGATCGGGGCATCCGTCACTCGTGCCAAGCGAGTTGTACAAGACGCAAGACGGCTGGATCATGATCATGTGCAACAAGGAGAAATTCTGGGGCGTGCTGGCCGATGCGCTCGGCAAACCGGAATGGAAAGAAGATCCGGCCATCAACACGTTCAAGATGCGTCTTGCCAATCGCGAGCGCGTACGCGAACTGCTCGATGCGGCCCTCTCCACCCACACCACCGCGCACTGGGTTCAGCAGCTTGGCGGAACGGTTCCCGTCGCCCCGGTCTACGACGTGAAAGAAGCCCTCGACAGCGACTATGTGCGAGAGCGAGGTGACATCGTCGAATTCAGCGCGCCAGACGGCCGCAAGGCAACCATGCTCGCCGGCCCCATCCGCCTCCCCGGCGTGGAGCTGCCAAAGAACATGGCCCCGTTGCTCGGCGCGGACACGGACGATCTCCTGCGCGAGCTGGGCTACGACGACGAACGGATCGAAGCGTTGCGAAAGAGTCGTGTGATCGAATAACGGCATGAGGAGATCTGAACGATGAGCACCACAACGTCGGCGCGCGCATTACCGAAGACAACGAATTTCGTCGTCCCGAACGGCTCGATCGCGGCGGAATCGCTCGGCGTGGTCGAAGGACAACGCTCCGCCTCGACCGAGAAAGTCACCGTCAAACCGCTCATGGTTGGCAATGACATGCTGCTTCTTGAGATCTTCCAGGAGAAAGGCCTCAAGGTGCCACGGCACCAGCACGACGACCACGAGTCGGTGCTCTACCTCGTGAAAGGGAAGCTGTGGCTCTGGATCGACGGCAAGGAATTTACCGTGAACCCAGGCGACTCCTGGACCCATCCGCGCGGTGTGCCGCACTACAGCGAGGCGCTGGAAGATTCCGTGGCGATCGAAGTGAAGTCGCCGCCGCGGAAGACTTGGTGAGGTAAAGGTCTCACCACAGGGGGCGCAGAGAACGCGAGTGGAGAGTCTGCGGTTTGATCCGTGGAAGGCGGGACTTGAGCTGATGCATAGCAGAAGCTCAAGCCGAAGCCGGCGGATCTAGATGAGCTTGTGTGCTTTCACAATCGGGCAGCTCGGAAAAGCCTCGTTGAGGATCAACACGTGCTTCCGCGCTCGGGTCAACGACATGTGCAGGAGTCGCCGTCCCTGGTCGAAAGGTGCCGGCTCGCCACGCCAAACAAACGGAGAATCGTGTTCCTGCCGGTAGAGCACGACACCGTCGAACTGCTTGCCCTTCGCTTTATGCACGTTCATCACATGCAAACCCGCCAGCGGCTCCGATTGCCGGCATTCGAGTAGCTTCCGAAGAGCTTCAACGGCGGCACATACGGTTCGATCTCGATCGCGGCCCCCGAGACCACGCATTGGCAGTGCGCCAGCATGTCCTTCAACAGCGGCCACGCGAACTTGATCGAGTTTCGGTCCGTGTATTTCGACAGGATCCGTGCGACCTCGGACTCACGATCGATCCAGGCCCAATACGGCACTGGGAGCAGGGCATCCCGCTTGTCATTTGAGATGTCGGCGTAAGTGCCAGCGCCTTGCTGCTCAAGATCGCTTGCGAAGAGGTTCGCGATGGCGTCGTAAGCAGGTTCGTTGCGCTGAACGCGAATGCGGCATGCTTCCCGAATGATGTCCGAGCATGCATGAGCATCGTCCATCAGAAGGGTATCGCTGCACTACCATCATCAACGTGAATCGATCGTAAGAGTGGGCATGTGAACGCCACGTATACGCGGGAGCCGATTTTGTTAAAGATCCAAACAGCAGGGGGCGATCGCAAGTGGGGTCGCAACTACTGCCAAGCCTGTAACTTTGTCGGTGAACATTCTCCGGCAAGGATCCGTTGGAAGGACAGGTTCACGGTGCGCGCGGTCGGCGGCGCGCCTTCGTCAATCGATGCCGAGGCGAAAACCGACACCATGCACGGTGTGCAGCAACTTCACGGCGAACGGCCGGTCGATGGCATTGCGAATGGCATAGATATGCGCGCGGAGAACATCATCATCGGGCACATTATCGCCCCATATCTCGCGTTCCAGCTCCGCGCGCGTGACAACCGCTGGACTCGCCTTGCAAAGCAGCGTAAGAATCTTGAGCGACATGGGTTTCAATACAATCCGCTGCCCGGCACGGGACACAAGACGCGTGTCCCCGTCGAACTCAAGATCGGCGATACGCGTGATTCGATTTGACCGGTTACGCTCGGTGCGGCGAACTAACGCAAGAATGCGCGCTTCCAATTCCAGCAATGAGAAGGGCTTGGCAAGATAGTCATCGGCCCCGGACGAAAAGCCGCGCAGTTTATCGTCAAGGGAATCCCGCGCCGTCACCATCAATACGGGCGTGTACATCTTCGCTTCACCGCGCAATGCTTTGCACAATTCCAAGCCATCCATCGCGGGCAGTCCGACATCGAGGATGATGACATCATGGGCACCGCGCGCAGCCATCCGTAGACCCATACGACCATCGGATGCGTAATCGACAATATGATCGCGATCGCCTAGAAACTGGCCCATGTTTTCGGCGAGTTCCTGATTGTCTTCGACGATCAAAATCTGCATGGCCTTGGACCGATACCGCATTGACGGAGTACCGTTTTCCGCGTCCGAGCGATGGGCGTCAAGCACGGCGTGCGCACTCTGGCGCGATTCGACCGCATTAATTGGTCCTTTAACCGCTCACGCAGCAAACTGACGGGGGGTTACGACAAGGCCGCTTGTTCTAATTGCGGTGGCCGATCGAGGGCATCAACCGGGAAAAATCCGACCACGGCGGTCACCCCCATTCCTGGCACGCTCGTCAGGGAAATCGTCCACTCGTGCCGATCGCAAATACGCTTGGCTAGATAGAGACCAAGGCCGGAACCGGAGCTGTTGCGTCCGGAGTAGTAACACTCGAAGACATGCTCGAGATCCCCAGCGTCGATCACTTCACCCGGATTGTGGACGCGTACCGAGCGATCGTCGATGGTGATCGTGATGAGGCCGGTGTCGGTATAGGCGATGGCGTTGCGTAAGAGATTGCCAAGGACAATGCTGAGATCGGCATCGAAACAAGCAATCGACGGTGAAGCGCTCGCGCGCAGCTCAATATCAACCGCGCGCCCAAGCAGAAGCGGGCGGTGTTGCTCGATCAGTACTTCGCAAAATTCACGAAGATCGATGAGTTGCTCACCATGCCTATCGACGTGCCGGGTGTCGCGTGCTAACGCAAGCAGCGAGGTCACGAGGCGGGAAACCTCGTCCGCCGACTTCCGAATGCGCGCGACCTGCTTTACCGCCCGCTCGTCGAGACGCTTGTTGCCGGCAAGGATCTCGGCGGATGTCGACAAAATCGATAATGGGGTGCGCAGTTCATGGCTCACTGCGGAGGTAAACGATGCCTCGCGCTCGATTAATCGATCCAGCCGCTCAAGATATCGCTCGAATGCATCGGCGATGATTTGGATTTCGCCACCACGGGCGGCCGGACTCAAGCGGACATTTCGCACGGCGGGGTCGAGCGCCCCCACTTCCTCGGTGAGCGCCGTAAGCGGCGCAACGATGTGACGCGATAGCCAAAACCCAAAGGCGCCCGCAAAAGCGATGGCGATCAGCACCGCAGCGGTCAACATCTGGATGATCTTGGTCTCCTGGTTTTCCACCTCGGTTACATCGAATGCGAACCACGCGCGTCCCGGTCCGATGGTCGTGACATTGACGTGGTAAGTGCGACCATCGTGAACGATATCGTGGTGCAGTCCCGGCCGTAGCGCCGCAAAGGTCGGCGGCACTTGTTCGCTGCCGCTCCGCGACGGGAACCACACATTGATGAGAGCGGCGTCGGGCAACGGTGTGCTCGGGTCACGCGCATAGGCCGCCGCGAAAGCGGCCTCTTCATGTTTCACCATGGCATCGAGGAAGCTGATCTGGAGCCGCAGGTTCGAAAAATAGAAAGCGAGCGCTCCAAGCACATTGAACAGGGTCGCTAGAAGCAGAATGCCGAGCATGACGCGCGCGCGCAGACCCGCCGTTTTCTTCATGGTTCGGATCCAATACGAAAGCCAACCCCCGGCACGCTGGTAAATAGCTTCAATGAAAAGTGCTGGTCAATGGCGCTATGGAGGGAACTGATGTGCGCATCGACAATGTCACCATCAGGAATTTCGCTGCCCCAGATTTCCCGTTCCAACTCCGCACGCGTGACGAGGCGTGGACTCGCCTTGCACAGAACACCAAGCACTTTCAGCGCCATCGGCGTGAGCCGGATCGGCTTGCCGTCTCGCGACGCGGTATTGGCGCGTGGGTTGTATTCCAAATCCGCCACGCGAATGATCCGCGGTTCCTCCTCACCATCCTCTTTCGCACGACCGAGCGGGCGCACGAGCGCAAGCAGACGCGATTCAAGCTCGGACAACGTAAAGGGCTTGACGAGATAATCATCGGCGCCCGCGGCAATGCCAAGCAGCTTGTCGTTCTGCGATTCGCGGGCGGTGACAATGAGCACAGGCATCCAGTGGCGCGCTTCATTGCGAAGCCTCCTGCAAACCTCAAGACCGTCCATGCCAGGCAGGCCAAGGTCAAGAACGATGACATCATGCTTGCCGCGTGTCGCCATGCGCAGGCCCATACGACCATCGGTAGCGAAATCCACTGTGTGATCACGATCCGCGAGAAACATGCCGATGTTTTCAGCCAGCTCTCGATTGTCTTCAACCACCAACACATTCATCGCCATCAACCATCCTGTGCGCGACCCAGAATGGTTTTCTACGACTCGCGGGTGTCGGTCAAGCGTGCGCTTCGCAATCGCCGGCGATTCCTTGAATGACCCAGAAATATGCCCGGTTTGCCGCAAGTCAATGCGGCGTGCCCTGGCATTGCAATACCGGTGATCGATGCGCTGATAGGGCTACGGAACGGCGCAGCGATCGCCTCGCTCGGCCGATGCAAGAATCGCCTCGAACACCGCCACGCCATGTTCCTCATCACCACCGGGCACCGCAAGTGGCCGTCGCTGTGCCGCCGCGTGCGCGAAATGCTCAAGTTCCGCCCGCTCGGTGCTAAACGTATCGAAGCAGGTAAGACCGGGTTTGGTCGGCTTGAACAGATTCGATTGATCTATGAAGTTCGTACGAAGCTCCCAAGTGGTGAGATGTTCGGCATCGCCGACCTCGGCCCATCCCTTTGATCCGAACACTTGCATGCGCCATGTTTCGGCAGTGGCGATCACCGTCGCGAGATAACCGCTCGAGCCACCGCGAAATTTGAAGAGCATTGAAGTCGTGTCGTCGAGGCCGGTTGGCATCACGCGCCGCGCGCTTTGGGCGTACACCGACTCCACATGGCCAGACAAGTAGAGCATCGCATCGACAATATGGACGCCACGACCGGTCATGCCTCCACCTGGCCCTTCGTCGCGGCTGTTGCGCCAGTGCTCCGCATCAAAGCGATAAACGCTTGGCCCGCAGAAGTTACCTTCGATATGCAGGAGCTTGCCAAGCCGGCCATCGTCCAGCATCGCCTTGATCGATTGCAACGCAGGTTGGAATCGCCAGTTATAGCCGACCGCGAGCGTTACATTGTTGTCGGCGCAGGCGCGGATCGCGCGTTTCGCACTTGCATGATCGAGCGTGAGTGGTTTCTCGCAAAACACATGCTTGCCCGCGCGCGCCGCCGCGACGATTTCATCGCCATGTGCGCTATGCGGCGTGGCCAACACGACCGCATCGATCTTCGGGTCGGCAAGAATGGCGGCATAGGTATCGTGCAGCACGATGCCTTGGACGCGCGCGAATTCACGCGCCTTGTCCGGCGTGCGATTCCAACCCGCAACAAAGCGGATGACATCGCTCTTGCCTTGCACGCTATTGACGAGGTTTTGTCCCCAGCGGCCGATGCCGATGATGGCGGCGTTGATCACGTCGATCTCCCTGACCGATTGGTCTGCTAATTATTGAAAGGATGCCGCTCGTCGAACAGCGTCGCGGCGGCTTCCATCGTCATGAACTCCGCGCCCTCGCTTGCGATTCGTTCGATGAGCTTTTCGAGGATCATCATGCGATGGCCGCGGCCGATTACGAACGGATGGAAGGTGTAAGTGATGATGCCCCAGTCGAGCGTGCGCCGCATGTAAAGGAAATCATTGATCCAGTTCTCCAGCACGTCGCTTGCATTCATCAGCCCAGGGGCGATGGTGGTGCCCATCCTCACATATTCGAAATGCGGGTAATCATCGAGCGACCAGCTGATCGGCATTTCGATCAGGTGGGTTGCTTTGCCAAACACCGCGGGCTTCTGCAGCTCGATCACATCGCCCTGCCGCACTCGATAGGGCGTGTAGTCATCGCCCATCATGCTGCTATCGTAATAAAAGCCGTGCTTCAGAAACAGCTCGACCGAATGCGCGCTCAAATCCCATGACGGCGAGCGGTAGCCACGTGCGTACCGGCCGCTCAATTTCTTGATCTGTTCATTCGCACGGACGAGTTCGGCCTCCTCTTCCTCACGTGACATGCCAGCAGGCGGCGCATGGGTCCAGCCGTGATGGCCGATTTCATGACCCGCGTCGACAACCTGCCGGCAGATTTCCGGATAGGTCTCGATGGTATGTCCGGGGATGAACCAGCTCGTCTTGATATTGAACCGCGCCATGAGCGACAGAATTCGCCTCGCGCCCACGATGCCGAATTCGCCGCGCGAAATCGGCGTGGGCGAGGTCATGCCGCGCGCGATCCAGGGCGACATCGCATCGAAATCAAACGTGATACAGACGATATGGCGTGGCATGGGCAGGTCTTCCTCTTGGCATTCGGTCTAGGCGAGGCGAACGATACAATGATCGCCGCATGCCGACATCCCGTTTCGGCAGGAGACTGACACCATGATCGAAATGAATCTCGCCACCGCGCTCAAAGCCACCCATGCGGCGCAGGAAAAAGCCAAAT
>CAMDRJ010000089.1 GCA_945906755.1 Klebsiella pneumoniae | reverse complement strand
TTGCGCGCGGGTGACCAATTCAAGCTCGAGCAATACATGGGCGGGGAAGCCGGCATCAAAGCGAACAGCCCGCAACACGTCATTGAAAGCGATGAGGTGATCGATACCCCGCCGATGCTGATCGTGCAGGCAGGCGCCGAGAAACTCGTCGGCTTCACAACCGACAAGGTGCTCCATTTCGCGCGCACCTATCTCGAACGCCGCAAGGGTAACGTTGAAGTCGCGATGTTCCCCGATGCGCCGCATATCTTTATCAATCGCGGCTTGGTCTCTGAAAGCGAAGCGATTCTGCGCGCGCTGCCGGTGATCAAGCACTTCATTGCAAGGCAATTGGATTACCTCGCGAAGCCGTTCGGGACACCCTGAGCGGCTGCAGCGGAAATCGTTGCTGCTTAGCGTTGCGCGATGGTCCGAAAAGCGCCGGGCGTCATGATCGGAATGCGGGATTTTCCCGCGAGAGCGAGAAGATCCTGGTCGCCGGTAACGAGAGCATCGACCTCTGCGGTGTAGGCGAGCTGCAGAAACATGCGATCGTTTGGGTCGCGGCACTGTGGCGTCCTTGGTTTGCCGACTTTTTCGACGGCCTCCGCATGCTCCATGTAATACGCGATGATGGTTTTGGTCTCGTCCTCGGTGAGTTTGAATTTTGAGTAGGTAAGCACGCGAACAAACTCAGCGAGCGTGGCCCCCGATACGACAGGGATTACGCTACCGGCATCCCACGTATCGCGCAACCAAGCCAATTGGCCGGCGCGAAAGACCAAAGCGGATACGGCGACATTCGTGTCGATGACGACACGCCGGGCGCGCGTTACTTCTGCTTGCGTGCCCACCGCACGGCACCTTCGACATCCTTCTCGGTGATGCCAAGACCTTCGATCTTGTCCCAGACGCCATCGAGGTTGGTGACCTTTGCCGGCACCAGCACGATGCGCCCGTTCTCCGCCCGCACCTCAAAATAGCGCGCACCGGGGAATTGCCCGATGACTGCTTTGGGCAGGGTGAGCTGATTCTTGGAGGTCAGTTTGGCAAGCATGGTGGAATTCCTTACTGTAAGGAATTCGTATTGTAGCGTGGAAGCGAGGCAAGATAAGGGATTCTGACGCGGCGGCGGGTCTGCCTTCCCCCTATTGTCCCGTTCGTTTCGGTGCTCGAAACAGCAGAATCAATGGCAGCGCCGCCAGCGTAATCCACATCATCAGTTGAAAGTCCTGCAGGAAGGCGAGTGTCACCGCCTGCCGATTGACGAGTTGATCGATCGCGGCGAGGCCCTCCGGCGTGGCGAGGTCATAGAGGCCGGTAGCGGCGCCATCTTGCAGCGCGAAATTGAAAGGGGTGATGCTGTCGGCAAAGGCGGCATGGTTGATTTGGGTGCGTTGTGAGAGGTTCGCGATCACGATCGACACGCCGATGCTGTTACCGAGGCTGCGCGAGAGACTGAACAGCGATGTGCCTTCGTTGCGATAGTGTGGCGCCAGCGTTGAAAACGTGATGGTGGTGAGCGGAACGAAAGTACACCCCAGACCCATGCCCTGCATGAGGCCGGTTCGGATGATGTCCCAGCTCGCAATGTCCGGGGTGAAGTGCGTCATTTCCCATAGCGAATAACTGGTAAGGGATAGCCCGACAAAGATCGAATAGCGCAGATCGATCTTATGTGCGAGCTTGCCGACAATGAACATCGCGATCATGGTCCCGATGCCGCGTGGCACCAAGAGGTTGCCGACGTCGACGATCGGATAGTTCATCAGGCCTTGCATGAAGGGCGGCATCAGCGCCATCGTGGCGAGCAGGATGAGGCCGACCGCGAAAAAGATGATCATGCCAACGCTGAAGTTACGATCCCTGAACATCGCCGGATCGATAAACGGTCGTTGATGGGTAAAGATGTGCGCGAGGAAAAGATAGAAGCAGAGTCCCGCGATCATCGCCTCGATCACGATCTCACGACTGGCAAACCAGCCGAGCGATTCGCCGCGATCGAGCATCATTTGCAGCGCACCGATTGCAAGGGCCAGAAATGAGAAGCCAAGGACATCGAACCGGCGCGTGCGATCGGTGGGTGTCTCATGCACGAACGCGGCCAGCCCAAACCAGGCGAGGATACCGAACGGCAGGTTGATATAGAACACCCAGCGCCAGCTGTAATACTCGGTGAGCCAGCCGCCGAGCGATGGTCCGATGATCGGCCCGATCATGACGCCGACGCCCCACATCGCCATCGCCGATCCGTGGCGTTCGACTGGATAGGTATCGAGTAGCACCGCTTGCGAGAGCGGCACGAGTGCGGCGCTGAACACGCCCTGCAAAATGCGAAACAGCACGAGCTGCTCAAGGCTTTGTGCCGCACCACATAGCATCGACACGATGGTAAAGCCGACCACCGACCACATGAAGACGCGTTTGCGGCCAAGGCGCGCACTCAGGAAGCCGGTGAGTGGCATGAAGATCGCTGCCGCAACGATGTACGAGGTGAGCACCCAGGATATCTGTTCGAGGGTGGCGCTCATCGTGCCTTGTATATGCGGGAGCGCGACGTTGGCGATGGTGGTGTCCAACGCCTGCATGATCGTCGGGAGCATTACCGACAACGTGATCCAGCCGCGCCGCAGGACCGGTTCCGGGCTCACCGGCGTTGACAGTGCAGTCACGCCGTCAGAGTGCCAAACCGAGCAGGCGCCGGCGATGACCGGTATCGATTTCCACGACGGCGCTCAGACCCGCACGCAGTTGCGGCGCATTCGTCTCGGCGTCGAGTTTGATCCGCACCGGCACGCGCTGCGTAATCTTGACCCAGTTGCCGGTGGCATTCTGGGCTGGGATCACCGAGAACTCCGCGCTGGTGGCCGGGCTCAGGCTATCGACCGTGCCATGCCAAGTCACGCCAGGATAGGTATCGATCCGAATTACCACCGCTTGCCCTGGATGCATATAGGTGAGATCGGTCTCGGTGAAGTTCGCTTCGATCCACAGATTGCCGCTCACCACCAATGCCATCGCCGTACTGCCCGCGGTGACGAATTGGCCAAGGCGCGGTGGCTTGTTGACATTGCCGGGCAGCGATGCGCGCACTTCGGTGTGTGCGAGATCGAGCTTTACCTTACTCAACTCCGCAAGGGCCGACCGATAGGTGGGATGCTTCTCGACCGGCGTATCGATACTGCCGCCCAGCGTTTCGGCAATGCGATGCAGATCCTGTTCGAGTGCATTGATCTGTTGGATCGCCAGATCGGCCGTCTGTTGCGATTCTTCGAAGCGTGCTGCGGAAATGAAATTCTTTGCGACCAGATCGGCCTGACGCTGTTGATCGCGTTTCGCGAAAGCATGCCGCGTGGTGGCCAGCGTGATTTCCGCCTGCTTGGCGCGGTAGCTTGCTTTGAGCGCGGCAAAATCGGTCCGTACTTGTGCGAGCCGCGCCTCGGCTTTTGCGATCGCGACTTGGAACGGCTCCGGATCGAGGCGAAACAGCGGTTGACCCGCGGTGACGACTTGATTCTCTTGCACAAACACTTCATGAACGCGTCCGGAGACCTCGGTGCTGATCGCGACCTTCTCGGCTTTGACGTAGGCGTTATCGGTCTGCACGAAACGTCCGCCCTTGAGGTACACAACGCCCGCACCGATGGCGGCAATCACTGGGATCACCACCAGGAGGAGCAGGCGTTTAAGGCCGCGCGTCACCGGCTACTCCGTTGGAATCGCCGCGCGGCTTAGCGCTTCCACCATTGGCGCGAATCCTGGTTTTCACCCTGCTTGCCGTTTGGGCCGCCGCCACCGGTGCGCACATACATCTTGCGTGCGTAGCCGGCTTTGAATTTGCCCGCCAAGGCGTCGCGCAACCAGTCCATACCCATCATGTGAATATCGCTGCGCGTCGCATCGCCATCGAACATGCGGGTCTGGTGATACGCATCTTCATACACCCAGAGTTCCTTCGGCGCTTTGATCTTGTCGTAGAAGTCATAGACCAATTCGGTGGGGCTGCGCGCATCGTATTCACCGACCGTCAGGAACACCGGACATTTGATGTTGCCTTCGCGTCCGGCGACGGTCATCTTGTCGACGATGGCATCGAGTTCTTTTTCGGACGTGGCGCCGGTGAGATAACCGAACAGTTGTTTGTAACGCGGCGAGAAGGTGTCGAGGATGTAGTACTTGTCGAGATAGGAGGCCCAGGGACCGGCGACCGCCTTGATGCGTGGATCACCGGTCGCCGCCGCCTGCATGCCCCAAAAGGAACCCATGCTGAGCGAATAGATTGTGATCGCGTCCGCATCGATTTCTTTGCGGCTTTGCAGGTAAGTCACCACCGCGAGAATCGCGCGTTCATAATTGTCGGCGGTGAGCTTGATGCCGCGCAGATTGCCCATGCCCTGGCCGGGACCATCCATCACGAGCAGATGCATGCCGCGATGATGCGCATGCACAACGCGTGGGTCCGGATACATCTCTTTGGTCATGTCGCAACCGGGGATGAAGATCACTACCGGCGCTTTCGGTTTGCCCGGTAACAGGTGCAGATTACATTGCAGCTCGACGCCTTCGAACGGGACTTCAACGCGCTCAAGGGGGTAGGGCGCATGCTGAATCACTTTCTCGTAGTTCGCGATACACCGGCCATGCAGGTATTTCTTTTCATCATTGGTTTCGAGCACGGGATGTTGCGCGGCGGCAAAGGTCGCCGAGGCGCGAAAATACAGCTCAAACGCGGTCGCGGTATGGCCAACCGCTTCCTCTTCGGCCGCCACGCGTTCCATGCGCTCGGCGATGCGCCCAAGATGCTTCGAGATCTGCCCATGGCTCTTGACGCTGGCCGGGAGTTCCCGGCCTTGTTCGTCCCAGTGAAAGACGCGACCGGTTTCTTTGACGACATAGTCGTAGATCCATTGCTGGCGGTCACGTTGCAGGCGAGGGGTGCGCATCGAAAAGCCTCCTTTTAGGCGAGTCATAGGTATGGGGAACCACCAAGGATAGTGGTTTGCGCCCCGGTATGTGGTTTGCGCCCCGGTATGTGGTTTGCGCCCCGGTATGTGTTTGGCTCCCAGATTTGCCGTCACTGCACGGCCAAGCCGTTGCTACAATCGGCCCATGAACGCCCCACTGCGAATTCTGCCGTCCGTCTGCCCCCACGACTGCACCAGCACCTGTGCGCTCGATGTGGAGATCGTCGATTCACACACCATCGGCCGGGTACGCGGATCGCATCGCAACGCCTATACCGCGGGCGTCATCTGCGAAAAAGTGGCGCGCTATGCCGAGCGCGTTCATCATCCTGATCGCCTGACGCAGCCGCTCATGCGCAATGGGCCGAAGGGCAGCAAGAACTGGAAGCCGATCGGCTGGGCGGAAGCGCTTGACCGCGTTGCCGATGCGTTTATCAAGGCCGCGGCACGTCATGGTGCGGAAACCGTCTGGCCGTACTACTACGCCGGCACCATGGGCCTCATCCAGCGCGACGGCATCAATCGCCTGCGTCATGTCATGAAATATTCGCGCTGGTTCTCGACTATCTGCGTGGCGCTTTCCGATGCGGGCTGGGCGGCGGGTGTCGGCAGCAAACGCGGCGTCGATCTGCGTGAAGCAGCGGAACATGCCGATCTCATCGTCATTTGGGGCGGTAATCCGGTCAATACGCAGGTCAACGTCATGCAGCATGCGATGGCCGCGAAGAAGCGGGGCGCCAAGCTCGTGGTGATCGATCCGTATCGCACCGGCACCGCTGAGAAGGCCGACGTGCACCTGCCGATCCGGCCCGGTACCGATGGCGCGCTTGCCTGCGCGATGATGAATGTGCTGTTCGCCGAAGGCATGGCCGATTGGGACTATCTGCGCCGTTATACCGATTGTCCCGATGAACTCGCAGCGCACGTACGAACGCGCACGCCTGAATGGGCCGCAGCGATCACTGGCCTCTCCGCGCAAGCGATCATTGAGTTTGCGCGCCTGTACGGCCGTAGCAAGGCGAGTTTTATTCGCGCGCATCACGGGTTCTCGCGCTCACGCAATGGCGCGGTCAATATGCATGCGGTGACGTGTCTGCCCGCGGTCACCGGTGCATGGCAGCAGAAGGGTGGCGGCGCGCTCTATGGCCATACCGGCATCTATCCGGTCAATCGTTCGTTACTGGATGGTCTTGATGTGATGGACCCCAAGGTGCGCGATCTCGATCAGTCGCGCCTTGGTCCGATTCTCATGGGCGAGGCCGATGCGCTGAATGGCGGTCCTCCGGTGACCGCACTCATCGTGCAAAACACCAATCCGGCGATGGTGTGTCCCGACCTGCATAAGGTGCATGCGGGTCTTGCGCGCGAGGATCTCTTCACCTGTGTGCATGAGCAATTCATGACCGAGACCGCCGCGTTCGCCGACATCGTATTGCCCGCCACCATGTTCCTCGAACATGACGACTGCTACACCGCAAGCGGCCACACGGTGTTCCAAGTTGCGCGCAAAGTGATCGAACCGCCCGGTGAAGCGCGCGAAAACCATTTCGTGATCTGCGAGCTGGCAAAACGCCTGGGGGCGAAACATCCCGGATTTGAAATGAGCGCATGGGAAGTCATGGACCACACCTTGCGCAAATCGGGCATGTGGGATGCGCAGACGAATTACGATCGCGGCGGCCAGGACTTCGCCTATAGCTTCGAGAAAATGCACTTCCTCGATGGCTTCGATACGCCCGATCGTAAATTTCATTTCCGCGCCGATTGGAAGAACTATGGCGGACGCTGGCAGCAGATGCCTGTGCTGCCCGATCACTTCGAAGTGATCGATGCCGCCACCTCCGATCGACCGTTTCGACTCGTCGCAGCGCCAGCGCGCACGTTCCTCAACTCGACCTTCACCGAGACCCCCAGCTCACGCAAGCGGGAGCATCGACCGACCGCATTGCTGCATGCCGATGACTGCGCGGCGCTCGGTGTGGGGGAGGGCGACCGCGTTCGGCTCGGCAATGCGCAAGGCGAAGTCACCGTGCATGTGAAGATCGCGGCGGGCCAGCAGCAAGGCGTGGTCGTGGTCGAAGGAATCTGGCCCAACCATGCGTTTGAGAATGGCATCGGCATCAACGCGCTCACGACCTCCGATCCCGGATGGCCGCGCGGCGGGGCCGCGTTTCACGACACGGCGGTGTGGGTGAAGCGGGCGGATTGAGCAGGCGCGCCGTTGCGCTGGAATTCGCAGAATAGGCGGAACATCGCTATGTTAGATTATGGATCGTTTCCTTTGATTGGATGTTGAGCGCCACACGCGAGAATACCCATCATGCATACCACTCTCGTTCTTCTCTTCGTCGCGCTGCTAGCCGCTTGCACCACGCACCCTAAATCGGCATCGCCCTACGTTGGGCTGGAGGCCCGCGACATAAAGGCACTTTCGCTCTCCGAAATCTCCGATCTGCTGGCTGGCAAGGGAATGGGTTTCGCCAAATCCGCAGAACTCAACGGGTACCCCGGGCCCGCGCATGTCCTGGAACTGCAGTCTCAGCTCCGTCTTTCGTCCGAACAGATCAGGGAAACTGAAGCCATCTTCTCTCGCATGGAAATTTCAGCCAAGACGCACGGTGCCGAGTTGGTGGAAGCGGAACGCGAGCTTGAGGTCCTCTTTCGTTCGCAGAAAGTCACATCGGCGGAGCTATCGCTGGCTTTGGAGCGAATCGCCTCGCGTCAGGCGAAGGTCCGCCATTCACACCTTGCCGCCCACATTGAGCAAACGCAGCTTCTCACCGCCGAGCAAGCGACCCTTTATGTGGCACTCCGCGGCTATGGCGCTCAACACGGCCAACACGGGAAACATGGCGGCCATAAGTAAGTGACGTCCAACCCTTCGGTCAAGCTCGGCCATGCGTGATGAAAGGATCTGGCCTTGCCATTTCCTTACTCGGACTTTCGTGGGCGACGTTGGGCGTCAGTTGTGTATTTCGGGTAGGTCGGGAGTATCATTTCGTCATGAAAGTTGCCACAGGCACTGTAGTGAAGGGCACGATTATCGTGGACGATCCGGACTTCAAGGACGGGACCGATGTCTTCATTCTCACGCGCGAGCGTGAAGACGAGGTTCACCTGTCTGCCGAGGAGCTAGCCGAGCTCGAAGCTGGTATTGCTGAAGCCGATCGGGGCGACGTGATTCCGGGCGACGAATTCTTTGCCCGTTTGCGTCGCTACGGGTAGGGATGCCGCTTGAGCTTTTCATCTCGCGACGCGCCGCTCGCGAGGTCGAAAGGATCATCCAGTGGTGGGCGGTCAACAGGCCTGCAGCGCCGGGTGCTGTACGCCAAGACCTGCAAGCCGCGCTGACGCTTCTGCTTGTGCAGCCTGACATCGGGGTTCGCGTCAATCAAGCAAGTTCGGCTGAGGTACGGCGTTTCCACCTTGATCGCATCCGGTATTGGGTCTACTACCGTATCCGACAAAATCGCCTCGAAGTCTTGTCGGTGTGGCATTCAAGCCGTGGTAGCGGTCCGGCTGTTTAGGGGAGCGACGCCGAATCACGCCGTGAACCGGACGTACCAGTAGAGGCGCTTACTTCGCATGCAATGGCCCTGCCGACCGGATTCTTGCCACTTCAATTCAGTTTTCAGAGAGTGCATACTATTGCCCGCGTCGTTCGACCGACGGGCGACGCTGCAATCGTCGGGCATTGACGACATTTCTTGAGGAGCACTGCGATGGGCAAGAGCCAGAAGAGCAATAAGGAAAAGAAGAAACCCAAGCAACCGCCGAAGCCGGTTGCGCCGGTGAAGAGTGTCATTCCTGCCGCCGCGAGATAGCGCGGGCTGAAAAAAAGCGACGGCCTAGGCCGTCGCTTTTTTGTGTGGCGCCCGCATTGCGGCGCCACGGGGTCGGTATCGGCAGGCGCCAAGCGCCTACCGAGGGCATTACATTCCCATACCGCCCATGCCACCCATGCCGCCCATGCCGCCCATGCCACCCATACCGCCGCCGCCGCCACCGCCACCTGCGTCGGCTTTGTCGTCGGCCATCTCGGCAACGGCTACTTCGGTCGTCAGCAATAGACCGGCCACCGAAGCGGCATTCAGGATCGCGAAGCGCACGACCTTGGTCGGATCGACCACGCCCATCTCGATCATGTCGCCATACTCTTCGGTCTGGGCGTTGAAGCCGTAGTTACCCTTGCCTTCGACGATCTTGTTGAGGACGACTGACGGCTCGCCACCGGCATTCGAGACGATCACGCGGAGCGGTTCCTCGATCGCGCGATGCACGATCTTGATGCCGGCGTCCTGATCGGCGTTGTCGCCTTTCAGTTTGGCCATCGCGGTGCGCGCACGAAGCAGTGCTACACCGCCGCCTGGGACGATGCCTTCTTCGACCGCGGCGCGGGTTGCGTGTAGTGCATCTTCAACGCGCGCTTTCTTTTCCTTCATTTCGATTTCGGTGGCCGCGCCGACTTTGATCAGCGCCACGCCGCCGGCGAGCTTCGCCATGCGTTCCTGGAGCTTTTCTTTATCGTAGTCAGACGTGGTTTCTTCCATCTGCATGCGGATGTTTTTCACCCGTGACTCGATCGCCTTGGCATCGCCCGCACCGTCGATGATGATCGTGTTTTCCTTGCCGATCTCGATGCGCTTGGCTTGTCCGAGGTCCTTCAAGGTCGATTTTTCGAGCGTGAGGCCGAGTTCTTCGGCGATCACGGTACCGCCCGTGACGATCGCGAGATCTTCAAGCATCGCTTTGCGGCGATCACCAAAACCAGGTGCCTTAACGGCGCAGGTCTTGAGGATGCCACGCAGGTTGTTGACGACCAACGTTGCCAGGGCTTCACCTTCGACATCTTCGGCGATCAAAAGGAGCGGACGGCCAGCCTTGGCGACCTGCTCGAGCAAGGGCAGCATGTCGCGAATATTGGCGATCTTCTTATCCGACAGAAGAACATACGGGTTATCGAGAATCGTCGACTGCTTGTCCGGATTGTTGATGAAGTAGGGCGACAGATAGCCGCGGTCGAATTGCATGCCTTCGACGACTTCCAGCTCATCAGCCAGGCTCTTGCCGTCTTCGACGGTGATGACGCCTTCTTTGCCGACCTTGTCCATCGCATCGGAAATGATCTTGCCGATCACCATGTCGGAGTTGGCCGAGATCGATCCGACTTGCGCGATTTCCTTGCTGGTGGTGCAGGGCTTGGAAATTTTCTTCAGTTCTTCAACGAGGCAGGTGACTGCTTTGTCGATACCGCGCTTGAGATCCATCGGCGCCATGCCGGCGGCGACATACTTCATGCCTTCGCGCACGATGGCTTGAGCGAGAACCGTTGCGGTGGTGGTGCCGTCGCCTGCGACGTCAGAAGTTTTGGAAGCAACTTCCTTCACCATTTGCGCGCCGATGTTCTCGAAGCGGTCTTTCAGTTCGATTTCCTTGGCGACCGATACGCCGTCCTTGGTGACGGTCGGGGCGCCGAAGGAGCGCTCGATCATGACGTTACGGCCCTTGGGGCCGAGGGTTGCCTTGACCGCGTTGGCGAGAATGTTGACGCCATTTAGCATGCCTTGGCGGGCGTTGTCGTTAAAGCGTACGTCTTTTGATGCCATGTTGCAGTACTCCTGGAATGATTTGGTTGCTGCCGATTAAGCGATGACGCCCATGATGTCGTCTTCTTTCATGACGAGGTATTCCGAGCCTTCGATTTTCACGGTCGATCCGGAGTACTTGCCAAACAGAATGCGATCGCCGACTTTTACGTCGAGCGGACGCAGCTTGCCGTCTTCCATCACGCGGCCATTGCCGATTGCAATGACTTCGCCTTGATCCGGTTTTTCCGCGGCATTTTCGGGGATGAGAATCCCACCGGCGGACTTGCGTTCTTCATCGAGCCGTTTGACAACGACGCGGTCATGCAGGGGACGCAGCTTCAACATAAGAGATACCTCGGAGTAGATGGGGGCCGGTGCCCAGGCGCACTATGCTTCTTGTCAAGTGCAAGGGCGGCCGGTGCGAATCGATCGGTAGCGCTGGATGTGAGCCGCTGGGTGAGGACGCCCTGTAGCGGCGTCACCAGGCAACTCTAAGCGGTCAGGTGGCGGTCCGTTCGCGTATGCGGCGGGCGGATGACATCGAAGCGAAGGGGAACTCGGGTGCGCACACTATACGCCCTCTAGGAAAAATGGCACTGGACTAGATGGAATTCGACCATCCCTGCTACAGTGCGAGCCCTGGACTTGGCGTTGCAAGTGGACCGTCGCATCTATGCGCTCCTTGCACGCGGGTTATTCCGACGGACTTTGGGAGTGGCATGAATATGTACCCATCGACGGTGGCCGACGAGATTATCGACGCCATCGCTTATATTGAAATGCAACGCCAGGACATGGCGAAGTCGCACAACTTGTCGGCGGCCTGCTCAACCGCGCTGACCAAATTGCAGGAGCTGCTCGAGCAAGAGCGCACGGCGCAGAAGGAGAGCGGGCCTACGGTCAATAATCAGGCCGGCATCGAAGCGATCGAACAGGAGATTGCGCGCGTTGGCGGCATCTCAGGCGGCAGTTCGAGCTACCGGCATGTCTCGCAACCACGTCAACGGCCGCCCTCCGGCGACGGTCCGCAGCGGTCGAGTGGTGGTGGCGGCGGGGATGGCTCACAGCGCAGACGATCGCCTGGGGCTGGGCGCAATGCCGGTCGTGGCGGACGTGGCGCCGGACGCACGGGTGGCGGGGGCGGTGGTGGTGGTGGTAACGCCATCGCGGGCGGCAATGGGAATGGCAACGGCAACGTCGCGGCAGGTGGCAATGCGGGCGGGAGCGGAGCAGGCGGCAGCAGCGGTGGTGCTGGCGGCGGCAGTGGTGGGGGAGGAGGCGGCGGTGGTGGAGGAGGAGGCGGCGGCGGCCGCGGTGGCGGCTTTCGCAATCGCGGGCGCCGGTCCTCGGGTGGTCGTGGTGGCGGCGGAGGCGGTGGTGCCGGCGGCGGTGGCAATGTCGGCGGTGGCGGTGGCGACGGCGGCGGTAACCGTTAGTCGTTAATCGAACTCGCTACGGCTTACGCCAGACCGTGGCGAGCCAGGGCTGCTGCTCACGTGGTAAGCCCGGCGGCCGAAAGTAGTGGGTGAGTTCAATGAATCCGGCGCCGGTCAGATAACCGCGCCAGGTTTCCAGATCGTGGTAAGCCCCGTAACGCTCACCATTCCAGCCTTCTTCATTACGGCCGCGTGGGTTTGAACTGAACAGCACGCCGCGCGGCTTGAGCGTATCGCGCAGCGCAGTCAGCACGCCCGGCAAGACGCTGGTCGGCACATGAAAGAGCGAGGCGTTCGCAAACACCCCATCGAAGCGGGCGGCGGGGAGCGCTAGCTGCTGAAATTGCTGTTCCCAGACTTCGCAACCGCTATGCGCACGCGCCATCTCGACAAAGCGTGATGCACCATCCAGGCCGATCGCGATATGGCCAAGTGAAGTGAACGTCGCCAGATCGCGCCCAGGTCCGCAGCCAAAATCAAGGATGGTGAAGGGCGCTGTGCCCTCTAGATGCGAGAGCAGGGCCCCGATGTTCTGGCTGACATCGTGCGACTGCGTGCCTTGCCAGAACTCTTTGGCGCGCCCGTTGTAATGGGCAAGGGTGCGCGCTGCGATAGGGTCCGGATCGTTATCCGGACCGTTCATACCAAGTGCGGCAGCCGCCTGGAAAAGTCGCGTAGCTCGGCAATGCCGCTCGATTCAGCGCGCTTGCGCCAATCCTTGAGATGCTCCACCAGGCTCTCGATCGAGGCGGTCGATTTGTTCCACAGCTCGGAGAGTTCTTGGCGCATGGTGTAGATGAATTGCAGTCGCTCGCTGCCCTGGCCGTCCAGCACGATCGGCCCCTGGCCTTTGCCTTCCCAGGAATGCAGTTGCAGCCATCGAACCAGTGAGCGCAGGTGATTCCGACCTTTCTCGCCTTCGGCTGCCGTTGTGTTCGATGGTTTTAGATCGGCAATGGCTTGCCGGCAGGCGCGTTCGAGCGAGCGCGTGTATTGCGCGAGCACGTAATAGCGATGCGTGAGAATCGCGCGCACGGTGTCGGCATCGCATTCGGTTTTTTGGGGCTGAAACGCAGGCATCGACGCGGTTCTGAGTACCTTGGCGAGGCCGAAAGTTTCGAGGATACGGATGTAGCCCCAGCCGATATCGAACTCATGCGCCGCGGTTGAAAATTTCGCCGAAGTCGGAAACGCGTGATGATTGTTGTGCAGCTCTTCGCCACCGATCAGGATGCCGATCGGGCTCAGATTGGTGCTCGCATCATCGACCGGGAAGTTGCGATAGCCCCAGTAGTGTCCGGCGCCATTGATCACACCCGCCGCCCAGAATGGAATCCATGCCATCTGCACACCGAAAATCAGCGCGCCTGGAATCAGGCCGAACGCCAGAATATCGATCAACGCCATCAGGCCGATGCCATACAAGGGGTAGCGGCTGTAGAACGTGCGCTCGAGCCAGTCATCGGGCGTGCCGCGGCCAAAGCGCACCATCGTCTCGGCATTGTGCGATTCGCGCACATAGAGGAAAACGCCGCCCCACAATACCTTGTTGATGCCGTGCGCCTGGGGACTATGCGGATCTTCTGGGGTCTCGCAGCGGGCATGGTGCTTACGATGGATCGCAACCCATTCTTTCGTGAGCATGCCGGTGGTGAGCCATAGCCAGAAGCGGAAGAAGTGGCTGGCGATCGGATGGATGTCGAGTGCGTGATGAGCTTGGTGGCGATGCAGGTAAATCGTTACCGACGCGATGGTCACATGGGTGAGGCCCAATGCAATCACGATATAAGCCCACCACTGCAAGTCGAAATATCCAGAAAGAATCATTAAGGGTTCCAGTTTGGGGTCGTACGAATGAGTTCGGAGTTGGCCGGCGGCCATCGACAACGATAGCAAATTGTGACAGCAATTACCGCAGGGAACTGATTATTCGAATTATTTCGCCCATTTCAAGCGATCCCTACGGCACGATTCGACCGATGGTGGGCGATGCATCACGGCATCACATCGTTGATCGACTTCAATGCCGATGGGTATCGCCATCGCGCACGTACTGAATTCGCTCACCGCTGTATATATCAGGGCACTGCGGTAAAAATCAATCCTTAATGCGCTCAATCCGTCCGTCGGCATGCCGCGCGAAGCGCCCGTCATCACGTTGGTGGACCGGGTCATCGCGGTCCCAGGGCCAGCCGCCGAATTGTGTGCGTCGATAGTCTTGAAAGGCCGTTTCGATGCCAGCGCGATCGTTCATCACAAACGGGCCATGCTGCGCCACAGGTTCCGCGATTGGGCGCGCCTGCAACAGCAGTAGTTCGCAGGGTTCCGCGCCGGCCGTCAATGCAATCGCAAGATCGCTACGCACCAACATGCAGGCATGCGCTGCTTGTTGATGATCATTGAGCGTGAGGGTCCTACCTGCATAGAAGTAAAGCGCTCGCACTGTTTCTGCGCCGTGTGCGGCAGGTAGTGTCCATGTCGCA
Source organism: Klebsiella pneumoniae (assembly GCA_945906755.1). Lineage (GTDB taxonomy): Bacteria > Pseudomonadota > Gammaproteobacteria > Burkholderiales > SG8-39 > SHXR01. The sequence continues at coordinate 1,163 of CAMDRJ010000089.1, read as the reverse complement.
CCGGCCGGCATGGTGATGCACCAGATCGCCACGTCAGTATCAGCGCGGCTGGCCCATGAATGCGGTGGCGGTGAGGGCGCGCGCTTCCCAGCTAGCGTGCCGGCAACGACCGTGACCGTGGTGGTGAGTCCGGCCTCGTCAGTGTGGGTAACGCGCGGAATACTGCGATCCCACAGCATCGTAAAGTGTGGCGGCACCATCTTGTCTTCGGCCGGCAGATTCAGCCAGATCTGAAACAGCTCCGTGGTGTTGGGGCCGGTACGATCGAGCAGTGGAAACATCTCCGCATGCACGATGCCACCGCCTGCGGTGAGCCATTGCACATCGCCTGCGCCAAAGCGCGCGGCCGCGCCGAGCGAATCAGAATGATCGATCAAGCCGCTCTTCACGATGGTGACCGTCTCAAAGCCGCGATGCGGATGCTGTGGAAAGCCAGGCACCGTTTGGCCGTGATACATGCGCCAACCGTCTTTCCCTTCGAAATCCTGGCCGATATTGCGACCGGCTAGCGTGGTAGCGGGCCCCATCGCTTCATTGCCCGCCGGATAAGAATCGACATGATGCACGCAGAACAGAAACGGATCGATACAAGGCCATTGAAACCCAAGCGGGGCGGTTTCGATGATTGTTTTGGCGGGAGCGGTGGAGGTTTGATTCATAGGGAGGTCCTTCTCAAGTACCGATCACGCCGCCATCGCGCTTGCGGATAACCACGGTCGCCGATCGCGGCCGCGCACCGGCCGTATTGTTTGGCCAGCGTGAATACCGATCGGGTTGTTCCGGGTCGCTGCGTTCACTCGGTGTTTCACCCGGATGCTGGATGTTGACGAACATGGTCCGATTATCAGGGGTCCAGGTCACACCTGTCACTTCGCAGTTGGTGGGTCCGGTGAGAAAACGGCGGATTTCACCGGTGCGGGCATCACACGCGAGCATCTGGTTGTTACCGATGCGCCCCATTTCGCCTTTGTACATGGCGCTGGCCGACACATCGGTCTGAATCCAGAGTACGCCGCGCGCATCGAACGCGATGCCATCGGGACAGGCGAATACATCGCCTTTGATGTTTCCTTTTGCCTCGGCGCGCGAATTGGCTGGGTCGCCCGCCAGCACCAAATGATTCCAGGTAAAGGTGAGGGCATCAAAATCGGGCGCTTCCTGCC
>CAMDRJ010000088.1 GCA_945906755.1 Klebsiella pneumoniae | reverse complement strand
ACCCAGCCAAAATCGAAGCGATCCGTACCGGGGTGAAAGGTAAAGAGCGGTAAGCGCGCTATCTCGCTCACTACATAGATCACCGCCATCGCAACGGTAAAGACCACCGCGAAGGTGCGGAACTTGGTGGAGTTCGCCAATTCGCCGCTCATGACGCATATCCCCGAACGTTATTGACGATATGGCCCACCAGGAACGCATACCAGCAGGTTGCCGCAAGACAAATGGTTATCCACTTGCGCGCGCTGTCGTAGGCGGGATTTTTCGGATTCATCCACAGGTACCAGTAGATCGGTAACAGGCCGATGCCGAACGTGGTGAGGTGTTCCTTCAGTTCGAAGACGCCAAGTGTCTTCCAGTAGCCTTGCTGCTCGATCGGCACGCGAATGTGGATGCGGTATTTGACGTAGATCCATGCACCGAGGATGAACGTGATGATCCAAAGAACGCACACGGCATTGGTATAGCGCGGTCCGGATACCGCGCGAAAGCGGGTAACGAATGAATCATTGCCCGCTTGGCGAACCGGCATCGCAACCGCCATCGCCTGATGGGTGAGCGCGCCAAGCAGCGCGACGGCCAAGAGGCCGTGGATGATCAGGAGGATCGTCCAGAACGTTTCAACCGCGATGTAATCGAATAGAAAATCCATGGCTCGGATCCAGGACTAAATACAACGACGTAACGCTTATCCCCCTCTCCCCGGCCCTCCCGCAAGGGGCGAGGGTGAGGGCAGTCCTAAATCGCTGCCCGCGAATTAGGAAATGATGGTCCACCCGCCTACTGTTCGAGCGGATTATTGCGAATCTGAATCTGCACCGCGCGCGGTTTGGCACCCTTGCCGCCTTCCATCAGCCACGGCGTGCGATCACCGCTGGTGCTCCAGAGGCCGCGACCTTTCCAACCGGCCTTCGGATCGTCGATCCGCCCATCGAACCCCTTGGCGTAGAAACCCATTGGGTAAGGAATGCGGATCATGACCATCTTGCCGTCTTTCAAGGCGACGAAGCCATCGTTGAGGTTGGCGGTCGAAATCGGCACGTTGGCACCCAATCCGAACGTGTTGTGGTGATCGACCCAAGTGTAGTAGCTCGCCTCAGCGCTGTTGTATTCGAAGCCTTCGAAGCCTGGGCCCGGATAACGATAGAGCGTCCAGCCTTCCGGGCAGTGATTGCCGGTTGCCTCGGGGCCGTTGAGCGGTCCCTTGCATTTGCGGCGATCAAAGCTACCAAGGTGACCGTTCGAGAGTGAACCCCATGCCACGCCGTCTTTGTCGATGTCTGCGCCGCGAATGCCGATGCCGCGTTCGGGCACGTTGAACACTTCGGACAATCCGGTTACCGGATCAAAGCGCAAGAAACCAGGCGTCCCACCAAATACGCCCACCGAATACCAGATCGACCCATCGGCGGGGTTAGGCATCACCGCATAGGGGCCCGAACCGGGATTGACGCGCTTGTCTTTGCCGGGCTCGACCGGCTGATTCGGCTCGACGTATTCATCCCGCTTGCCATTGCCGTTGATATCCAAGATGAATGGCGACCAGCCTTGCGAACGCGCCGCATCACCGGTCTCATCGAACAGTTTGGTATTGATCCAGCCCGCCACTTGGCCGGTGCCGCTTAGCCATAGCGTATCGTTGGCGTCGTAGCCGAACTGCGGATGATGCGTGCCAAAGCAGGTGTCGATGAACACGTATTTGTTGGTCTTCTGATCGAGCATCGTCACTTGCCGCGAGGAGCGCTCGAGCGGGAAGACTTTCGCCGACGGATGATCGGAGCCCTTCTTGCAGAACGCCGGATTGTCCAGGCCGCGAATATTCGCTGCCATCCAAAGGCGGCCTTGCTTGTCGAACATCGCGTTGTGATTGTTCGCGCGGGTATCCCAGATTTTTTCCTCACCCCAGTAAGGCGAGGGTTGCATCGGTGCAATCGCCGCCGCATGCCCCGGTCCGAGTGAAAGCGGCATGTCCGGATCACGCACCGGCATTTTGTAGATCGACACCTCGTTCGTCTTTGGATTGAGGACCGGCATATTGTCGGTCGAGTATTCGGGCGAACCGTAGAGCAATCCGTAAGCATTGACCGTTGGATTACGCCGGTCGGACGCAATGAGATCGTGCAGATAGTGCTTGTCGGTGCTCCATTCCCATGAAGTCACGACGATGTTCCGCTCCACCCCTTCCGGACGCTGCGGCTTGGTTCTGGGGATTTCGCCTTTGGCGATGCGATCGGTCCAATCGCCAAAATACTTGTATGGCGCGCCGCCGAATTGGCCGGCAATGCGGGTGGTCATCATCTCGCCCGACTGGCCGGATTGCAGACGGCGAATCCAGGCATCGCGGCCCGAATCAAATTTCCCAAGCTGCGCCGGAATGGTGCGGGTCGATTCCTGGCCGAGCTGATGACAGCCGATGCAATCAACGTTGTTCATTTGCCGCAGCCATTGGTTCTGGGTAATGTTTTTGGGGATTTCGCCATGGCCGCCGAATTCGCTCGCCGGCGGAATCTTCATCATCGTGTACCAATAGATGGCCGGGTAGTAGTGCGCCGCGGCGGCGACGGTCGGTGCGACCACGGAGCGATGGTTCAGCGTTTGTCCGGGCTTGCCGCGCAGTTTGGGGGAATCCACCAGGCCATAGCCGCGTAATCAGACGTTGTAATTTGCAGTGGGCAGATCTGGAATCACGTAGCGGCCGCGATCGTCCGTGACGACCATCCGTGCAAATTTGGTCGGGAGATCGGTCGTTTCGGCGATGACCCAGACGCCCGCTTCGCCTGTTTTGACACCCATCACCACCCCACCAATCGAATTCGGTGCGAGCGTGAAGGAAGCTGCGGCCTTGCGTGGGACGGCCTTGGGTGCATCGGTACTTGCCGGGGCCTGCGCGTGCAGCCAAGCCGACATGCCCGCCAGCGCTACGCCAAGAATCAGGCGGGAAATGTAGTGCGACATCATGGTGGTCTCCTAGATTTTGTTATTCGTGATCTTCGCAGGGCTATGCTACCCGAGCCGTACTCGTCACACTTTTGGGATCGGACGATTCTTCGGATGCCGCGCGACCGCCGGGTCAAGATGCATCCAGGGCAGCGCGCTGTCGGTCCAGATATTCATAGCGAGCTTGAGACCCGATGCATCATCGAGCGTGCCCACCTTCAGCACGATCATCTCCGGTGACTTCTCGCGCTGACTGTAGAGCGATGAGCCGCAGTCCCCGCAGAAATGGCGAAAGAGCACATTGCCGCTGTCGGCTTTGTCTTGATAGCGTTTTACTTTGCTGCCGGCAAACGTGACCGCGTTCGCGGCAACGATCGCGTTGTGACTCGAGCCAGCGCCCGAAATCTTTCGACAGTGGGTGCAGTGGCAGGCGACGACGTTGGCGAGCGGCGCGTTGACGCTATAACGAACGGCGCCGCAAAGACAACCGCCGGTGAGGGAAGTACTCATAGTTGGTGACCTCGGGAATCAAGCGCTTGGGAGCGAAAGTATATTCGCCATCGACGGAATCGATCGGCGCGTACCGTCGGCGTGGGGCTCTACGACGAACGCACGCCGTGCTTGTCGGCGCGGATCGCACGAATGCGTCCGGTCAGCTCACTTGCACGAACGGCTACGCCCGCGACATCGCCGGACCGTGCGGGGGCCGAGATGTAGCTGCCGATGCCGGCGGCGAATGCGCCCGCATCGAACCATTGTTTTAGATTATCGAGCGTGACCCCGCCGGTGGGCATCAACGGGATATGCGGCAACGGCGCACGCACCGCGCGCACAAACGCCGGGCCGACGATCTCACCAGGGAACACTTTGATGATATCGGCGCCCGCTTCGTAAGCCGCCACGATTTCGGTCGGCGTCATCGCACCTGGCATGACCGCCACATCATTGCCCACACAGAATGCAACCGTGGCCGGATTGAAGTGCGGCGAGATGATGTATTGCGCACCGGCATCGAGGGCGAGCTTGGCCATCTCCGGGTTGAGCACGGTCCCGGCACCGACTAGTATCCCGGTCGTACCGAAGCGATCCGCCAAGGCGCGAATGACATCGGTTGCATTGGGAACGGAGAACGTCACTTCCACGGCCGCCGCCCCGCCTTGCGCGCAGCCATCGCCGATGCGAAGCGCTTCCTCGGCGGAATCGCAGCGCACGATTGCGACCCAGCCGGCCACACCAATTCGCCGTACCACTTCCGATTTTGCAACGCGTTTCACAGCAATCCTCTCCGCCTGGCGATGGCAAGTGCGCCATGGCCCGCAAGCTCTGCCAACGTGTTTTGATCAGGTGTCACGATCGATGCGATGCCAAGAACGCCTTGAGCGACGGCAGCATACGCTCTCTGCATCATGGGCCGGCCACAGATGAAAAATGGCCGGCCGGATACCCACATATTGCCCGCCATGCAGCTCATAAGATCCTGCACCAGCACCGCTCCCAAGAGAAAGCTAAAGCGTGCGGATTCCGCGGCGGGACTAAAGAGTTCGAGCGCGCGGACCAGGAAGGCGGCGCGACTCAAACTTTCCTTGCGTGATGCGCGTGCACCGGCGAGCAGCGCATCCGGATCAAGTGCTTCGGGCCAACCCTGTTTCAGTCCGGAAGCCAGCACCGACTGATGCATCAAGAGATCGAGCATCTCACCCGACAGTGTGGTGAGGGACCGCAGAATTGTGGCGTCACCGTCGACTTCGACAAACTTGGCATGCGAGCCGGGCAGCAAGATGAGCGCGTCGCGATCGATGGTTATCTTGTTCAGCAGGCCAATCACTTCGGTTTCTTCGCCGCGCATCATGTCCATCTCTGATGCGCGACCGATCGCCAGCGGCGCAGCATCATGGCGTACGCCTGGGATGAACCAAATCGGAGCGGCGAGGATGTCCTCGAACTGCGCGGATTGCATGCCGGCGGCGAGCTCATCGATGCGGGCGGGTGCTACGCTATGGGGGAGTTCGCGCAGCCCGAGCTTCGAGGTCACCATGCCTGAACCAACGACCAGCGCCAACTCGCTCGCATTGGCATCGATCGACCGAAGCGTCGATTGGATCGCCTCGCGAACGCCGGCTCGCAAGATATCATGCGAGCCGGTGCGGGCGGTATCCCGCACCCCCACCGGGACGTCCTTGCCGCCTAACAACTGACTGTCGCGCCAAGCGCGTACGCGCGTGTTGGAGGTGCCGGTGTCAAGCGTGAGGGAAAGGGAACGCATATACGGCTACTATGCCGTGCAAGGATGAATCGGCCCGTCAGAACAAGCGCGAATTATTGATTGGCATAGAAAATCGGCAGACAACATCGATGACTTCGTTCGTTCCAACACAACGCACGCGCGTGAAGCGGCTCCACAAGCGCGGCCACTATGATGAAAAAACCGTTCACGCCATTCTGGATGCCGGTTTCATCTGTCATGTCGGCTATACGATCGACGGACTGCCGTACGTCACGCCGACCTCCTATTGGCGCGAAGGCTCACGCGTGTACTGGCATGGCTCGTCGGCAAGCCGCATGTTGCGAACGATCGAAGCGGGCGTCGATTGCTGTCTGACCGTGACCCATCTAGATGCGTTGGTGCTGGCCCGCTCCGGCTTTCACCACTCGCTCAACTACCGCGCCGTCATGATGTTCGGCAAAGCACAGAAGGTTGAAGATCCCGACGAAAAACTCGCTTCACTGGAGGCTTTCGTTGAGCGGATGTTTCCCGGCCGCTGGCAAGAATTGCGGCCGGTCAATCGCAAGGAATTGAAGGCAACTACCGTGCTATGGATGGAAATCAAGGAAGTGTCCGCGAAGGTTCGCACCGGCCCGCCAGTGGACGATGATGAGGACTACGCACTGCCAATCTGGGCCGGTGTGATTCCGGTGCGGCAGGTGGCGGGTGCATCGGTTGACGATGGGCGCCTTGCGGAGGGCACCAAGCGCTCGCCTGAGCTCGCCAAGTTGGCGCATCTTGGCTTGCAGCGGCGCTAGCCGACGCCTCAGCCTTCGCGGTTCCGAACCTAACAGCGCATGGTCACCCCAGGTCACGTCCTGCTATTTGCCACCGCCTTTGCGATGGTCGGCATCACGACCGGCCTTAGCCTCGAAGGCGGTAGCACGCCGCTCACGATCGTCGCGATTCGTTCCGTGGTGGTGGTGGTGATCTTCGCAATCTATTTTCGTTTGGCGGGTGTGAGTCTTGCGATGACGCCGCGCGAGCGTTCGATTGCGCTCGCGATCGGTTTGATCTTGTGCCTCAACAACTGGACGCTGAACGAGTCCCTTGCCCATATTCCGTTACCGCTTGCCATTCTCATTTTCTATTTGTGGCCTGCGATTACCAGTATCGCGACTTGGTTGCTTGGCAAAGAGCGCTTCACTTGGCGTAGCCTCTTTGGCATCGTCCTGGCGTTCGCCGGCGTAGGGCTGGCATTGAACGTTGAGTTCACCGAGGCGCAAACGCGCGGTGTGCTGCTGGCACTAGTCAGCGCGGTCGCTTGGTCGTGCGTGTTCGTGCTGGCCGGGCAGTTCTTCGCGGGGCGGGATTCGCGTCCTGTTACGCTTTGGATGACGGTATCGTCGGCCGCGATCTTCGTGATTCTCGTTGCGATTACCGGTGATTGGACCCTGCCCGCCACCACAAGAGGATGGGTGGGCATCACGACACTGCCGTTCTTCTATGCATTCGGCATGATCGGACTCTTCGTGGCGACCACCTCGCTCGGTCCGATGCGCACCGGATTCTTCATGAACTTCGAGCCGATCGCGACGGTGTTGCTTGCCGTGCCGCTCCTAGGTCAGAGCCTCGAACCGATTCAGATGGCGGGCGCCGCGCTGGTGATTACGGCGTTGTTTTTGTTCAGGCCCTTGAAGGCAGTGAAGGGTGAAACGTGAAAAGTGAAGGGTGATCGCGTCGCCCGCGCGCCGCGCTTACTCCAACATGCCTGCCACGCGAGGCAGCCAAAGCACGATGCCCGGAAATGCGACGCAAAGAATCAGCGCGAGAATTTGAATCGCGACGAACGGGTACATGCCGCGATAAACATCTTGCATCGTCACACCCGGTGGCACGGTGCCGCGCAAATAAAACAGGGTTGCGCCAAACGGTGGCGTCATGAATGAGGTTTGCAGGTTCACTGCAACGAGCGTTCCAAACCACGCCATGAAAAAAGACGCGCTGCCAAGATGCTCGGAGAAATCGAGTTTGGCGAGAATCGGCGCAAAGACCGGCAAGACGATGAGGCAGATCTCGATCCATTCAAACGGAAAGCCAAGCAGAAAAATCAGCACCATCACGAACGCAAGGATTTCCCATTTGGTGTCGATGCCGAAATAGGCGAGTGTGGAGATCATCAGATCATCGCCGCCCAGCGCGCGAAATACATAAGAAAATCCGGTTGCGCCGAGAAACAGCATGAACACCATGCCGTTCGCGCGACACGCATCGCGAATGGCCTCTTTGATCATTGCGATGGTCATGCGTTTATTGAGCCAGGCGATGAAGAGCGAACCGAGTACCCCTACGCCTGCGCTTTCGGTCGCGGTGGCCCAACCGGCGAAGATCGATCCCAACACGATGATCATCAGAAAGGTCATCGGGGCCAGGCCATGCCACATCTCTTTCCAGAATTCCGCGCGCGTCTGCGGGCCGTATTCTTTTGGGATCTTCGGCGCCCACTCCGGCTTGATAATCGCGACGATGAGGATGTAGACGAGATAAAGCCCGGAGAGCATCAATCCCGGCATGGTTGCCGCGGCGAACAGCGCCCCCGCGGAGGTCGCGAGCATTTCGGCCATGACAACGAGCATGATCGCCGGTGGTATCAAGATACCAAGAGTGCCGGCCGAGGCGACCGTGCCTAACGCAAGTTGTTTGTTGTAGCCGGCATTCAACATTTGGGGAAGCGCGATGATCGAGAGCAACACGACCGCCGCGCCCACCACGCCGATCGGCGCGGCGAGAATTGTTCCCATGACCATCACCGAAACTGCGAGGCCGCCGGGTACGCGCCGGAGCAGGATCTCGGTGGCTCCGAGCATGTCTTTGGCCGAACCGCTGCGTTCCAGGATCGCGCCCATGAAAATGAACATCGGGATCGAGACGAGGACGGGGTCGGCCGCAACGCCGCCCCACATGCGCAGCAGGATGTTGGAGAGGCCAATCCAATTGAATGCATCAAACGCCCAGCCGATCACTGCGAAGATCAGTGCGGTGCCGCCCAGCACAAACGCCACCGGATAGCCTGAGAAAATGACGATGAACATCATGATGAACATGATGAGCGCGAGGTTGTCGACGAACCAGGCCATCGCGTTATACCGTCGAGGCCGATTGACCGATTTTGAGATCGACTTCGCTGGCGGGCCGATTGCCAAAGAGATACACGATGAGCCGCAACAGCACACTCACAATGCCAAGCAGGAGGAGCCAGAGGCCCACATACATGACCCCTTTGATGAACCAACGGTAGCCAAGCCCGGATGCGGCATCCGAGCCTTCGCTAAATACATACGAGTGCTTCACGAAGTCCCAGCCGAAGTAGACGATCACCAAGGTGTAGGGCAGCGCGAAGACGAGGCAGCCGGTGAATTCAATCCAGGCTTTGGTGCGGAACGACAGCTTTTCGGTGTAGGAGTCGACGCGCGGATGCGCGTTGATCGTGTAGTTGAAGCCGAGCCAGAGCGCGAAGATGGCGGTGTGTAAATGCCACTCGAGTTCCTGCAGCTTGGTATACGGAAAATGCGGCACACCGATTTTTCGCACCACCACATCGACGCAGGTCACGCACATCAACACGATCAAGAGCCAACCCGACCAATCGGCGATCCGCTCCAATAAGCGAGCGATGCCGTTTGCCAAGGCGAGGAGATGTTTCATTGCGCGCTGGGGTGCGAGTTATGCGGGCCGTCCACAGCCCCTGCGCGCCGAAACGCCCAGGGGCTGCTGAAGGCGGCAATACGAAGCGTTAGACGAAGCGCTACTTCAAGTACCCGTGATCACGCCAAATTGCGTAGTCCTTGCGAAAGGCGGCGTAGGAGTCGTACACCTTTTTGAACTGGGCGTTCTTGGCCGACTCTTCGACCACCACTTCGTTCCACGCTTTTTCATAGGCGGCCAGGATGTCGGGCGACCAGCGCTTGATCTGCACGGCATGCTTGTCGGCCATCTCACGCATGGCCTTGAACTGTGAAGCTTCGCCCTCGGCCATCACGTCGCGTGTCAGATTGCCGCACGCCTGTTCCATGATCGCGCGATGCGGCTCGGACAGCGAATCCCATTTCTTCTTGTTGACGTAAAGCTCGAGGATCGTCGCCTGCTGATGCCAGCCTGGAAAGTAGTAGAACTTCGCGACCTGATAGAAGCCGAACTTCTGGTCCATCGCCGGCAACGAGAATTCAGTCGCATCGATGGTGCCAAGTTGCAGCGCCTGGAAGATGTCGCCGGGCGCGAGCAATTGCGTCGCGACACCGAGCTTCTCCATGACCTTGGCGCCCAAACCGAAGAAGCGCATCTTGAGGCCTTTGAGATCGGCCGCCGTCTTGATTTCCTTGCGGAACCAGCCGGACGCTTCAGGCGGGATGATCGCGCACGGAATATTGTGGACGCCATGCTTGGCAAACATCTCGCGCGCCAACTGCAGGCCGCCGCCGTGATGCATCCAGGCGAGATACTCACCCATGCCCGGACCAAACGGGACGGAGGCGAACATGTTGAACGCCGAGTCCGTTGAGGCGAAAAAACCGCCATTCGACCAGGCGGCATCGACCGAACCTTGCCCGGTGGCTTGAATGGCTTGCAGAGCGGGAACCAGCGCGCCCGGCTCATTGACCCGCAGTTCTAAGGTGCCACCGGAGGCGCGTTCGATCATCTTCGCGTACTTCACTGGTGCTTCGCCGATCAGCGTAAGACTGGTCGGAAATGCGCTCGCCAGATTGATGCGAACCTTCTTTTCCTGTGGCAACGCGGTGTTGGTTGCGATCGCGAACGCCACACCCAATGATGTAGCAAACGCGCGCCGAACGGTGCTTTTCATAGTGTCTCCTCGTGGGGAATCGATAAGGGGCCGGTTTTTTTAGCCAGCATGGCCCTGCACGCGGCAGAGTAGCGCGTTTCGTCGATTCACTGCAAGAAGAGTCCAATGGATTGGGGCGCCACGGCAATTGCCGTGCCCCGAAAAAGAAAAAGGCAGGGAAACTTCCCCTGCCTTTTTCTGGTGCGACGAAGAAATTACTTCTTGTCGTCCATCTTGCCGCCGGCATGCGAGGCAGCGATAGCAACCGACGAACCCGCGAACAAGGCGATCATCATAAGGGCAATAACTTTACGCATTCTTCTCTCCTAGGGGTGAACTGCAATACCGACAACGGGCCGGTATTTGCTCCCGTTGACAGTTTAGCAGAGCATTTCGACCCCGAATGTCGCCAGCAAGTGTCAAGGATGGTGACCTGCGCCAGGTGATAAGCTGCGCCGCCATGTCTTTTCGCTTATTTGCTCGCCACGCCGCGCCCTTTCTACTTGTAGCCGGGATGTCGGGGATTCAGGCAGCGCCCTACGTGCCTGCCGACGATGCGAAGGTCCTCGAACGCCTCCCACTCAAGGCGACCGATCCAACGGCGCGCGAGCTGCGTGAGCTGCGCGCAAGGGTTACTGCGGACCCAGACGATGCCGATCAGGCAGCGCGCCTCGCTCGCCGCTACTTTCGCCTCGCAATGGCTGAAGGGGATCCTCGCTATATCGGCTATGGCGAGGCCGCATTGCGAAAGTGGTGGGTGATCGCGGATGCCCCGCACGCAGTGACCAAGATGCGTGCGCTACTCAAGCAGTACAAGCATGACTTTGCCGGTGCTTTGACCGACTTCGCGCTAGCCGGGCAGCACGACCCAAGTGACGAGGAAATCTGGTCATGGCGCGCGGCCCTGCACATTGTGCAGGCGAACTACGTCGAAGCCACCAACGATTTCGTTATCGCGGGCATCGTTCAAGGCCCGACTCGCCCGCAGGATGTAGCGAACGCGGTGGAGCAGGATCGCCCAATTGACCGGTTTGGCGACAAAGTCCGTGGCGCCGGAGTGATACGCGCGATTGATCGATTCGATGTCTTCCATGCCTGTGATGATGATCACCGGGATTCGCTCGCCATTAGGAAGTCCGCGCAGCATCTTGCAGACGGTGTAACCGTCCATTATGGGCATGGTGACATCCAGCAGCACCAAGTCAGGCAAGCTCGCGCGGATTGACTCGATCGCTTGCGCACCGTCGGTGGCTTCCGTCACCTCGAACCCTGCGCGTTCCATCGCCAACCGTGCGCAGGAGCAGTGGCTTGGTAAAGCGGCCGGTGAGGTTGTTGAGCGTCGGGTGCAAGAGATGGTGAGTTCGGTTGTCTGGGCCGATGTAGAACCGAAGCTCAAGGCCGCCTTGGCGGGACGTGTCGTTCAGATCGAGCGGCAGCGGGTCGATCGGGCGGGCAACCGGGTATGGCGCTCAGGGCGGCACGTTCCCGACGTCGACGAGAACGGAAACGTCGTCGGCACCTACTCAGTATTCTACGATATCACGCAGCAAAAATTGGCGGAACAAACGCTGTTCGAGAACAACGAAATGCGCATCGCCAAGGAGGCCGCCGAGGCGGCGAGCCAGGCGAAGTCGCAGTTTGTCGCCAATATGAGCCACGAGCTTCGTACGCCAATGAATGGCGTTCTCGGCATGGCCGAGTTGCTGCTCGATACCAAACTCGACGCAAATCAGCGTCGCATTGCGCGCACGATCCATTACTCGGGCAGCGCGCTCCTTGGCGTGGTCAATGACATTCTCGATTTCTCCAAGATCGAAGCGGGCAAGATGACATTGGAGCATATTGACTTCGACCTGAGACAGCTTTGCGAGGAGGCCGTTGAATTGCTCGCCGAGCAGGCGGCACGCAAGAGAATTGAGCTTAGGCGTGAAGCGCGTGTCGGCCATGTCCAAGGAAATTGAAATACTCGCGAAGGCTAATGATCTGGTCCACCTTGAGGGCATGGTGAGCGCCTTAGCGGCAGAATATGAGCGCGGGGCCAAGGCACTGCGCGAGGTGGTCGGCATGGCGTCGTCCGTCACGTAAAGGATTGGTGGAACAAGGGGCGCTACCTCGTATCTCCCCGAAAAGTAAGGTCACCCTGATTGCGCGAGATAGCTTTATCAGCGTTTCCCCAAAGGATTTTCTTCGTGTAGGCTCAACGCATGGAGGTTCGATCCATGCTCAACGCCGCATCCTTGATTCTTCGCAACGTCCGCCCGTGGGGCGAATCCGGTACGCACGATCTAGCAGTCATCGACGGTCGGCTCGCCGGTGTGACACTTGGCATGACCGCCGATCGCACCATCGACGCGGGTGGCCGCCTTGCGGTGCCTGGTTTCATCGAGCCGCATATCCATCTCGACAAGGCATTGATCGTCGACTCGGTGCGACCGAACGTATCGGGCACGCTCACCGAGGCGATTGAAATCATTTGGGAACGCAAGCGTCGCTACGATATCGACGAAATTGCCGAACGGGCCGGGCGCGTGATTGAGGCGGCGATCGCCAACGGCGTCACGCATATCCGCACGCATGTGGATGTCGACAATATCGGCGGCCTTCGCCCGCTCGAGGGCTTGGTGAAGGCGCGCGAACGCTACCAGCATGTCATTACGATGCAGATTGTTGCGTTTCCGCAGGAAGGCATTCTTCGCAATGCGGGCACCGAATCCTTGATGTGGGAGGCCATGGAGCGCGGCGCCGATGTAGTGGGCGGCATGCCGTTCAATGAAGACTCGCTGGAGGCAAGCGCAAAGCACATCGCTATCGCGTTCCAGATCGCCAAGCGCTTCGATGCGGACATCGACATGCATGTCGATGAAACGGACGATCCGGCCGCACGCACGCTCGAGTTGCTCGCGGATCAAACGATGGCGAACGATTGGCAGGGCCGCGTCACCGCCGGCCACACCTGCGCATTGGCGGGATATCCCGATGACTATGCCGCGATGGTCATGGACAAAGTGGCCGCTGCCAAAATGCACATGATCACCAATCCGGCCACCAACCTGATGCTGCAGGGGCGGCTTGATCGACAGCCTAAGCGCCGCGGCATTACACGCGTGCAGGAACTTCTCGACCGCGGCATCAATGTGAGCTTTGGTCAGGATTGCGTGAAGGACACGTTCTATCCATTCGGGCAGAATGACATGTTGGAAGTGGCGTTTCTCACTGCGCACGCCGCGCATCTCAGCATGCCCGACCAAATTGAGTCGGTGTTCGCGATGCCGACCATCAACGCGGCGAAGGTCTTGCGAATCGATGATTACAGCTTTGCGCCAGGCAGCCCCGCAAACATCGTCATCATCGACGCTACCTCGGCCGCGGAGGCAATTCGCTTTCAGTCTCCGCGCCGCTGGGTCATCGCGAATGGCCGCGTGGTCGCCGAAACCGTGGTGTCGCAGACGCTCTCGATTCTGTGACCGGGGCATTTTCGGTGGAATGCGCGCTGCTGTTCCACCCTACGGTGCAGCGAAAGGTGATGTTCACCCTTCACCGATCACAGCCGACAGGCATCACCTTTCACTGTAACTAATCTCGCTCGACGATATGCAATCCACGAATCCGATCGAGTAGGTAAATGAGCCCGCGCTCGTCGACCGTCACGTCGTTGCTTTGTGCAAACTTCGCGCCGGGCGCCGGATCGGGCAGGTAGTACGCCACTTCGCGTGGCGCGTGGGGATCGGCGATATCGATGATCCGTAGTCCCTGTGCGAACCAAGCCACCGGAATCTCGGTGCTGGTGATGATCTCGGACGGCTGGTGGCAGCCCATCATGATCGGCTGCGGTGAGCCATCCTCATCGCCGATTTGGAAACTCGAAATCTGCACCGGATGCTGCTCGTCGGTGATGTCGACGATCCAAAGAAACGAGGGCGGCGCCGGGAAGAGCTTGGCGACGTCTTCATCGGCGACGAGCAGCAACTGCTTGCCGCGTACTTTGAATGGCACCGGCAAGGCGCTATGGGTCGGGTGCGCGAAGGGCGGGCTCCAGTCGATGCCTGACACGAATTTTGGTTTGGACATGTCATCGATATCGAGGATCACGAACCCGCCATGCCAATAGCTCGTGTAGAGCCGATTGCCCATGCGAAGGGGGTGATGGCATTTGTGTGCGGCACCTTTCCAGGACGCTTTCTCGCCGCCTGCGGTCCATTGACCGGGCATCCACCAACGCCCGACCTCCTTCGGATGTGCCGGATCCGCGAGATCGAGAATCATCACGATATTGCCGATGAAACCTTCCACCGTCGGTGAGAAGTACAGATAGCGGCCATCGAAATCGAAACGATGGACGCCTTCTCCCTGCGTTTCCCAGCGATGAATGAGTTTTGGCTTGGCCGGGCTTGATACATCAAAAATGCTTACGCCGCCCTTGTAGTCGGTCGGGGCGCCCAGCTGGTAAGGGTTGCGTTCCTGATTGATCACCATCAGGTCATTGGCCACCCGCACCTTGTGCGAATGAGTGCCGAGCATCATGCCAAGGCGGTTGAGTTCGCGCGGATGCTTGGGATCGCTGACATCGACGATCACCGTGCCATCGGGCGCTGCCATGTTGCCGATGTACGCGATGTTGTTTTTCACGACGACCTGTCCGCCGCCCGCACAATCGAAGTAGCCGACTTCCCTGATACCCTTTGCTTGTCCCATTATTTGTCCCGGTGGTTAGCGGAGCGATCATGCTCGATCGCATAATCGCGTCGGCCGTTATACTAAACGATGGTAAGGATTGATAACCGCCGCTGCATCGGGCGCATCGAGGAGAAGCGTATGTCAACGTTAGTCCGCTGGATCGCAAGCGTCGCATTGATATGGGGTGCGCTTGCGAGTACGTGCGCGAGCGCGCAGGGCACTTATCCCAATCGCCCAATCCGGCTCATCGTTGCTTTTGCTGCGGGCGGCGTGTCGGACGTCATCGCGCGCGCGTTGGCGGCGAAGATCTCCAACACGATCGGCCACCCGGTTGTTGTTGAAAACAGACCGGGTGCCGCGTCCACCTTGGCGGGTGATTTTGTCGCCAAGTCCGCTCCGGATGGCTACACCATCTGGCTGCAGGACATCACCTCGCATTCGATCAATGCCACGCTCTATTCGAAGCTGCCGTTTGATCCGATCAAGGACTTCGCGCCGATTACGCTGGTTGCCTGGACGCCGCTCATGCTGGTTGTGCATCCGAGCAATCCGGCGAAAGATTTGCGCGAACTCATTGCGTTTTTGAAAACCAGCGGCGGCAAACACGCGTATGGATCATCCGGTTCCGGTTCGCCTAATCATCTTGCCGGCGAGCTGCTCAAGGCCGCGCATGGCCTCGATACGCTGCATATTCCCTACAAAGGCAGCGCGCCTTCCACGCAGGCGATGCTGGCCAACGAGATTGCGTTTGTATTTTCCAGCATGCCGCCCGCGGTATCGAATGTGAAGGGCGGCCGGCTTCGCGCGCTCGCGGTGACATCGACCAAGCGAGTTTCCGCTGCGCCCGATGTACCAACCATGATTGAAGCCGGCATGCCGAATTTCGATGTGGTGGTCTACACCGGCATTCTCGCCCCGGCCGGCACGCCGACACCAATCATCCAACGGCTCAATGAAGAATTCGCCAAGGCGGTGGCCT
>CAMDRJ010000087.1 GCA_945906755.1 Klebsiella pneumoniae | reverse complement strand
TGATTATTCTTGGCGAAGTCGTGCGCGCAGCGGCGAACGTTGCGCTCGACCAGGAGCCGGCACGATTGCAACGCGTGGGCTAGAGTGTCAGAGTCAGAGCAGCAAATGAGCCCGTGATCCGCCGCGATCGCGAAGGCCCTGACCCGGGTTTCCTCGACACCCTCCGCGTCCTCCGTGGTGAATTTATTAGGCATTAGGCTGTAGGAGCAAACATGACCATCCGCAAAGGCTTTCTCGACACCGTTGGCAACACGCCGCTCATCCGACTCAACCGCTTGTCCGACCAGACCGGCTGCGAGATTCTCGGCAAAGCCGAGTTTTTGAATCCAGGTGGATCGGTGAAGGACCGTGCGGCGCTGGCGATCGTGCTCGATGCCGAGAAGCGCGGCGTGCTGCGTCCGGGCGGTGTGATCGTCGAAGGGACAGCGGGCAACACCGGCATCGGTCTAGCATTGGTTGCCAATGCACGCGGTTATCGCACGGTGATCGTCATTCCCGATACGCAATCGCAAGAAAAGAAAGACACCTTGCGGCTTTCGGGGGCGACGCTCTATGAAGTGCCGGCAGTGCCATATAGCAATCCAAACAACTATGTGCATGTCGCAGAGCGACTGGCCGAAGCGCTCGCCAAGACTGAGGCGAACGGCGCCATCTGGGCCCAGCAATTCGACAATGTGGCCAATCGACAGGGCCATGTCGATACGACCGGCCCGGAAATCTGGGATCAAACGAACGGTAAGATCGATGCCTTCATCTGCGCGGCGGGCACCGGCGGCACCCTTGCAGGGGTTGCTGAAGCACTGCGCAAGAAAAAGCCCGGCATACAAATCGGTCTGGCCGACCCACCCGGCGCGGCGCTTTATCACTACTACAAACACGGCAGCTTGAAGGCCGAAGGCTCCTCGATTACCGAAGGCATCGGGCAAGGCCGCATCACGAAGAATCTCGAAGGCCTGAAGGTCGATCTGCCACTGCAGATTCCCGATGCCGAAACGGTGCAGATCGTGTTCGACTTGCTGCAATACGAGGGCCTTTGCCTCGGCAGTTCAAGCGGCATCAATGTCGCGGGCGCCGCGCGTATCGCACGCGAGCTAGGCCGTGGCCACACCATCGTAACGGTGCTATGCGATTCCGGGCAACGCTATCAATCGAAGCTCTTTAATCCAGCCTTCCTGCGATCGAAAAATCTGCCGGTGCCCACATGGATCGAGCGGGCGGTGCCGGCGATGCCGGGTGGGGTGATGAAGTAGGCTCAAGGCGCAATCACCTGCAAAGCCGGAAAGTAGGTCCGGAATCGGCTCGGGTCCCTGGTCAGTAGCGGCCAGCCTCTCACGGCCGCATGCGCGCCGATGAGAAAATCAGGCAGAACTTGTGTTTTGCTGCCGCCGCGCTTTCGATACTGAGCGAAGGCTTTGCCGGCGAGGAATAGCGCGTGCTTCGGAACTTCTTCGAAGGCCAGTGCCATCTTTGCGACCACGTCATCAAGCGCCTCGATGGTCGAGAATGACAACGAGAGTTCGGCGTAAATCACCGGATTGACGGCCAACTCGTGGATTTTCGCCTGCGCGCGAAGCTGATTGATCGACCATTCGGCCCATTCCGGATCGTCCTGCAGCACATCGACCAAGACGTTGGTATCGACCAGCAGCATCAGTCGTCAGTGCGGAGCAATTTCATCAACTCGTCGGTACGCCACTTGATGTCGGCGCGGCCACGTACAGCGTCGAAGCGATCCTTGCGTATCCCGCGCATGCCTTTTCGCACCACGGCCGGGTGCAATATCACTTCGCCGCCGGCGTTCAACGAAAATTCAACCAACGTCCCCGGCTGCAGTTGCAGCGCATCCCGAATGCGTTTTGGGATGGTGACCTGACCCTTGCTGGTCAAAGCAGTAGCCATGGTGGCCTCCAAGAGTATTACCGATGCTCACAATGGTAATACATTCGACACTGGACCGGCAATCAATCCGCCGCGCCCGTCGGCAAAATATCAAACATGCGTCGCGCGTCCTGATCGATCCGCTGATTCGTTTGATCAACCTTCGGATCGCTGCGCGTAGAACGCGCTTACCGCTTGCGTTCCGCCGGGCGGCCAACCCGCATATCGCGCAAGGCGATGACGTAATGCTCGATTTCGTCGCCGTAAAATGGTCTGTCCGAATGGCCCGCCAATAAAATCCGCGAACCTTCAGCTTGTTGCGCTAACCGTCCCAGAGGTCGGTCCGCCATGAAAAGCACGGCCCTATGCGTACTCGTTCTGTTCCAGGCGCTTTGCTTGGGAACCGCCCATGCCACGGAAACGTTCCTCCCCAGGCTGGGCGATGAAATTTCCAAACAGGAAAAGATCATTCAAGCAAGCGGCGACGAGCGCGACGAAGGCTACGTCACCGGCCGGTCGCTCGCGTCCTACGCCGAGATCCTGCCCTCGCGATTCGAGCGCTCATTGGCGCTGCTTGGCCCCAAGGACCGCTGGCTGGATATCGGTGCGGGCGAAGGCCAGGCGATCTTGGATTACCTCGCGCCTGGCCGTGACCTGAAGCGGCTCAGTCATCGGAGCCGTCACGAATGGCGAGCGCAGGCCGTTGCACTTTCCATCGAAGACCGCCGAACGCCCGTCTGGCATCAGGCCGCCGCCATCCTTGGGCCGCGACAGATCCAATATCTATTCAACCGCCGCGTGCCCGAATATTCGCTGAAAGAACTGGGCCAATTCAAAGTTATTTCCGATGTCATCGGCGGATTCTCGTATACCGACGATCTATCCGCGATGATGGAGAAGGTGATTGGCTTCATGGTCATGCAGGGTAATTTCTTTACGCTGCTACAAGATGTCGAGACGGAAGAGGGAGCGAGCAAACCCTACTGGGACGGCTCACCCTTCACCACCGAAATCAAAAGCGCGGCGGGCGCCGATGTAAAAGTTTGCTCATGGCTCAAGAGCATTTCCTGCGTGCAAGTCACCTGCGAGATGAAGACGGGATGGAAGCCGCCGATCGAAACCTATAGCGTGCGCAAGGTGTGCGGCAACGTGAAGGTCCCCCAATTGGCGTTAGTACGCTACAGCGCGGGCACGCCATCCTTGATGCCCGACTCGGCGCAGTTACGTGGGCAGCCCGATACCGCGAGCTTCACCTTGTGCGGCGCCGGCATGCGCCACAGCGCGCGTTCGAGATCCTTGCCCATTTGGGTGGAGTCTTGCGTGCCGAAGCGACACCAATCGCTGCCCACGCAGGTCTTCACCGTGCGCAAGGCCTTCGCGTAGCAGCTTGAAATACCACGTTCCATCGACGGTATCGCCCACCATCACGCCGCCCACCAGCTTGTCGTTCTTGATGACCAATTTCTTATAGACGCCCGCGCCCGGATCAGCGAGCACGATCTCTTCGGCATCCGGGTCGCTTTGGAAATTGCCCGCGGAGAAAAGATCAACGCCGGTGACCTTGAGCTTGGTCGAGGTGACTGAGCCGGTGTAGCGGCCAATGCCAAATTCCGCTAAATGGTTGGCGCAGACTTTCGCCATCTCAAACAAGGGCGCGACCAGCCCATAAGCGGTGCCGCGATGATTGACGCATTCGCCCACTGCGTAGATGCGTGGATCGTAAGTCTGCATCGTGTCATTCACGACGATGCCGCGATTGCAATGCAGCCCAGCGGATTCAGCGAGCGTGGTGTTCGGACGAATGCCCACCGCCATCACCACCAGTTGCGCGGGGAGTTCTTCGCCTGATTTCAGCCGCACCGCTTTCGCTCGTCCGGCGTCATCGCCAAGGATTTCAGCGGTGCTTGCCGCACGCCTGGATGGCGCTCGCCGTGTTTGTCGGTGCCATGCTCGCGCTCGGCATGGGCAACGGTGCGGTGTTCCAATTGGTGCCGCAGCGCTTCCGCAAAGAGATCGGCGTGATGACCGGCATGGTCGGCATGGCAGGCGGCATTGGCGGGTTCTATCTCGCTTCCAGCCTTGGTTATGCGAAGCAGCTCACCGGTTCCTACCAAGCGGCGTTCCTCGTCTTCAGCGGTCTTGCCCTGTTCGCACTGGTCGGACTGACTTCAGTAAAGACGCGTTGGCGCACGACCTGGGGCGCGGCGCATATGACCTCAGCGCGGGTGTGACGCGCGCATGCACTTGCACCGCGCATGCTAAACGGTAGGGTGGAAAAGCGCAGCGCATTCCACCGCGCCAAATGCAATGGAACGAACAATGCAAATCTTCGGTGGAATGCGCCGCGCGTTTCCACCCTACGGTACTGTCGCATCGTTGCCATAACACGTTAATCAGCCGCACCACGACCGATCACCGCCATGCCTCTCGAAGTCACCACCGGCCATGCGACGAACGCGGGTCCTCGTCCGCAGAACGAAGACTTCGTCGGCATGGTCACGCCCACCGGCGACGAACTCGCACGCAAAGGCGTGCTGTTTGCGATTGCCGATGGCGTATCGGGCCACGCCGGTGGCCGCGAGGCCGCTGAATACACGGTGCGCGGATTACTGACCGATTACTACGCAACGCCCGATACCTGGGAAACCAGTGTCGCGATCGATCGCGTGCTGATTGCCATCAATCGCTGGGTCATCAGTCAGGCGCAAGTACGCCGTGAGGTCGCCGGCATGGCCACGACGCTCACTGCCTTCGTGCTGCGCGGCCGCCGTGCGGTGTTCGCCCATATCGGGGATACGCGTGCTTACCAGCTTCGCAACGGCGTGCTCAAGCGGCTCACGGTCGATCACGTCTGGGACCGTCCCGATATGGCGCATGTGCTCACGCGAGCGGTGGGCCTCGATCGCGAGTTGCGAGTTGACTATGGTGAAGTTGATATCGCTCCGGGCGATCGCTTTCTGCTGGTGTGCGATGGCATTTGGTCGGCACTATCCGATGACGAAATCGGTCGATTGTCGTCCAGCCATTCGACGCCCCAAGGGTTCGCCGATGCGCTGATCGCAGCGGCCCTGTCTGCCGCTACGCAAGACAATGCCAGCGCGCTGGTCGCCGATGTACAAGCGGTTCCGGATGACATGTTGAGCGATGTGTTGGCCGCGATGGTGAATCTGCCGGTTCCACCGCTCCTGAAATCCGGGACGATCTTCGATGGCTTTCGCGTCATCGATATTCTTCATCGCAACAACACCAATATCCTTTATCGCGTCGAGGAGGAATCGACCGGGCGCGCCTGTGTGCTGAAGACGATCGCGCCGGAACGCGCATCGGATGCAATCGAACGAAGACAACTCGCCCATGAAGAATGGCTCGCACGTCGCGCGGTTGCACGCTTCTTTCCGCAGGTGATTCCGGTCGCAAGCGATCGGCGCAGCGCGCTCTACTACGTGCAGACCTGGCATGAAGGACAGACTCTCGCCCAAGCGCTCGAAGGCGGCCGGCACTTTACGGTGCCCGAGGTGCTCGCGATCGGGATCAAACTGTCGCGCGGCATCGGTGCGCTACATCGGCGCTCGATCATCCATCGCGATATCAAGCCCGCTAACGTGCATCTTGGCAAGGACGAGGAAGTGCGCATTCTCGATCTGGGCGTCGCGGAATCCGGTCTGGCCGCGGGCATGCTAACCGCACGAGCGGGAACGCCAAGCTTTCTGGCACCGGAACTCATTGCGGGGGGCGCCGCGTCGTGGCAAACCGACCGCTATGCGCTTGGCGTCACGCTGTATTACGCAATCACTCGCCGCTATCCTTACGGCGAGGTCGAACCATTTCAGCGCCCTCGATTCGGTGATCCAGCGCCGCCTTCACGCTATCGGCCTGATTCTCCGCAGTGGTTCGAGAATTTGCTCTTGAAGCTGGTTGCCAAAGAGCCGCGCGAGCGGTTCGAAACGGCTGAGGAGCTGCTCCTCGCGCTTGAACGCGGCGCGGCGCATGCGGTGACACCACCGCAGACATCACTTGCGACGCGCGATCCGCTCGACATATGGCGCGGCATTGCGATCGCGTCGATCGTCGTCAATCTACTGCTGCTTTATTTGGTGGTGGTGACTTAGGACTGTAAGAAGTGAAATGTGAAAGGTGAAAGGTGGGTGGCCCTTCACCCCTCACCGCCGAAGGCGTCACCCTTCACTGTAGTCATCTCACTCCTGCGCGATCCCCGCCTCCCGCACACCTTTCTTGAACGCCTCCGTCTGCTCGGCGACGATCTGGGCGAGCTCCTGCGGCGTCGAACTCTTTGGTTCAAAAGCGAGGCGACCGAATGCTTCGCGGACCTCCGCACGGGCCAGCAATACGGCCATCTCGCGGCCAAGCCGATCGACGATGTCTTTTGGCATCTTCGCCGGCCCGAACAACCCGCCCCAGGCAACGATCGGGGCTTTGACGAGGCCCGCTTCCGCCGCGGTCGGCGCATCCGGAAGGAGCGGGCTCCGATTGGGAAGCAGGGTCGCCAACGCGCGTAGGCGCCCCTCTTTCACATGCTGGACCGCAGTGCCGGGCGTGGCAAACGCCATGTGCACGCGCCCGGCAAGCAGATCGATGCTAAGCGGGCCATCGCCTTTGTAGGGAATGTGCGCGATGTCGAGCTTTTCTTGCAACGTGAAGTTCGCGCTGGTGAGCATGCTGAAGCTATTGCCGGTCCCGTAGTTCAACTTGCCCGGATTAGCGCGTGCATGGGCGATCAACTCGGCCACCGTATTCACCGGAATACTCGGATGCGAGAACAGGAAAAATCCGAAGTGCCCGACCAGTGTCACCGGCGTGAAATCGGCGAGCGGATCGTAAGGTGGATTCTTCTTGACCGCGGGCACCCACGACAGCGCGGTGTTGGTGCCGTAGAACAGCGTATAGCCGTCGGGCGCGGCTTTCAGCGCAGCGTCCGCCGCGATGATGCCGTCGGCGCCCGGTCGCGTATCGATCACCACCGGCTGGCCAAGAGCCTGCCCAAGCGGCTGGGCAAAGATGCGTGCGCCCAATTCCGCGGCACCGGCCGGCGGAAATGGCACGATGAGGCGGATAGGTTTGTTTGGATACTGGGCGAACGCAGTGCTGGAGAGCAATCCGAGCACCGCCACAAGGCTAAACAGACGAATCATTTGCATCCTCCTCGTCAATCGTCTTACGGGTGCCAACCCAACACGACCGTACGACGAAATGAACCCTACGCCGGTATACTGTCGCCAATCTGGATCCGACCAAGGCGTCGCCTTGATTAGTTATTCTGGCATCAAGGACGAAAGGACGAATAATGAACCTGAAACGCCTCGCTGATACGCCGCCGTGGGAATGGCCCAATGGCGCCCGCGACACCTTGCTCAACGCCCTGACAGACCCTGCCACCCGCGACAGCGACCGCGCGTTGGCTGCACAGTTGGCGGGCGATTTCGTCGTGATGGACGACGCGATCGCCAATGCGCTTGTCAATATTGCGCGCAACAGCCGGTGGTCCGAAGACATACGCGGCAGCGCGGCCGTCGCGCTGGGGCCCGCCCTTGCCAATGCCGACACGATGCGCTTCGATGATCCGGACGACGTCTTGATTTCGGAAGAATGCTTTCACCGCACGCGCGCCGCGCTCCAAGAGCTTTACCGTGATCCGGAAGTCCCGCATTCAGTGCGCCGCGATGTGCTCGAAGCATCGGTCCATGCGCCCGATGAATGGCATCCGAATGCGGTGCGCCAAGCCTACGTGCAGGACGACTCTTCCTGGCGGCGAACAGCGGTGTTCTGCATGTCGTTCATCCCGGGCTTTGAAGACGAGATCCTCGAGTCGCTCCGCAGCTCCGACGAGGAAGTCGAACGCAATGCGGTACTCGCGGCGGGCGATCAGCGGGTGGACGATGCCTGGCCGCATATCGTCGCATTGATCGATTCAAACGACACACCCAAGGCCATTCTGCTCGCCGCGATTGATGCGGTGGTCAATATTCGACCGGAAGAGGCGATGGAAGTCATCGGTGAGCTCGCCGAAAGCGAGGACGAAGATATTTCGGAAGCCGCGATGGATGCGCTCGCGCTGGTCGACGACTTCGACGAAGAATTCGACGAAGACGACGACGCGCCGGACGATAACAAGCGGCGCAGCTAAAGAGTCGTTTCGCTACCGATCACCAGAACGGCTAGACGGTATTGACGGCACCGATCCTTTTTGTTCGTTGCGCCCGTCGTGCCGTCGTGTTTGCCTTAGCGTCATACCTGCGTAGGCAGGTATCCAGGGAAGCCGAGTGCCGTCTGGATTCCCGTCGACACGGGAATGACGGGCTAACGCCCTGTCCGCGACAACGACAGCACCCAGCCTTCCATCCGCGATTTCATTTTCGCGATCTGCGCTTCGTTGAAAAAATCGGCCGGATTGACCCGGTCGATCGGGTACTTCGGCCGATGAAAGTCCTGTTCGTAGCCAAACGGCACGGTCGCATCGATGCCCATGCCGCCTTCAAAGCGCGTGTTGGAGGCTGTCCATTCCTTGCCACCTGCGGTCATGCGCTCTGATGGCATGAAAGTCTGTCCGCGCCCGCCCGGAATCGGATTCAGGATGTCGGTCTGCGGATTCACGCGCGTAGTGAGACACCACATGATGTCGTCCATCGAATAGATGTCGGTGTCTTCGCTCACCGCGATCGCCAAGCGCATCCCTTGCGAGCAAGACAAGATCGCCGAGAGGAAATTGCGCTGCCAGCCCTCTTCGATCTTGTTGCGCTTTTTCACTTGGATCACGCAACCGCCCCAGTCGGTCATCGCATAGGGCACATGCACGTCCTGGATGATGCCTGGCTGCAAGCGATTGCATAGCTCGAAGATCGCCGCTTCACGAATCGTCGTATCGATATTGAGCTCGTCCATCGTATGCACGGCCAGCGGGAAAATGATCGGCCGTGACGAGAGCTTACGCATGGTGAGCGCTGTCACATGAAAGGTCGGCGCCTTGTACGCCTTACCCATGTAACCCGCCCATTCCGGATGGAAGAAGGTCTTGCCTTGCACTTGCAGGTCTTCGGATTCCTTCGTTTCATAGCGCTTGTCGCGCGGGCGAATCACGCCTTCCAGCACATACTCTGCATCGGCCATGGCCAGCGCATCGACGGTGCGGGCTTTCACGAGACGAATCGGTGAACCTTGGATCGCGCCCGCCACGCCGATCTCATCGCAGCCTTTAGGCAGGATCACGTAATCGAACGCAGCGCCCGCGAGCAACGTGCAGGCAGGCGGCGTGCCGAAATTCATCGTGATCGGAATTTCTTCTTCGTCATAGTGCTCGGTGAACACCTGCCACATATGCGAGCCCGGCGAAATCTGAAAGGTGCCGACGTTGCCCCAGCGAAAATTCATGCGGTTGTAGCCGGTATCGGTGCCGCCATCGAAGTGCTTGCCGCTAATCAGCCGAATGCCGGAGCCCACCGTCGATTCTTTTTCCAGCTCGGTGTGGCGCATCGCGAGGATCCACTTATGGACATCGATGTTTTCGGTGATGATGTGTTCCTGGCAAGGCGCATCCTTTTGATTGATCACGACCGGTGCCAGCGGGCGGCTCAGGGCTTTGGCCATCTTGCGGGTGCGCTCGGTCGGATTCGGGAATCCGAACATCTTGTCCATCACCGCCGTATCGGAAAAAAGATTCGTGATCGCGCGGGCATGCGGATAGCCCTTCACCTTGTCGAACAGCATCGGCAGGCTGCCGTCGAAATGCTTTTGCAGGCCGGTGATTTCCAGATCCGGATTGACTTCGCGGCTGGATTCCATCAGGAGGCCTTCACGACGCAGCCACTCGATGGTCGAGCGCAGGCTCGTAATGTCAGGTTTTACGTCGGAGCGGGCGGGCGGCTGATTCACTTGAATTCTCCAGGGGGCGCCGCAAAAGGCGGGTGCACCCGGCATTTGACCTCACGAGGCCGCGATTGACAACCGTGCCGTCGCACTCTATGTTCAGGGCCCCGAGGAGGAGACCCAACCATGAACAAGAAGCATTCGTGGCATCGCGGCTTGGCGGCCGCAGCGACCATCGCGCTCACACACCTGTCAACCCCCGCCATCGCCCAGCAAACACCGATGGTGATGAAGCTTGGCACGGCCACCATCAACGAAATCCAGCACGACTGGCTGAAGCGTTTCGCCGCCGAAGTCGAAAAGAACGCCGGCGGCCGGATCAAGGCCGAAATCTATCCGGCCAGCCAGCTCGGTTCGATTCCGCGCATGATCGAGGGTACGCAATTCGGTTCGATCCAGGGCTGGGCAGGACCACCTCAGTTTCTGGCCGGCATCGATTCGCGCTATGAAGTGCTCTCGGCGCCTGGCATGTTCAAGAACATCGAACACCAGTTCAAAGTGCTGCAGGATCCCGAATTCAACAGTGCATTCATGGCATTGGGTGGTAACAAAGGCCTGAAGGGCATCGGTCTGTTCACGCATGGCCCGGCCGGTTTCGCCATGCGCACGAAAGCGGTGAAACTCGCCGATCTCGAAGGCAAGAAGATTCGCGTGCTCGCCTCGCCAATGGAATTGGAGCCGCTCAAGCGCCTGAAAGGCACACCGGTACCGATGGCGTTCGGCGAGGTGCTGCCGGCGTTACAACAAGGCACGATCGATGGCGCGCTCACCGCATTGACGGCGATCTCTGCGATGCGTTGGTACGACGCCGCCAAGTTTTATCTCGATGCGAGCCCGTCGTTCATCGCAGCGACCACCATGGTCTCCAAAGGCTGGTTCGACAAGCTGCCGGCCGATCTGCAGAAAATCATCGTCGATGCCGGCCAGAAGGTGAGCCGTGACAGCTTGGCCGTGCAAATCGGGCAGATCAAAGACCATACCGAGAACTGGCTGAAAAACGGCGGTGAGATCATCCAGCTTTCGCCGGATGAGAAAGCCACCCTCACGCGATCGCTCGCCAGCGTCGGCACCGAGGTCACCGCGAAAAAACCGGATGAGAAAGCGCTGTTCGATCTGCTGTCAAAGGTAGCGAAGCGGCACGAGTAGGTGCGGCCTCGCAGCCAGCGCAACCTTGCTCGCCCATTTGTGACGAAAGCCCCTCGCCTCAATTTTGAAGAAAGCCCCTCGCCCCAATGCGGTAGAGGGGTTGGGGAGAGGGGCATCACTTGGCGAAATTTGCCGTGTCTGCGAACACCGCACCCTCTCCCCATCTCTCCCGTCGAGGGAGAGGGTGACTACTGCCGCCGTAACTTGACGTAATGGGTCCGCTGATCGATCGTCTTACCCGCGGCACGCAGTTTGTGGCAACCCTGCTCCTGGTGTGCATTGTCGCCATCAATACCGCCAATGTAATCGGGCGTTATGTATTCTCCGCGCCAATCGGATGGGCGGAGGAAGTCATGCTGTACTTCCTGATCGGCGCCGTGTTTCTCACCTTCGTCAAGATCACGCGCGATGCGGCGCATGTGCGAATGGACATGCTGGTGCGCTCGATGCCGCGCCGCTTTCGCATTGCGATGGAAACCGCCGTCGATGCGATCACCATGCTCGTCTGTCTGACAGCGGTCTATGCCGGCGCGCCGATCGTCATGAAGCTCATCGAATTCGATCAGCGCAGCGACTCCTCGCATATCCCCATGGCGTTGCCGCAAGGCGTCATCCCGTTTGGATTTGCGTGCGCGGCGCTCGTGCTGGCGGTGGGTATCGCCGCCCGCATTCGTCGCGGTGAGACAAGCGAAAGCCAGCACAAATAGTGGAAATCCTCCTCTACTTTGTGTTGCCGGTCGTACTGCTGGCGTTTGGCTTGCCGGTGTACGTCGTTCTGTTGCTGACCGCACTGAGTGGCATCGCGCTCAATCCCGAGTTGCCGCTGCATTCGCTACAAACCGTGGTGTTCGGTGCGCTCGATAGCTTCCCATTGCTCGCCATCCCGCTCTTCATTCTTGCGGGCGACATCATGGGTCAAGGCGGACTCGCCAGGCGCCTGATCGAATGGGTCATGTCGCTGATCGGCGGCGTGCGCGGCTCGCTCGCAATTACCGCGGTGGTCTCCGCGGAAATGTTTGGCGCCATGTCAGGCTCGGCGGTCGGCTGCATCGCCGCGATCGGCCGCATTTTGTATCCCGCTTTGCGAGACGGCGGCTACGGTCCCAAATTTTCCGGTGGACTGATCGCCGCGACCGGCGCGATTGACGTGATGATTCCACCATCGATCCCGATGATCATTTACGGTATCGCCGGGCAGCAATCGATCCCCGCACTTTTTCTCGCTGGCGTGATCCCTGGCCTGTTGCTGGGCGGGATCGCGATCGTCTACATCCTCATCTACGCGAAAGTGCAGATGGTGCCGCTCACTTCGCGGGTGCGCTGGACCAATATTCTCCTCACCACGCGCGATGCGGCATGGTCAATCGGCGCGCCGGTCGTGATTCTGGGCGGCATTTACGGCGGCATCTTCACACCGACCGAAGCGGCGGGCGTTGCGGTGATCTATGCCGTGTTTGTTTCGCGCTACGTCTATAAGGAAGTCACCTGGGCTGATCTTTGGCGAATTTCATCCACGTCGATCTACATCTGCGGGCAGGTGATGATCATTCTCGCTTCGGCCGGCCTCTACGCATGGCTCGTCACCACGAGCGGCATGCCACAGAAGCTCGTTGCCGGCATCAACGCCTGGGATCTGCCGCTGTGGCAACTGCTGCTCGCCTTCAATGTGTTGTTGTTGGTGGTGGGCTCATTTCTCGAACCACCCGCGGCGATCCTGGTGCTCACCCCGTTGTTTCTGCCGGTGGTGCAAGCGCTTGGCGTCGATCCGATTCATTTCGGCATCATCATGACGGCCAATCTGGCGATCGGCATGTTCACACCGCCGTTCGGCTTAAATCTATTTGCAACGCATGCGCTGTTCGGGGTGCCGCTGCCAACGCTTTACCGGGGTGTGCTGCCGTTTCTCGCGCTGTATCTGGTTGCTCTCATGCTGATCACCTATATTCCCTGGCTGTCACTCGCGCCGCTTGCCCTGCTCAAGTAGGAATCTGCGCTTCCGCACAGATTCCTGATGGGAGACAAAACGCCCCATGACTCAACGCACCCCATTCAAGAGCGTCTTTCAGATCACTGAGCGCCATGCCCGCGAACGCGGCGACAAGGTGCATGCGATCGCAGCTGAATCCGGCTTCGCAGTCACCTTTAATGAGGTCTTCGCGCTCTGCAATCAGATGGCGAGTTTTCTCGCCAAGCGCGGCTTCAAGGCCAATGATCGCGTATCCGTGCTCGCCGACAATTGCCTGTCGCAAATGCTGTTGTTCCATATGGTGCAGGCGTATGGCGCGACCATCAATCTGGTCAATTGCGAGGTCCATACCAAGAACGTCGAGCAGATCCTCTTCGATGTCGAGCCGAAGCTGATTCTGTGGCATCGCGATCTCGCCCCCGAGCTGCAAGCCATTGCTCGCGCGACCGGCGTCGAGCAGTACACATTTGACGACAACCCGGTGCCAAGCAGCACCAACGAATTCTTCTCGCTGCTCGCAACAGAGCCCGCCACGCCCTCGGTACCGTTGGTCGGTACACCGCAAGACTTCGCGCTGATCAACTACACCTCTGGCACCACTTCCAGCCCCAAGGGCGTATGTTGCAGTCACGAGGCCTACTTCTATGTGAACGATGGCGATGTGCAAGCGTTTCGGATTGCCGAGACGGATCGCATCCTCGAATACCGCGCCGTCACTTGGTGTTCGCCGCAAATTCTGTCGGTGTGCACCACCCTGCAAGCAGGCGCCACCATCGTGCTCGCGAAGAAGTTTTCGCAATCGCACTTTTTCGAATGGGTGCAGAAGTACGGCGTTACCGTATCGGCCGGTGTGCCGACTGCAATCACGATGCTGCTTGCGCGGCCACATCCGATCACCAAAGCCGATCTCCCAACGCTTCGCTACATGACCACCAGCACCGCGCCGATCGCACCCGAAACCTTCGATGCGTTCCAGAAACGCTACGGCATTCCGCTCGTGCAAGCATGTGGCTCATCGGAAGGCGGGTTCATGTTCGTGAACGATCCGAACGCGCCAAGACGGGGTCCAGTCGGCCGCCCCACTCCGCATATCAATGCGCGCTTCATCGATGATGAAGGCAACGACACGCCCGTGGGGGTCGAGGGCGAACTGTTTGTCGGCGGCCTTCAGGTCTTCTCGGCTTACCTGCTTGGGCGCGACAATCTTCAGCCGACCCCGCCCGAGGGCTATCGCACCGGCGACCTCGGTTACTTCGATAAGGACGGCTACGCGTTTCTCACCGGCCGCAGAAAGGAATTGATCATTCGCGGCGGTGTGAATATCGCACCGCTAGAGATTTCAACGATCCTCGCCGAACACGCAAGCGTGCTGGAAGCGGCCACGATTGGTGTCCCCGACAAAATCTATGGTGAGGCGATCGCCTGCTTCGTCGTGCCAAAGCCCGGGCACTCACCAAGCGTCAATGAACTGCGAGTGCATCTGCAGCGCAAGCTCTCTGATTACAAGATGCCCGAATCGATCACCTTCATGGACGCCATTCCGAAATCGGATCGTGGCAAGACATCGCGCGAAGGGCTCATGAAGTATTGGCAAGAACATGTCCAACCCGGACCAAGGAGCTGAAGAATGACCAAGGATCTCGCCGGCCGCACCGTCTACATTTCCCGCGACCATATGCTCTCTGACGTGGTCGACGGCTTGCAAGAGCGGTTAGCCGCACGCGGCGCGGAAGTTATTCGCGGACCGGAGTCTCGCCCGGGCGAAAAAGTGCAATTGCCGCGTGAACGCTGGGCCGAATATCTGGGACGCGCCGAGATCGCGATGTTCAGCAGCCGCAGCATCTGCACGAAGGAAATGATCGAAGCAGCGCCGCGACTCTTGGGGCTCGTGAATCCCACCATTGGCCTGGAAACCGTTGACACCGATGCCGCGTCACAATTGGGCGTTATCGTCGGGCATGGCGCGACACCGGAGAATTTCAACAGCATCGGTGAATCGACCGTCATGTTGATGCTGATGCTGCTCTATAAACCCGAGACAACACGAGAAGTCGCACGCGGCAACCTTAAACGCCCACGCACTCGCTCGGAAGACGCTTGGGCGCAAATGGCAATGAAGAAGACCATCGGCCTGGTCGGATTCGGTCGCATCGGCCGCTCAACCGCAAAACGCCTGCAAGGCTGGGATATGCGCATCCTCGCCTGCGACCCATTCATCGATCCGAAGAGCGTGCCGTCTTATGTCGAACTCGTCGATCTCGACACCGTGCTCAGGCAAAGCGATGTCGTCTCGTGCCATATCGCAGTGACGCCGCAAAGCAAACACCTGATGAACGCGGCCGCCTTCGCGAAGATGAAACCGTCGGCCTTCTTCATCAACACCGCGCGCGGTGACGCGGTCGACGAGCCTGCATTGATCGAAGCCTTGCAATCCAAGCGAATCGCGGGTGCCGGCATCGACACCACCGCAATCGAACCGCCCAAGCTCGACAATCCCTTGCAATCGATGCCGAATGTTTTCCTCACACCGCATCTTATCGGGCACACCAAAGAGGTCTACGCCTCCTTCCTCCCGGCGGCGGAAGAGAACTTCAGCCGGATTCTGCGGGGCGATCTGCCGCTGCATTGCAAAAATCCGGAGATTGCTGACACATGGAAGGCGCGGTACCGGCGGTTAAGGGGAGTAAATATCCCCCGGCAGAGCCGGGGGCTTTAGTTTGTGAGCCGCTCGAAGCGGCTAGAAGCGGTCGCTAACGCGGCCGCACGGTTTTTGGGCCACCCGGCGGTGGCCCTCTAGTACTGCAGCTTCAATTGGTCCAACCGCTTGT
>CAMDRJ010000086.1 GCA_945906755.1 Klebsiella pneumoniae | reverse complement strand
CCATTGCGCCAAGTGTCACGGCAAGAATCAAGGTTCGCATACACTCTCCAGGGTCAAGTGCGCGAGCTTACTACCGGTGCCGGGCAGCGGCGTACGGCGCGCGCCATTTTCGATGAAAGCCGGAGTTTCTATCATGCTCAGAACGGGCGCTGAACACCTCGAACGGCTGCGCGATGGTCGCACCATTTACATTGGCGGCGAACGGGTCACTGATGTGACGACCCATCCGGCATTTCGCAATGCCGCGCGCTCGATTGCCGATCTCTACGATATGAAGGCGGACCCAGCCAATCGCGAGGTGATGACCTTCGTCGAGGATGGACAGCGTTACAGCGGCTACTTTCTGCGTGCGCGGAGCAAAGACGATCTGGCGCGACGGACAACCGTGCATCGCCGGATCGCCGATCTGAGTTATGGCATGTTCGGTCGTTCGCCCGATCACGTCGGCAGTTTCGTGACTGGCATGTCGACCAATGCCAGCGTCTTTGGCCAGTATGCGGACAACCTGCTGCGCTACTACGAATTCATGCGGGAGAACGACACCTACGCTTGCTACGCCGTGATACCCCCGCAAGCGGCCCGCAATCCGGAGTTCTATCAGCGGCAGAACCTGCCGATCCCGACCTTGCGCGTGGTCAAGGAAGAGGACGACGGGTTGGTCGTCTCGGGCATGAAGATGCTCGCGACTGGTGCGGTATTCGCCGATGAGATCTGGATCGGCAATCTGATTCCGCTGGCGCCCACGCAGCTCGCCGAATCGATCACCTGCGCAGTCCCGTGCAATGCCAAAGGTCTTACGCTGTGGTCGAGAAAGCCGTTAGAGCGCGCCGCCACGAGCGAGTTTGAAAGCCCGCTTACCTACCGGTTCGATGAAACAGATTCCATGGTGATGTGCGACAACGTGAAGGTGCCCTGGGAGCGTGTGTTCGTGCACAACGATGCGATTCTCGCTCGTGACATCTACATCAAGACGCCCGCACACTGCTATGGCAACCACCAATCGAATGTTCGCTTTCATTCGAAAATGCAATTGATGGTGGGCCTCGCTAGCAAAGTAACGCAGGCATCCGGCGCTGATCAGATCCCGGCGGTGCGTGAGACGCTTGGCCGGTTGGCAGCGCTCGAAGCGATGCTGGGCTCGTGCATCGCCGGGCAAACGCAGGATGCCGAGGATTGGCCGGCCGGCTACAAGACCTTCAATCGTCGCTACATGTATGCAGGCCTCAACTTCTGCACCGAGGGGCATTCTGCACTGATCGATTGCTTGCGGGAACTTTGCGGTGGCGGCGTCTTTCAAATGCCGGCGGACATCAGCGTCATGCATGATGAAGCGCTACGAGCGGACTTCGAGCGGTTTTGGCAAACACCGCAAATGGGCGCAGTGGATCGCATGAAGCTGTTCAAGCTCGCCTGGGACATTGTCGGTTCGGAGTTTGCCGGGCGTCATCAGCAATACGAAAAGTTTTATGCGGGCGCGTCATTCATCATTCGCAACCACAGTTTTCGCGAAGCGCCTTGGGATCACTACCATAAGGTGGTGGACGATCTGCTGGGTAGCTATGATGTGCCGCCGCCATAGCGATATGAAGCGCGCTTCGCACGAATAGGAGACATGGCTCTGTCGTATCGAACGAATATGAAGATCATCGGTATCGCGATGTTCTTGGTGATGCATGCCGCATCCCTTTGCGCACAGCAAGGCACGGCCCCTCCGTCCGATGATCCGATCGCCACGATTTATCCGCATGAACGCATGAACATCGCAGGCGTCGCGCGCGCGTATCGATTGGTCGTACCGGCAACGGTCGCGGCCGGCAAAGTCGCACCGCTCGTCTTTGCGTTTCACGGGCTGAGCGATTCAAAGGATCGTTTTGCGCAATATTCGCGCCTCGACGATCTGGCGCGCCATCAGGGTTTCGTGCTGGTCTATCCCAATGCCAAGACGATGTTCTGGCCGCTCACGGTGGAATGGGCGCGTGACGATTTTGCATTCTTCGACGCGTTGTATGCGCATATGACACTGACTTACAACATCGATCCGCGTCGTGTGTATCTGATCGGCAATTCAAACGGCGCGTATTTCAGCCACTTGCTCGCGTCGCATCGATCGGAGCGCATCGCGGCGATTGCGGTGCATTCGGGCGGACTTGGCATCGTGCAGCCGGGCGTCACGCCGATCGCCAATAAATATGCGGTGTTCGCAGTGCATGGCGCGGTCGATCCGGTGGTGCCGGTCACTGAGAGCCGCAAGGTGCGGCAAGCGTACGAGGCAGCCGGGCATAGCGTGGAATATCTCGAAATCGCCGGCCACGATCACCGGTGGGCCGGGCATGTCGATGTCAATGGGCGGATCTGGAAGTTTCTATCGGCACATGCGCGGCGTTAAGTGCAATCCGCAGACAACGAAAGCGTGAAGTTCAGAGCAGGTTGTAGGCGGAGCCGTAGGGAAGGCGAGAGCGGGACAAGTCTGCTAGGTCGGTGGTCATGATGTCCGTTGCCCCGATCCGCTCGCGAGCAGCGCAATCCAATCCGCGACGAATTCAACGAAGGGTAGCGTCCGTTCATCTTGACTGAATGGCATCCGCTTCCGCCTCGGCGGTAGCGGCGCTCTTGTTCAGTGCAGTGGCCTCTTCGGTGAGATCCTCCGCGAGCAGCGCTTTCGCGGCCCGACGCTTTTTGGCCGCGAGCGCGCGCAGCGCATCGATGCGGGCGAGTTCTTCCGCGGTCAGCGGTGGCGGCGTGGGTTGGCCCGGCACGGGCAGCAAGGGGCGCGTGGCGCGGGTGTGGATGCTGATCACGCCGGCACGGGCGAGATGTTCGAGCGCCTGCCAGGTGGCGGCATCCAGTATCTGGAGCGTTGGCTTGTCGCCGCGCCAAACGGTCTCGGCGAACAACGCCTCGATGCGCGGACGCTCGGAGCCGTCCTGGAGGACAGCCATGATGATCGGTGTCGGCGCGCTGGGCACCCAGGTCTCGTCGCAGTGGGCGAGACGGTTCCCCAGTACCGCCTTGACGCGGGAAGCGAAATGCAGGGCGGGATCGGCCGGTGGCGTCTTTATATAAGTTATATCCTCCGGCACCGAGGCCATGACTTGATCGAGTCGTTTGAGGAAGGCCTGGCGGCCGCTCTTCAGCGAGATCGTGGCGAGATCGCCCTTGCCGTCGAGCACGCCTTGGGCAAGATCCATTTTCTGCGCTAGCGAGGCCAGCATGCCGTGTTCGATCGTGTTCTCGGCGACGAGGTTGACGACGGTGACTGGGCGCAGTTGGTTCTTGCGCCAGGCGCGCGCGATCCGCTGTTCGAGTCGGGCCGGGTTCCACGGCAGGTCGCAGTTGATGACCACGCTCGCATTCTGGAGGTTGAGCCCGACGCCGCCCGAATCGGTGCTGAGGAACAGACGACACTCCGGGTTCTGGCGAAAGGCGATGATCTCGGCGCGGCGCTGTTTTTGCGCGACGCTGCCGGTGTGCCAGGCGTAACCGATGCGGCGCTTGTCCGCCCATTCGCGGACGCGCTCAAGCATGCCGACCCATTCCGAGAAGATGATCACTTTGACATCCTGATCAGCAAGGCATTCATCGAGGACGCGGGCAAGCTCGTCCAACTTCGGGCATTCCCGCGAGGGATTGTTCTTCATGATCCCAGGCGAGTCGCAGATCATGCGCATCATGTTGAGGAGGACCATCAGCAGATCCTGTTCTTTCGGCGTGAGCGGGCGGCGTTTCGACTTCGCCAGCAGCTCGGCCACCTGTTTTTGGACGCCCGCATACTCGTCGCGCATGGCCGGCGTGAGGGCGACGAAATGGGTGCGGTCGGTGCGGTCGGGTAGCTCGGTCTCGACATCGGCCTTGCGGCGGCGAATGAGGATCGAGCGCACGCGTTCGCGCAGTTTGTCGAGGTTTTTGTAGCCCGCCGGACGGCCCCTTTCGTCGAGTTCGTAATACTCGCGGTTGAAGCGGAACAGCGGGCCCAGGATCGCGGGGTCGAGGAAGTCTACGATCGAGCGCAGCTCGTCAATCCGGTTTTCGATCGGGGTGCCGGTGAGCACGAACGCATAGCGGCTTTGCAGCCGCTTCACCGCCTGGGCGGTCTTGGTGGACCAGTTCTTGATCCGCTGGGCTTCGTCGAGAATGACGATGTCCGGGCGCAGGCGGGCGTTGATGTCGAGACTGTCGGCGACAATTTGTTCGTAATTCGCGATCGTGAAAAACGGTGGCTCCGGCTCGCTGTAGATCCGCGCGCGCAGCGCTCGTCCGCCAAAGACGAGACGCAGCGGCAGATCGGTGAATTTCTTGATCTGCTCCTCCCATTCAGTCTTCAGCGAGGCGGGCGTGACAACGAGGACGCGCTGTGCCTTGCCAAGATGGTGGAGAAGCGCGCTCGCGGCGATCGCCTGAATGGTTTTCCCGAGACCCATTTCATCGGCGAGCAGCGCACGTTCCTTGAAGGCGAGGTGCAGCATGCCCTCACGCTGATAGGGCAGCAGCGGACTATGTGTGACGTGCTCCGGATGGCTGCCATTGGCGACGCCGGTTTCGTATGCGCGGCGACTCAAGATCCGGTCATGCTCACGGGATCGGGCCTCGATCCAGGGTTGGACATCCTGTGAAATGCGCAGCGACTGGTTGCTGGACTTCGCGATCTCCTCGACCAAATCCGCCGCATCCAGCCCGTCCAACTGGAGCCCGTCGCCGTCAAAACGCGCCTTGAGACCCGGCGGCAGCTTCGCGGCGTTGCGCTCGACGCGCAGGCACCCGGCGGCGAGGTCGGTAATGATGTCCACGCGCGACGAGGAGACCCGCAGGGTGGCCTTGAATTCCGCGCGGTGGCGGCGGGCGAGCTGGAGCAGGATGGACTCGACGTGTTTGCAGGCGCCAAGCCCGTTGATGCGAAAATCGGTGCAAGTGCAGGAGAACTGGCGCGACGCGACGTCACGAATCTCGGCACGGTAGGTCATGCCGCTTGGCGAGCGGACTTCAAAATTCGAGAAGATCGGGTGCGTCGGATCGAGGTTCGTGATGCGATGGCGTTCCTCGCGGGCGCGGAGATTGCGCTTCGCGAGCTCGTCTGCATCCGTCGTGCGCCAATCGGTGGGCGGAGGCAACAGGGGGCCGGCCTCGCCGGTTTTTCTCGGGTGCTTTTTTGGCTTCATGGTCAAGAGCGTCAAGCACGCGAGTCTAATTCACTTCGGAAATCCTAGACGCGTGTAATCCCCCGCCACGCTTCGCTATGGCACCCCCTTTGTCAAGGGGGCAGGGCGGCCCGTTTGTCGTTGTAGCTCGGCCCCAATATGGCTAGGTGCCATGCGGAACTAAGCGTGATCGACGAACGCCTACGCCTCTGCTTCCACACTGCGTGCGGCGCGCTTGCGCTCATGGGCGAGCAAATGGCGCTTGCGCATACGAATCGATTTCGGTGTGACTTCGACCAGTTCATCGTCCTGAATAAACTCGACCGCGTATTCGAGACTCATCTGCACCGGTGGCGTAAGGACGATGTGCTCGTCCTTGCCTGAGGCACGCACGTTGGTGAGTTTCTTTTCCTTGATCGGATTGACGACAAGATCCGAATCGCGGCTATGGATGCCGACGATCATGCCCTCGTACAGCCGCTCACCGGGCGAAACGAATAGTCGGCCGCGATCCTGCAGGAACCAGAGCGCGTAAGCGACTGCCTCGCCCTGATCTTGCGAGACCAGCACGCCATTGGCGCGTCCGGGCAGATCGCCTTTCCAGGCATCGTAAGAATCGAACAGATGGCTCATGACGCCGGTGCCGCGCGTGGCATTGAGAAATTCGTTCTGAAAGCCGATCAGGCCGCGCGCGGGAATCCGGTATTCGAGGCGCACGCGCCCTTTGCCATCGGGCACCATGTCAACGAGATCACCACGGCGACCGCCAAGTGATTCCATGACCGCGCCTTGATGGGCCTGTTCAACATCGAGCGTGAGGGATTCATAGGGCTCGCTCAGCACGCCATCGATGTTGCGGGTAATGACGCGCGGACGCCCGACCGCCAGCTCGTAGCCTTCGCGCCGCATGCTTTCGATGAGAATCGTGAGGTGCAACTCGCCCCGTCCGGAGACGCGAAACACATCGGCGTCAGCGGTTTCTTCCACGCGCAAGGCTACATTGGTGTGCAGCTCGCGGAATAGCCGGTCGCGAATCTGCCTACTCGTCACGAACTTGCCTTCCGTCCCGGCATAGGGTGAGCTGTTGACTTGGAAGCTCATCGTGAGCGTCGGCTCGTCGACCGCGAGTGGGGGTAGGCCTTCTGGGCGCTCCACAGCGGCCACGGTGTTGCCGATTTCGATGCCCTCAAGGCCGCTGATCAACGCGATATCGCCGGCCGCCGATTCCTC
This sequence comes from Klebsiella pneumoniae, assembly GCA_945906755.1. Taxonomy (GTDB): domain Bacteria; phylum Pseudomonadota; class Gammaproteobacteria; order Burkholderiales; family SG8-39; genus SHXR01. The sequence continues at coordinate 9,443 of CAMDRJ010000086.1, read as the reverse complement.
GACTTGCGCGCGTTCGAGACCCTTCATGGCATAGACCAAGCCGACTCGACCTTTGTTGAGGATCTTGTCGCCTTGCATGACCACCACTTCGGAGCCGGGACGAATGCGGCCACGACGAATTCGACCGACCGCGATCCGGCCGACATAGTTCGAATAATTCAGTGCGCTGACTTGGAACTGCAGGGGGCCATCGGGACCCTCGTCACTTGGCGCCGGAACCCGCTCGAGAATGGTGTCGAGCAGCGCCTTCATATCGGGCTCGCGCGTGCCGGGTTTGTTGGAGGCCCAACCTTCTAGCGCCGAGGCGTACACCACCGCGAAGTCGAGCTGGTGCTCGCTTGCATCGAGATTGGCGAACAGATCGAAGGTGCGGTCGATGACCCAGTCCGGACGCGCGTTCAGCCGATCGACCTTGTTGATGACGACGATCGGCGAGAGTCCTTGCGCCAGCGCTTTCTTGGTCACGAAGCGCGTTTGCGGCATCGGGCCTTCCACTGCATCGACCAGCAGCAACACGCCATCGACCATGCCGAGCACGCGCTCGACTTCACCGCCGAAATCGCGATGGCCTGGTGTGTCGACGATGTTGATCCGCACCCCAGCATGCTCGATCGCGCAGTTCTTCGCGAGAATGGTGATGCCGCGTTCTTTTTCCAGATCGTTGGAGTCCATCACGCGCTCGACCACCCGTTCATGGGCGGCGAAGGTGCCGGTCTGTTGTAGGAGCTTATCGACGAGCGTGGTTTTGCCGTGATCGACGTGCGCGATGATGGCGATATTGCGAATGAGACGAGACATGCGAGACCCAGGAGGCGAGGGGAAACTGCGGACCTCGATGGAATGCGGCGGGCACTCTGGTGGAATGCATCTGGCATAGGGCGAGGGAGGCCGGCATTATACGTAGGAGCGGGCTCCCTGGACACAGAAACGGGCGAAACGAGATGAAAATACTTGTAATGCGGTCGCTTTGACCGGACATTAAGTTGAAATCTCTCCCAAATTCAGGTCCTGCCCCCCCAAACTACCTACTATGCAAACCTTCCCGACGCTCTTTCTGTCACACGGCTCACCCATGATGGCCCTCGATCCCGGGCCAACCGGCGCGATGTTCAGTCGATTGGCTGGCGCGCTGGGCAAACCTCGGGCAATTGTGATGGTGTCCGGTCATCACCTGACCGCGGCGCCGGAGGTCGGCATGGCCGCGCGCCCGGAAACGATCTACGATTTTTTCGGCTTTCCACCGCCCCTCTATCAGATCAAGTATCCGGCCCCGGGCGCGGTCGATATCGGCGAGCAGATCTTGCAGCGGCTGCATGATGCGGGGATCGCGGCGCGCCCGAATCCGCAGCGGGGGCTCGATCATGGCGCGTGGTCGCCCTTGCTGCACATGTTTCCGGACGCCGATATTCCGGTTGTCCCGTTATCAATCCAGCCGCGGATGGATGCCCGTCATCATTATGCGATGGGTTGTGCGCTTGCGGACCTCGGAAGCGAGGGTGTGCTCGTCATCGGTTCGGGCAATCTCACCCACAATCTGCGCGACATTGTCAGGTGGGAGCGCGAGGCGGAAACCACGCCCTATGTCGCTGAATTCCAGTCGTGGTTTGCAGAGCGTCTTGCCGCGCACGATATCGATGCGCTGCTCGATTGGGAGCGCAGTGCTCCGCATGGCAGTCGGGCCCATCCGACCGATGACCATCTATTACCGATTTTCGTCGCGCTTGGCGCGGGCGGTGAGAGTGCCGTGACGCAGCGATTGTATGCGGGCGTGGACTACGGTGTGCTCGCGATGGATGCCTTCGCATTCGGCGCTGCCACCGTGGCGCTCGAGCGATTCATTTAGTGGTTTTAGCGCGGATTGAGTGTCCGCTCGACGCTTTCCAGCAGCTTCACGAAGGCCTCTTCAAATTGCTTCACGCCGTCTTTCAACAAAGCGGCGGTGACTGAATCAAGAGAGATACCAAGCGCACTCAGATCGGCGAGCGATTGTCTTGCCTCGGCAAGCTTCTCGGTGAGGCTTGCGCGCACCGCGCCATGATCGCGAAAGGCGTTCAAGGTGGCAGGCGGCAGCGTGTTGACCGTCTCCATGCCGATCAACTCTTCCACATAGACGACGTCGCGATAAGCGGGGTTCTTGGTGCCAGTGCTCGCCCAAAGGAGCCGCTGCGGATGCGCACCCGCGGCCGCCAGCACTTGCCAACGCGGACTGGCGATCAATTCCTGATATCGACCGTACGCGAGCTTCGCATTAGCGATCGCGATGCGACCGGCAAGCAACGATGCGCGTGCCGCGTTGGTACCGCCCGCTTTGACGATGACATCCAATTGTGCATCGATCGCTGCATCTATCCGGCTCACAAAAAAACTGGCGACACTGGCAATGCCTGCGACCGGTTGCCCTTGTTTGAAGCGCTCTTCGAGTCCGGCGATATAGGCCTCTGCTGCGGCTTCATAGGCAGAGCGCGCAAAGAGCAGTGTGACATTGACGTTCAGGCCAAGGGCAATCAAGGCGCGAATCGCCGGGATACCGGCTGGCGTGCCCGGCACCTTGATCATGAGATTAGGCTTGCCGACCGCTTGCCAAAGTCGGCGCGCTTCATCGATCGTGCCGGCGGTATCAGTGGCTAGATCAGGCGAGACTTCCAGGCTCACATAGCCATCGAGCCCGCGCGTTCGGGTGTAGACGGGTGCCAAGGCATCGGCTGCATCGCGAATGTCGCGGATGGCGAGTGCCTCGTAGGCTGCTTTCACATTGCGTCGATCACCCGCGAAATTGCGCAGAAATCCTTGATAGGTCGGATCGGTTGCGACGGCGCGCTCAAAGATGGCCGGATTGGAGGTCATGCCCGCCAGGCCATCGTTGGCGATCATCTTCGCGAGTTCGCCCGATTCGATGAGATCGCGACGAATGTAGTCGAGCCAGATCGACTGGCCCGCGGCGGAAAGGGTGAGCAGCGGGTTGCTGGTGGGCGTTGCGTTCGACGTATTGTTGCGGATACTGGTGCTCATCATGGAATTCCCCAGCTAATCATGCAGACGACGCGATGGTACGCTCGCCGTCGATGCTCTGCGACGGGTCGCATTGGTTACGCGTAACCTAATTGTCACGAAGATCCGATTGCTGGGCATAATTTCATCATTCCCCGTCACCGGGTTGTTGGCGCCAATGACATCGGCGGATTTGCTCATCACACCGACGGCTATCTGATATCAACCAAACAATGGCTACTCGCGCACGAGGCGCCGGTGCAGAGCGACGATCTGCCGGCGCCGGCACGGGCCCACACCGTACCGGCCTGAGGCCGGACGATGCCGCCCTGATCGACGCGTTTTGCGACGCGCTCTGGTTGGAAGACGGCCTATCACGCAATACGCTGGAAGCGTATCGGCGGGATCTTGAGCTTGTTGCCACCTGGCTTGCCATCCAGAACAGCGCGATCGGACGTGCGACCGAAGCGGATCTCCTCGGCTATCTTGCGCATCGCTATGCGCTTACGCCACGGCCGCGACCGAGCACGCATGCGCGACTGATTTCGAGCCTGAAACGCTTTTACGCGTATGCGATTCGCGAGCGAATACTGGTCGCGGATCCGACCGTCAAACTGGATCCACCCAAACGCACACCGCGATTTCCCAAGACCGTTTCGGAGGCGGATGTCGAGGTCTTGCTCGCCGCACCCGATGTGACCGCGACGCTTGGGCTCCGTGATCGCGCCATGCTGGAACTGCTTTACGCGACCGGACTCAGGGTCACGGAGCTGGTGTCGATCAAGACCGTGCAAGTGTCGCAGGACATGGGCGTGGTACGCGTGATGGGCAAAGGATCGAAGGAGCGCCTGGTGCCGATGGGCGAGATTGCATCCGACTGGATCGATCGTTACATGAAGACCGCGCGCGCGGAGCAACTGCGCGGCACCGGTTCCGAGTATTTGTTCGTCACGGCACGGCGGGAGCCGATGACGCGACAGGGCTTCTGGCACATCATCAAACGCTATGGCTTGACCGCGATCCCGGACAAACGCCTATCACCGCATACCTTGCGCCATGCGTTTGCCACGCATCTCATCAATCACGGCGCCGATCTGCGTGTGGTGCAGATGCTGCTGGGTCATGCGGATATTTCCACGACGCAGATCTACACCCATGTGGCGCGCGAACGGATGAAGCAACTGCACGCGAAACACCATCCGCGCGGCTAACGTGCAAAGAAGAGCGCATCCAACGAATATCGACCCGGACCTGCCACCAGAATCGCCAATGGAATAGCGAGGTAAAGCAGCCCGGAGTCCCAGGTGTGGACACCAGGGCGCGCAAAGGGTTCTTTCTTGCGGACGATCAATTCTTGCGTTGCGACTAAATAGAAAATCACCAAGCCAAGGGCAGCCGGGAAGGTTGCAAACCCAAGCACGAGGCACGCGCCGCCGATGATTTGTACCCACATGGCAATCGCCGCGAGCCAATTGGGAAGGTGATGGTCGCCCGCAAAGAGATGGACTTTGCCGACCTTGTTCACGCCGTGAATGAATGAACCGATGCCCACGGCAAGGCGCAGAATCAGTAATCCAGCATCGACGTGCGCGGCATTCCACGCGATCAGTTGTCCCATCTTGGCTCCCTGGATGGCCTGGGAATGGAGGAATCGAAGGCCGCCTTGAATGTAGCACGCGCTACTGACCGACCGCTGCAAGCGTGGTGGCTGGTCGTTGCAATAGAATTCATGGAACGAGCGGAGACGGTGATGCCAACATTTACGGCGGTACGATTATTCAATGAAGACGGGCGGCGCGTGAGTCGCGTGGTCACTATGAACGTCGATGAGCTTGATCCGGGTGACGTGGTGATTCGCACCCGCTTCGCGGCGGTGAATTTCAAAGACGCCCGAGCGGTGAGCGGCGCGGGCAATGTTGTGAAGCGCTTTCCTTGTATTCCGGGTATTGAAATGTCCGGTGTGGTGGCGTCTTCCGCGGATGCTCGCTTTCGCGAGGGCGATCGCGTTACCGTGCAAGGCGGGGCCGAATTCGGCATTCGTCGTGACGGCGCCTATGCGGAATATGTTCGGGTTCCGGCGGCATGGGTGCATGCGGTCACCGCGGAATTCGATGAGTTCACGACGATGGCGCTTGGCATCGGCGCTTACACCTCATCGGTCGCGATTGAACGAATGATGGCCCTTGGCGTAACACCGCAAAGCGGTCCGATCGCTGTGACCGGTGCGACCGGCGGCTGTGGCAGCTTCGCGGTCGACATCCTCGCCGGACTCGGCTTCGAGGTGGTGGCGATTACCGGCAAGGCAAGCGAAGCGGATTATCTGTGTTCGATTGGTGCAGCGCGGGTCATCGGACGCGCGGAGATTGTAAGCGGTCCGAAGCCGCTCGAAGAACAGCGCTGGGCTGGATGCATCGATACGGTGGGCGGCGCACCGCTGGATGCGATTCTGCGCAGCCTCAAGAAAGGCGGGGTCGTGTGCGCATTCGGTAATGCTGCGGGCGAGACCTTCACCACCTCGATCTATCCGTTTATCTTGCGCAGCGCGATGTTGATCGGCATCAACGCCAATCATCCGGTCGACCAGCGCGGCACGGCTTGGTCACGGTTGGCGACTGATATGAAGCCGCGTCACCTCGATCGCATCATCCAGACCATCCCATTTGCCGAACTGAAAACCTACTGTGATCAATTGATCAAAGGCGGCGCGCGCGGGCGCACGGTGGTGCAGTTTCAATAGCGCTGCGACGGCTTTAGTCAATTGGCCTGCGCAAACATGCGTGCCGGAGGGGCTTCGGTCGCAATGGCCGCGTCGTTGTCACGCGAAGCTTCTTGCGCGGCAAGATGATGCGCCGCGAGATAGGCAAAGGTCATTGCGGGCCCGAGCGTTGTGCCGGGCCCGGGATAGGCACCTTGCATGACTGAGGACATATCCGCCCCGCACGCATAGAGCCCGGTGATGGGCGCGCCCTGCTCGTCCAACACACGGGCGTGTTCATCCGCGGCGAGGCCCACGCTCGTTGAAAGATCAGACGGATAAACGGTCACCGCATAGTAAGGGCCGTCACCAATAGGGCGCACACACGGATTGGGCTGGACCGTCGGATCGCCATTGTGGCGATTGAGGATGCTGTTGCCTTTGTGGAAATCCGGATCATCGCCGCGTGCGGCGTGTTCGTTATAGCGGTGAACCGTACGAACAAGCGCCGCACCGTCTACCTCGATCGTACGCGCGAGGTCTTCGATCGTTTTGCCGCGCTTCAAGTATCCCATTGCGACATACGCATCGAAATTGCGCGTTTTGGGGTAGATCAGCCCAAGGCCGTAGTCGCGAATAAAGCGTGCGTCGCAAATTAGATGCGTTGCTATCGTCTGCGTCTTACGGTAGTTCGCGTACACGGCCAGCACAAAGTCATGGTACGAATCGGCTTCATTGGTGAAGCGCTTACCGGTTCCGTCGATCGCAATGAGGCCCGGTTTCGCGCGATCGAGAATGATGTGCGGGAAGCGCGCGGTTGTGCCATCTGAGCGTTTCATGACCGATACCGGTACCCAAAAAGTGGGCGTGACATGATCGGTGTTTACTGCAGCGCCGCTTTTCACGGCAATGCGAATGGCATCGGCCGTGTTGCCTTCAAAGCCTGCGGTGGCCTCGGCCAATGGCTGCGGCAGGTATTTCGCACGCAACACAGCCGAGCCGCCGAATCCGCCGGTTGCGAGAACCACGCCTCTGCGTGCGCGAATCGTGCGATGACTATTCGATCGTTTGACTGTCACCCCGATTACACCGCCTTGATCGGTGATCAGTTCAGCAAGCGATGTATCGAAGCGGATCGGTACCTCACGTTGCCTGAGGCTGTGAAAGAGCCTCGCGACTAGGGCATTGCCCATGACCAGTCGCGTGCCGCGCCGATATTTCAGGCGATCGGAGGCATAACGTAAGAGCAATTTACCGGCGTGTCGAAACGCGCTGACGGATGCGAACGGATGCAACAGCGGCGCGATATCGTCCTTGCCGACCATCATGCCGCCAAGGGGCATGAACTCGTGAATCGGCGGACGAATCCGATCGAAATCCTTGCCAAGGAGCCGGCCGTCAAACACCGGTGGAATCAGCGCGCGACCGCCCACCGTGGCGCCGGGCACGTCGAACCGATAGTCAGGATGACGCGCGACCAGCAGAAAGCGGAGCGCCTCGGTATGCTGCGCAAAGAAATCGAGCATCGCCGGGCCCGCGTCGAGGAATGCTCGCAGCTTGACCGAGGTTGCGGCATCGGGAATCAGGCCGGCGAGATAGCGCTCAACTTGCTCGCGCGAATCGGGTTGCTCGCCTGTGAGCGCGCCTTCGGTGAGTGGAATCCAGATCGTGCCGGCTGAGGTAGAGGTGGTGCCGCCAACCTGATCGGTCTTCTCACAGAGTACGACCGACAGTCCAAGAATCGAGCAGGCGAGCGCGGCCGACATGCCGCCGCATCCGCCGCCTACGACAACGACGTCGACTTCCTCGTCCCAGCGCGTATTGCTAGTCATATCCCTGCTTTCTTTGACGGCCGCACAAAGTGTAGCAGTGGGCCATCGGGAGTTGGGTACAGCGAGGTGTCCGCGCCGCTGCTAATCTCTGCGTGAGTTGAACCACCCCTAAAGGAATAACTGAACAAGGGGGCTCGCCCCCTCGTAACTCCCTGAAAAATGTGGTCACGCTGATTGCGCGAGATAGCTTAATCAGCGTTTCCTAAACGATATGGCCCGCAGCCCCCACGTCTCCGCAACCCCCGCAACGCAATTCCTGCGCAACCATGGCATTGTATTTACCGAGCATGTGTTCGAGTATGTCGAGCATGGTGGTACGCGCGTGAGCGCGGACGCGCTTGGCGTCGATGAGCACGTCGTGGTGAAGACCTTGATCATGGAAGACGATAAGAAGCAGCCGCTCATTGTCTTAATGCATGGCGATCGAACGGTTTCCACGAAGAATCTTGCGCGCCAAGTCGGATGCAAATCGATCGAACCCTGCAAACCCGACGTCGCGCAACGGCATTCGGGCTATCAGATCGGCGGGACCTCACCATTTGGCACGCGCAAGCCGATGAACGTCTATGTAGAGCGCAGCATCCTTGATTGCGAGCGGATCTACATCAATGGCGGGCGACGCGGTTACCTGGTTGGGATCGATCCGCGCGTCTTGTCGCAGATTCTTAACGTGACGCCCGTCAACGTCGCGCTGACCGATTAGCGATTGACCGAATCAGTCCGCGCGGCAAGGAGATGCTATGGGGAGGTGTCGGAATCGGCAAATGGATTGGATCCGCTTGGCCACTCCTTGGATTGCCACTGACCGGTTCGTGCTGCATCGCCCGTCGTCGCGGTTCGTTCGATCGAGATACCGACGCGCGCAGCGTTACGGAGAATTCCAAGCTTGGCGATACGAATCCGCACGCGCGGCGACTTAAAATCCTTGAGTAGCATGGATGCGATGGCCTCCGCCATTTCTTCGACGAGGCCAAAGCGCGCTTCGGCGAGTTCTTTGACAACACGATCGACGACCACCGCATAATCGATCGTGTCGCCCACCTTCCCCGAGGTAAATACCTTGCTGTTCGGCATCGCGATATCGAGATCGATTTCAACCGGCTGGGTGGTGGTGCGCTCACGGCGGTAGATGCCGATTTGTGCATCGACGCGCAGCCCGTGGATGAATACGGTGTCCATGTTGTCGCTGGCCCTCTGATATGAGAAGAAATTCCGGCTTTGACCTATATGAACGGACTGTCAATTCCGATGGATGGTAGGTGCGGGCCGACGAGAAGTACAATCGGGACCCCCTAGGAGAGGATGTGATGGGCAACGTCGTCCCTGTGATTGTCGCTTATTTGATCGGATCGATCGCATTCGCCGTGCTGGTAAGCAAGGCGTTTCGTCTGCCTGATCCGTATACCTATGGCTCTGGCAACCCCGGCGCTACCAATGTGCTGCGGACCGGTCACCGCATGGCCGCGGTCCTTACCTTGCTGGGCGATGCGTTGAAGGGGTTCGTCGCGGTCATGGCCACCGCCTTGCTGGCACCCCGCTACGATCTGCCGCAAGAGACGGTCGCACTTTCAGCGCTGGCCGTGTTTCTCGGCCATCTATACCCGGTGTTTTTCAAGTTCAAGGGCGGCAAGGGCGTCGCAACCGCAGCGGGCATCCTCTTTGCGATCCACCAATGGCTTGGTTTGCTGACACTCGCGACTTGGGTCGTCATCGCATTGTTTTTCCGTTATTCGTCGCTTGCGGCGTTGATCGCGGCGATTTTCGCGCCGTTCTTTACCTTTTTCCTGATCAAATCGAGTGCCATGCTGGTGGCAGTGAGTGCGATTTCGCTGCTTCTCATTTGGCGCCACCGCGAGAACATCCGCAAACTCCTTGCGGGCGAAGAAAGTCGCATCGGTGAGAAAAAGGCGCCAGCCTCCGCCGCAGGC
>CAMDRJ010000085.1 GCA_945906755.1 Klebsiella pneumoniae | reverse complement strand
ACGGAATTCGCCTTCATGCCTCGCACTTACCCACAGGGGCACAGGGGCCTGTGCGTGGGGCGCCGATCCCCTGTGCCCCTGTGGATAAGTGCTGCAAATTTGCATCTTGTGACCCCCCTTCAAACTTCCAAAACTCAGCATACAAGGGGCATTGAACGTCGTTTCGCGAAACAACGGAGACATACCCGCATGGAATCGAAGTTTGCGTTCAACCATATTCACCTGATCAGCCGCGATCCGCGGGCGGCGGCGAATTGGTATTGCGAGATGTTGGGCGGTGAGATCGTCGCGGAGCAGCCGAACTTGCGGGGTGCGGTGCAAATCGATGTGCGCATTGCCGGCATGCTGATCGTGGTGCGCGGCCAGCGCCCCGGCGAACAACCGGCGGCGACCCGACCGATGCAGCCCTTCGAAGGCTATTCGAGCCACAACGAGTGGGGCACCGATCACTTCTGTTTCACCTATCGCGGCGATCTGCGCGCTTTCTGCGACAAGCTGAAGGCGAAAGGGGTGAAGATGGCCGTGGAGCCCTGGGAGTTCAAGCCGGGGGTGGTGTTGTGCTATGTGAGCGCGCCCGATAACGTCAGTATCGAGTTGATTCAGGTGAAGTAAGGGCGGGCCTGGCTTTAATATCTTGAGCAGACGCACGACTGGGAGACCCACGGCTAATCGCCATGCCACGTGCCCGATTGCGCAGGCCATGGTGCGTTCCCGACCGAATGCCGCCGCCAAGTTGGTCAGAAATGGTAGCATTTGACCGACCATTCGAATCTCCACGGAGACCGTAATGCTGGTCAATATTTACGATGCCAAAACCAATCTTTCGGCCTTGCTGGACAAAGCGGTGGCGGGCGAGGAAATCATCATCGCGCGCGCGGGCAAGCCGCTTGCGCGTTTGATGCCGGTGACTACGGTTGCATCCAAGAGCGGCGTGCGTCTTGGCGGATTGAAGCGTTCCAAGCTCAAGCTGGCGGCGGATTTTCATGCGCCAATGACCGATAACGATCTGCTTGGCGGATGAAACTGCTGCTCGATACCCATTGCCTCATCTGGGCACTGACCGACGCCCCACAATTGAGCGCACCCGCACGCGCCGCAATGGCGCGCGCCGACGAGGTTGCGTTCTCTGAAGCATCGGTGTGGGAGGTCGGCCTAAAATGGCGCAAAGGTAAGATCAATCTGCAACCGCGCCGCGTGGTCGAACAGGCATTGCGCGACGGCTTTCGCATGTGCGCGTTATCGCTTGAGCCGATTCTTATGTCGTGCGAATTGCAGCAAAAGCATGGCGACCCGTTTGACCGACTGCTCTATGCACAGGCGAAGTACTTGGGCTACGCCAATGTCGCGGAGATTTTGCATCGTCGTTGGATTGCGAAGGTTCGACTTGTAGCCGGCGACGGTGTTGTCTGTAATCGCGAGGAACCTCGCCTGCGCGGCTTCGGACAGGCGCTCCCATGCGCCCTCGCCGTTCCGGTAGTCTAAAAATTTCTTCCAACCGACTTCAGGTTCGCCGCGCGCCGCCGCCGCAATAAAGCCCGACGCAACGGAGTCATATTCAGCGAACAAGGCTCGTTCACCGGTTTGCATCAACAATGGCATCAGGATCGGCTCAATGACCGTCAAAGAGAGGACCTTCTCTGGCCGCATCATGAGGTAACCACTAGCGTTTCTTCGTCGAGCCAATTCCGGCGCGAACGGACCAGGAAATTGCCGCGCATCTCGAACGCCGCTTGCCCGTTTTCCTCACGCAGCTTCATTATTCCCGGGAAACCAGGAAAAAGCGCGATGCCATGCTTGAACGTCTTTACGCCCTCCAGATGGGTGACGAGACCGGCGAGGGTGTATCCCTTGCCGGCGACGGTGACGACTTTCGTTGGATGCGCGAGGTTCGGATCCTGCACCGTCGCGGCCGGCTCTTGCGCCTGCACCGAAGGAATGCCGGCTGCAAGCAGCAACGCAAGCTTGCACGCAAATGAAGCAAGTACGACGCGGATCACATCTTGAAATGCAACACGCTTCATTTCGCCCGTTCTCCGTTCGTCAACGCTTCGAGCCACCGCCAACCTCTGACGCCCCGCCTCAGCTCTTCTTCGCAGTCGCAGGATGCGGATGCGCACGCCGCATCGTCGGCGACAACACCTTGTCCGAGACGTGAAAGTCCCACACCGCCGCGCCACCCGTTTTACCGAATTCAGCGACGGCGTTCGGTAGCTCGGCGAGACTCTTGAACGTCCTGCCCGGCAGCCCAAATCCTCGCGCGATGCCCGCGAAGTCGCAGTAACCGAACACCGAGCCTTCTTCGGGCAATCCTTCCGAGCGGAACTTGTGGACTTCAGACCCGTATGCGCCATCGTTCACCACGACGATCAGGATCTTGAGGCCGTGACGCTTGATCGTTTCCATTTCCTGCACATGCATCATCAGGCTGCCATCGCCATCGAAGAGCACTACGGTTCGATCAGGGCGCGCGGCGGCCACGCCGATGGCATACGAGATGCCATTGCCGATCGCGCCGAACTCGCGGATGGTGAGGAACTTCTCGTAGGGGCGCGAGGGCATCTGCGCGAAGAACCAGGAGGCATGCCCACCTGAGTTCACCATCTCCCAGTCGGGCGGCAACGATTTCTCCAATGCCGCGGCCACATCGCGCGGATCGAGCAATCCCGGCGCGATATCGAATACGTAGCTGTCGGGCTTGGCTTCACGGATACGCGCAGCAATCGCGTCGCTTCGCCATGATTGCTTACGCGCCGGCAAAGCCGCGGTGAGTGTCTCGACGCCAAGACGCGCATCGGCGCGCAAGTGATGGCGCGCGACCTCTTGCCCTTGGCTCACCGCGACCGGATCGATATCGACATGCAGCATCTTCGCCTTCGGCCAGAGCTGTCCCCCACCACCCGCATGGTAGGCAAGCGAACCACCGACCACGATCACGAGATCGGCTTGCGCCAGCAATTCCAACCCGACCTCTGGTGTAAAGCTGCCTGAGATGCCAAGACAATATGGATCGTCGTGGAAGAGCCCGCGAGCAGGAAGCGTGGTCGAAAGCAGACCGCCTGTCTTGGCAGCGAGCGCCTTACATGCCGCGGCTGCTTTGGCGTCGACCGCGCCAAGTCCCGCCAACACCACGATTCGCTCGGCGCCCGCGATCAATTGCGCAGCGCTCGCGACATCATCAGGATGCGGTGGTATCGGCGATGGGCGCGGCAACAGCTTGTGGGAGGGGGTCGGTAGCTTTACGGGTCCGTCCCACGTTCGCGCCTGCAAATCGAAGGGAATACCGATCACCACTGGCCGACGTTCGCGGCGCGCCTGCAAGAACGCATCGCGCACTGCAACCGGCATGCGTTCGATCATGTGCAGGCTGTGATACGCAGCGCCAGTAGCGGTGATAATCGGCGCCTGATCGATCTCCTGGTTGTACCAACCGCTTTTCAGCGGCGCTTCGCCGGCGAACACCACCAGCGGCAAATGCGCGCGCACTGCTGCAGGAAGCGCGGTGATCAATTGCGTCAAGCCAGGCCCGCAGGTAACGGTTGCCACCGCCACATCCCAGTTCTTGCGCGAGTACGCCATCGCGGCCGCAACGGCGCAATGCTCATGGCGCACATAGATCATGCGGCAGCCCTGCTCAGAGAGTCGCGCGGCCCAGTTCATGTTCGCATCGCCAAGTAGCGCGAAGCAGGTGGTCACCTCTTCCTGCATGAACGCCTGCGCGAGGATGTCATACACGCGGGGCTTGTCGTCGGTCTTCATTACTGAGTCTCCTGCTTCGATTTGAATCGCCTGGATACCTGCCTATGCAGCAATGACGCCATGGCGCTATTTCACGATACTCTGCACCGCTTTGGCCCGTTCCGTACACGCAGCCATCAAGAACGCGAGATCAGTCCCCGTCGAAACATAACGCGCGCCCATCTTGACGTATTTTTCGACCAGATCCGGCCGCGTTGACAGTCCACCGATGCCAAGATGCTTGCCGTATTTCTTGCAAGCGGCCAGCGCTCGAACATACGCATCATGGACCAGCGAATGATCGAATTGACCCGGAATGCCAAGATCCACCATGAGGTCATTGGTGCCGATCAACACCATATCGACACCCTCCACCGCCATGACTTCATTCGCCGCCATAAGGGAAGCCGCCGATTCAAATTGCACGATGACCATCGTCGCGTCGTTCATCGCCTGAAAAACTTCCGCCGGCGGGAAATTCCGGTATTGCAAATGCGCAAGGCCCGCGCCATAACCGCGATCCCCTTGCGGCCGATATTTCGCTGCCGCGACGACCGCACGAGCTTCGGCGGCAGATCGCACACCTGGCGCAATCACGCCAAGCGCACCGCCATCCAACACACGCGAAATATATTCGGGCGTGTTGCTGGGTACGCGTACGAACGCCGGGATCCCCGCTTCGAGCGCCATGATGCACAACTGGCCGGTGCTTGCCATCGACAGGCTCGAATGTTCAAGATCGATGTAAAGCGTATCGAACCCCGCGGTCTTGGCGATGCGAACGATTTCATTCGTGCCGACCAGTCGCACGGTGATCGATGCAACCACCTCATCACGCGCGAGTTTGTCCTTGACGCTGTTACGGAGGATGTCTTTCGCGGTGAGTGCCATCAGGCCACTCTGGCGGACGCACCGCGCACCTGATCAATGATTCCCAGGGCATCGCTTGGTACGCGATCGCCACGCCATGCGACATGTTGGTCTGGTCGAATCAGCACGAGATTCCTTTCATAGAGCCGTTTTGCGTTGGCATCGCGAATCACCACACGCTCGATCGGCAGGCCACGCGAGGTCGCGGCGGCTACCAATGTTGAAGCTTGTGGATCATCCGCAAAATCAAGCAGCGTGAAGCCTTTGCCGAATCGATCAAAGAGCAATGATCCGTCCTCGAGAATGACACTCGGCGGTCGGCCGCCCGGCCAAGTAGTCGGCGTGTACACACGTGGCGACCAAGCGGGTGCATCGCCGCCCTCTGCCACGATGATGGGTGATCCCTCATATCGATAGCCGAGTTCAACGCCATGGTCTTCATTCTCGCCGCGCTCGGTCTGAATGAAGTGATTGATCATGGCACGATGCGCCGCGCCGTCTGGTGTGTCGGCGTCGAGCAGTTCGCGATTCATCTGGCTGCGCCATTGCCCATGCACATTGGCATGCCGCTCGGACCGCGCGACATTGCGCACCGCGACCGGCCGCCGCTCGATCTCGTAACTCGCAAGCAGCGACGGGCCGCCCCAGCCTTGCGCGGTGGCCGCGAGCTTCCAACCGATATCAATCGCATCGCCCACGCCGGTGTTCATGCCGTAGCCGCCGGTGGGAATATTTTGATGTGCGGAATCCCCCGCAAGGAATACTCGCCCGGCACGATAGCGATCCGCAACGAGAAGGTTGCCCTGCCACACGCTCGTCACCAAAATGCGATCGATCTCGATCGGGCGACCAATCGTACTCATCACGACCTCTTCAGACGGAATGCCGGACGGGTCCTGATTGGGCGGGTAATAGCGCTGCAAGGTCCAGGTATCCACCTCGTCTTGCGAGATCAAGGTACCGGTGGTGGCAAAAAAGATATGCCAGAATTGGCCATGCACATGCAAGGCAGTGAGATCGCGCGATTTGAAGTGCACCTGTCGTGCGATGCGTGGCACCGGACGCCCCTGCAACGGAATCTCCACCGCCTTGCGGACTGCGCTCGTCGCACCATCGCAACCGATGAGATAACGGGCACGCAAAGTGCGAACGGTGTTGGTCGTCGTATCGGTAATGGTTGCGGTGACGCCTTCATGATCCTGCGTCAACGAATCGAAGCGCCAACCCGAGTGCACCTCGATCAAGGGATCGGTTTCGCACAGACGCTTCAGCCAGGCTTCGAACACTTCCTGCGAACCGCGCTGATACGGCACCGCAGGCATCGTGCCATCGTTATGTTCGCGAATTCGCTCGCGCATGGCATCGACCGAGGGCAACGCCCAGCGCGCGAATTCCCTGCCTGCCAGTCCGGTTGAGAACACCACATCAAACGAATACTGCGCTGGCACGCCCACTTTCCGCCAGCCCTCCTCCAGACCAAGCCTTCGCAGCAACTCCATGCTGCGGCAATTGGTGATATCCATCTTCGGCCAGCGCGTCGTGTCGAGATTGCGTTCGATCAACATGCACCGAATGCCGTGATAGCTGAGTTCCTTGGCAAGCACCAAGCCGACCGGGCCGGCGCCAACGATCAGGACCGGAAGGTCACCGGACATGGCGGACCGCTGCGGAGGGTTGACCATGCGCGCACTCGCCCATCACATAGGTCGCGGCGATCGCACGATCATCGGCCAGCATCATCAAGGCAAAGAGTTTCTCTTCGAGCGTTGTGGTACGTTCCATACGCCGCTGCATGAGCGGTGTGGCATTGGGGTCCAGCACGACAAAATCGGCGTCATGACCGGGTGCGAGCGAGCCGACCTGCGCTTCAAGGCCAAGCGCACGTGCTCCGCCCAAGGTGGCCAGATACAGCGCACGCCAGGGCGAAAGCGTTTTGCCAGCCAGTTTTACCACCTTGTAGCCTTCGGCCAGCGTACGCAGCATATTGAAGCTCAGGCCGCCGCCTACGTCGGTGCCCATGCCGACATGAACCCCGGCATCGCGTGCGGCGCCGAGATCAAAGAGCCCGCTACCGAGAAAAAGATTGGAGGTCGGACAAAACGATGCTGCCGCACCGGTCGCCGCCATGCGCGCACGATCGGCATCATCGATATGGATCGAATGCGCATAGATCGCGCGCGGCCGCAGCAGCCCGAAGCGCTCATAGACATCGAGATAGCTGCGTGACGTGGGAAACAATTCCTTCATCCAAGCGACCTCGGCATGATTTTCCGCGAGATGGGATTGGATGAAGACACTCGGATGCTCATCGGCGAGTCGCCGGCATACCTCGAGCTGCGCTTCACTCGAGGTCGGTGCGAAGCGCGGGGTCACCGCGTAGGCAATACGATCCTTGCCATGCCACTGCTCGATCATCGCTTTGGAATCCTCGTAACTGGATGCCGGCGTATCGCGCAGCCATTCCGGGCAATGCCGATCCATCATGACCTTGCCCGCGATGATGCGCATCCGCGCTTCCTTGGCCGCTGCGAAAATCGCATCGACCGATTCACGATGCACCGTCGCAAACACCATCGCGGTAGTGGTGCCGTTACGCAGCAATTCCTTGAGAAAAAAATCGGCGACTTCGCGTCCGTGCGTGGCGCTTGCGAAGGCACGCTCGGCTGGAAACGCGAACCGCTCCAGCCAATCGAGCAGCTCGGTCCCGTACGAAGCGATGATGTCCGTCTGCGCATAGTGAATATGCGTGTCGACGAAGCCCGGAAAAATAAGCTTGTCCCCGTAATCAACGACCAGCGTATCGGGGGTCAACCAGGGTTTGAGCGCGCGCCGATCACCGACCGACTCGATCCGGCCACCCCGCACCACCAACAACCCATCCGGATAGAACTCCATCGCACGACCCGGATCACGGCCACTGCCCGGATCGTCCTTGAAATGTAGAAGGGCGCCGTGATACGCGATGGGACCAGTAGGCACGCGTCGGTCTTTCTACTTCTTCGGCAACTGCCCTACCACGCCGTCGACGTAGTAGTCCATTCTGCCCAATTCATCATCGGACATCACCTTGCCGGCCGGTGTGCGGATCTTGCCGCCTTGCTCTGCTACCGGACCTGCAAAGGGATGAAACTTCCCGCTCGCAATATCCTTTTCCACCTGCGCCACGCGATCACGCGTCGCCTTTGGAACGATCGGATTGATCGGCGCGAGCTTCACCATGCCTTCTTTGATGCCGCCCCACATGTTCGAGGGTTGATAGGTACCGGCGAGTTTGTCGTTCACCATCTTGACGTAAAACGCGCCCCACTGATGGGTGCTCGCGGTGAGATGGCCCTTCGGGGCGAATTTCGACATATCGGAGTGATAACCGATCGAATACGCGCCCTTCTCTTCGGCCGCTTGTACCACCGCGGTGGAATCGGTGTGATGGGTGAGCACGTCGGCGCCCTGCCCGATAAGCGTCATGGCTGCATCGCGCTCGCGCCCCGGATCGAACCACGCATTCACCCAGATGACGCGCACCGACGCCGCCGGATTCACGCTTCGCATGCCACGCGTGAACGCATTGATTCCTTGCAGCACTTCGGGAATCGGAAACGCCGCAACATAGCCGGTGACGTTGGATTTCGACATGCTTCCTGCGACGATGCCGGCCAGGTAGCGCCCCTCGTAGAATCGCGCGTTGTAGGTGCCGACATTCTTCGCGCGCTGATAGCCCGTGGCATGTTCGAATGAAACATTCGGGAATTCGCGCGCCACCTTGATCGTCGGATTCATATAGCCGAACGATGTGGTGAGAATCAGCTGATGGCCGGTGGCAGCGAGATCGCGGATGACGCGCTCGGCATCGGCGCCTTCAGGAACATTCTCGACAAATCGCGTTGCGATCTTCGCACCGAGCGCCTTTTCGAGTTCCTTACGTGCGAAGTCATGCTGAGCCGTCCAGCCCGCGTCGCTCACCGGGCTCACATAGACGAAGCCAATCTTGAGGGGCTGCTGCGCATGAGCAGGTGTGAGGACCGCCAGGAATGCAACGATAAGACTGACGGTGCAAAGCGCGAGAGCTTTGCACACTGATAACGCAGACGGACCCATTGACGACACTCGGAAATCCCGGTTAAGCGGACCCCGTCATTCTGCCCCAAATGCCTCGAAGCAGGCGTCAAGCTTCTCGATCCAAGCGCGCTTGGCCTCAGGCGTCGCGAAACTCGCCTCGAAACTATTTCGCGCCAAGCGATAGGCGTGCTCGCTCGTGAGCCCCAATGCATCGAATGTCGCAGTGAAGTTCTGATTGATATAACCGCCGAAATAGGCCGGATCATCGGAGTTGATGGTCGCAACCAGACCGCGGTCGAGCAGGACACCGAGGTTGTGGTCGGCCAGTCTTGGGAAGACACGCAATTTTTCATTCGAGAGCGGACACACCGTGAGCGGTATGCGTTCGCGCGCCAAACGCTCGACCAGCACGGGATCTTCCACACAGCGCACGCCGTGATCGATTCGCTCGGCCTTCAGCACATCCAGCGCGGCATAGATATAAGCAGGCGGCCCCTCTTCGCCCGCATGCGCAACGATGCGAAAGCCAAGCGAGCGTCCACGCGCAAACACCCGCGCGAATTTCTCCGGCGGATGACCGCGCTCGCCGGAATCGAGCCCAAGACCAATGAATCGATCGCGATAAGGCAATGCCTCCTCGATCGTGGCAAAGGCCTCTTCTTCACTCAAGTGGCGAAGAAAACAAAGGATCAGATCAGTGCTTAGGCCAAGCTGCTGCCTTGCATCAACCATCGCACGATGCAAGCCATTGATCACCACATCGAAGCCGACACCGCGCGCCGTATGCGTCTGCGGATCGAAGAAGATCTCGGCGCGCAGCACATTGTCGGCGGCGGCACGAGTCAGATAGGCCCATGCCATGTCATAAAAATCCCGCTCATGGAGCAAGACCCCGGCACCTGCGTAATAGATATCGAGAAACGACTGGAGATCGGTGAACGCATAAGCGGCGCGTAATGCCTCGACCGTCGGATACGGCAGCGCAATCCGATTGCGCTTGGCCAACTGGAAAATCAACTCGGGTTCGAGCGAACCCTCGATATGGATATGCAACTCCGCCTTCGGCATCATGCGAAGGAGATCGGGCAGGCGATTGGCCGGTATCACAGGCGCCATCAAGATGAGCTATCCACAAAATGCGGTAACAGCGAAGGACCCGCACGATGCGGCATCCTTCGCTTCGTTTGCGATGCAATCAATCGCAGCGCTACCCCCCCGCCGGGACCTTCCCTTCCACGCCCTGCACATACCACTTGATGTCGTGCATGAACTTATCGTCGGCGACCTGATCTTTGGCGAGCCGTTCTTTGCCGTCCTGGCCCTTGATCGGCCCCTTCCAGACGTTAAAGGTGCCAGCCTTCAGACCGGCGCGGATCTCGTCGATCTTTTTGCGCGTGGCTTCCGGAATTTTTCCCGAGACGGAGACGAGATCGATCACGCCCTCTTTATGACCCCACCAGACGCCACCCGTTGTCCAGGTGTTATCGAGCATGTCTTTAGCGGCCTTTTTGTAATACGGCGCCCAATTGATGATGGCAGATGCCAGATGCGCGGTCGGGCCGAACTTGCTCATGTCGCTATCCCAGCCGAAGGCGAACTTGCCGGCCTTCTCCGCGGTTTGCAGCACCGCCGACGAATCGGTGTTTTGGAATAGCACATCGGCACCCTGGTTGAGTAGCGATTGCGCGCCTTCCGATTCCTTGGGTGGATCGAACCATTTGTTCACCCAGACGACTTTGGTTTTCACTTTCGGGTTGACCGATTGCGCCCCGATGGTAAATGAGTTGATATTGCGAATCACTTCCGGAATCGGAATCGATGCGACCACGCCAAGCGTATTGGTCTTGGTCATCGCGCCCGCGATCACGCCCGCCATGTAGGCGCCTTCATAGGTGCGCGAGTCATAGGTACGCATGTTCTCGGACGATTTGTAGCCGGTGGCATGCTCGAAGCGAACATCTTTCTTCGATTCGGCGACCTTCAGCATCTGCTCCATATAGCCAAATGACGTCGCGAAAATCAGCTTATGGCCTTGATTGGCGAGATCGCGAATCACGCGCTCAGCGTCCGGGCCTTCCGACACGCTTTCGACGAAGGTGGTTTTCACCCTATCGCCGAATTCGGCTTCCATTGCTTTGCGTGCATTGTCGTGCGCGAAGGTCCAGCCCGCATCGCCGACCGGCCCCACATACATGAAGCCGATCTTGAGGGGATCAGGTTTCGGCGCAGGGGCAGCAGCAGCCGCTTTTGCCGCAGGTTTCGGTTCTTCCTTGCCGCAGCCTGCAACAAGTGCAACCGATGCAACAGCAGCGCACGCCGTTGCACGTAACCACCAACGTTTATGCAGATCAATCATTTCAATGTCACTCCTTTGTTTTTGACTTCAACTCAAAAAAATCATTGCTATTGCTATTCGTGAAATGTGACAAGAACCGTAGGGTGGAAAAACGCAGCATATTCCACCGACGCTTTGGCATTCGCCGCCAATTGTATTCACCGTGGCGGAATGCACTGCGCTTTTCCGCCCTACGCTACTTCACCGCCGCAGGCATCACCTTTCACTGCTTTCAGCACCCTTCACCCTTCACAGTAGCTAGGCCCCAGGATAAAACGGCTTCCCGAGCGACGCCGGCATGTTGATACGAATCCATGTCGGGTTGCGCGAAATCAATGCCAGCACCACGATCGTTGCTACGTAAGGCAGCATGGTAAGCAGTTGGCTCGCAACCTGCACGCCGATGCCCTGCAAATGAAACTGCAGCATCGTCACGCCGCCAAACAGATACGCGCCTAACAATACACGACCAGGACGCCATGTTGCGAAGGTTGTGAGGGCGAGGGCGATCCAGCCTTTGCCGGCGGTCATTCCCTCAACCCAAAGCGGCGTATAGATCACAGATATGTAGGCGCCCGCCAAACCGCACAATGCACCGCCCGCCACCACGCCCGCCAAACGAATCCATCGCACCGGATAGCCAAGTGCGTGCGCCGACTCGGGCGATTCGCCGATCGACCGCAATACCAACCCGGCGCGGGATCGATATAAAAACCAGGCGACCGCGAACGTCAATGCAATCGCAAGATAGACCATCGGATGCTGCTTGAAGAGCGCGGAGCCAGCCAATGGAATGTCAGCTAACCAAGGAATCGCAAATTGTTCGCGCGTGGGCAGCTTCTCCTGCACATAGCGAATGCCGACAAACGCCGAAAAACCCGCGCCGAACATCGACAAGGCAAGGCCGGTTGCGTACTGATTGGTGTTGAGCCAGATCACTAGCCAACCGAACACCGCCGCCATCAGTGCGCCCGCGCCCATTCCGGCCGCAAAACCGATCCAATCATTGCCGGTGTGCACGACGGTGGCGAAGCCTGCGATCGCCGCGATCAGCATCATGCCTTCGGCGCCAAGATTCACGATGCCGCATTTCTCATTGATGAGCAGCCCGAGCCCCGCGATCGCCAGCGCGGTGCCCGCATTCAATGTGGCAGCAAGGAGCAGCGCTATCGGTTCCATGCGAGTCTACGGGTCCAGACGACACGATAGTGGATCAGCGTGTCACAGGCGAGCAGCGAAAAAAGCAGCAGGCCCTGAAAGACGCCGGTGAGCGAGCGCGGCAAGCCAAGCCGTGACTGCGCGAGTTCGCCACCGATGATGAACATCGAGAGCAAAAGCGCTGCGAACACGATGCCACCCGGATGCAGCCGCCCGACAAAGGCAACGATGATCGCCGTGAAGCCATAACCCGGCGACACATGCGGCGTGAGCTGCCCAAGCGGACCCGCCGCTTCCAATGCACCGGCGATACCGGCTACCCCACCAGACAGCAAGAGCGTCGTCCACAGCGCCTTGCGCGATGAGAAGCCCGCATAGCGCGCGGCCAGCGGCGCAAGCCCGCCCACTTGCAACTGGAAGCCGGCCATCGTGCGAAACATGAAGATCCACACCGCAGCAACCGCAGCCAATGCAATCAGAAAGCCAAGATGCAAGCGCGTACCCGTGACGAGTAACGGCACTTGCGTACCGGGCGCGAACATTTGCGTCTGGGGAAAATTGAACCCCTTCGGATCTTTCCACGGACCATAGACGAGATACGAAAGCAACATCTCCGCGACATATACGAGCATCAAGCTCACCAGGATCTCATTGGCATTGAAGCGATCGCGTAGCAATGCGGTGAGGCCGGCCCAGGCCATGCCCCCCAACGCCCCAGCCAGCAGAATCGCCACCACAATCCAGCCGCCGGTCGCCGCATTAGCGAGCAGGGCAACGCCACCCCCGGCGATCGCGCCAAGCAGCAACTGCCCTTCGGCACCGATATTCCAGACGTTCGACCGATAGCAGATCGCCAAGCCAAGTGCGCAAAGAATGAGCGGGGTCGCCTTCACCGCCAATTCAGACAGCGCGTAAGCACTCTTGATCGGCTCGTAAAAAAACACCAACAGACCACGCACCGGGTCTTTGCCGAGCGCGACAAACAACAAGGTACCGAGCGCCACCGTAATCGCCAACGCAATGACGGGCGATGCAATCGACATCGCCATCGATGGCTGCGGGCGCGCTTCAAGCCGCATGGTTCGCCTCCGCGGTCGACCATAGTCCGCTCATCCACTCGCCGACCTGCTGGGTCGTCGCCTTTCTGGTACTGATCGAAGGCGATAACCGACCCTTCGCGATGACATGCAGGCGATCGGTGATTTCGAATAGCTCTTCCAGTTCTTCGGAAACGATGAGAAGCGCGCAGCCCATGTCGCGCAAGCGCAGCAATTCATTTCGAATCTGCGCGGCCGCACCGACATCGACGCCCCAGGTTGGCTGCGCGACGATGAGCACCTTCGGGTCGGCATCAATCTCGCGCCCCACGATGAATTTCTGCAAATTGCCACCCGACAAGCTGCGCGCCGCGGCATGATGACCACCCGCCTTGACGTTGAAGCGGCCAATTACATGGTTCGCCATCATGCGAATCCGGCGCAGATCGATCCAACCGCCCGCGCGGACCGCACCGCCATCGTGCCGCGTGAGCAGCATATTGTGCGCGAGCCCAAGCGTTGGGACCGCACCACGCCCGAGCCGCTCTTCCGGAACGAAGTGGAGGCCACGTGCGCGGCGCGCGCGCGGATCGAGATTGCCGATGGCATGGCCGAACAACTGCACCGATTTCGGTAGGGCCCGCGGATCCTCGCCGGAAAGAATTGCGAGCAGCTCCTGCTGCCCATTCCCGGAAACGCCGGCGATGCCGACCACTTCACCGGCATGTACATGCAGATTGATGTCATCGAGCACGACACCGAATTGATCGAGGCGCGGCACCGAGAGCGTCTTCACTTCGAGTGCGAGGTGGCCTTGATTGACGGCGCGATGCTCGATATGGGGCGGATCGGCGCCGATCATGAGTCGTGACAGACTCGCCGTGGATTCCTGCGTAGGTTCCACCACACCAGCGAGCTTTCCGCCACGCAGCACGGTGCATTGATGGCATAGCACGCGAATTTCATCCAGCTTGTGGCTGATGTAGAGAATGCTGCAGCCGGTCGCGGCGAGTTGTCGCAGCGTCACGAAGAGCTTCTCGACGGCCTGCGGCGTCAACACCGAGGTCGGCTCATCGAGAATCAACAGGCGCGGATCAGTGAGCAAGGCCCGCACGATCTCCACGCGCTGCCGCTCGCCCACCGACAACGTGTGCACCGGCCTAAGCGGATCGATCTCCTGCCCGTATTCCGCCGCCTTCTTGCTGATCCGGGCACTCACTTCGGCAAGCGAAAGGGATTTGTCCAGACCAAGCCAAACGTTCTCGGCGACAGTGAGCGTATCGAACAGTGAAAAATGCTGGAACACCATCGTGATGCCCATGGCGCGCGCTTCATGCGGGCTGCGCACATTCACCAGCGTGCCATTCCAACGAATTTCACCCGCATCGGGCTTCACCACGCCGTAGATGATTTTCATCAGCGTGGATTTGCCGGCACCGTTCTCGCCTAAAACCGCATGGATTTCACCCGGCATGACGGTGAGGTCCACCGCATCGTTAGCGACGACGGCAGGATAGGCCTTGCGAATACCTCGCAGCGCGAGACGGGGGGTGACGTTTTCGCTCACGCGGCGCTGACCGGGAGAGAATCGGCATGGACGACGGCGCGGCGCGCTTCGCGCACCATCAGCAACTGCGCCGCCACGCTCACCGCGATGCTGCCCGGCTCCTTGCCGCCGATACCGTCGATGCCGATCGGGCAGGTCAAGCGGGCCAAGGTCGCGCGTGCGACCCCTTGTTTTTCGAGACTGTTCTCGAAGGTGCGCCGCTTGGTCGAGGAACCAATCATGCCGCAATAGGCGAAGTCGCCGCGTTCAAGAAGCCTCTTTACCAGTTCGAAGTCAAGGGCGTGACTATGTGTCATGGCAAGAAAGTAGCTGTCGCGTGGCGCGGCGGACGCAACATCCACCGCACGGTCAGTCACGATCTTTCGCACATTCGAGGGGAGATCGAGCGGGAATTCATTGGCGCGACTGTCGATCCAATCTACTTCGCAGGGCAGTGCGCCTAACACCCGCACCAGGGCTCGCCCGACATGCCCCGCCCCAAACAACACAATACGAAAATCGCTCGGACGCACCGGATCGAGCAACACCGATTGCGCCGCGCGTCCGTTTGGCGCCAGCTTCATCATCGTCGAGCGAGCGCCCTCCTCGGCGAGCAACGCACGCGCTTTGGCGCACGCCAACGCATCGAGGCTCGCATCGCCCAAGCTGCCCCAGGTCGAATCTTTGCTCACATGAAAATGCACATCGCTTGCGCCATCGACCGGCGTCACCGCGACCCATGCTTCACCCTTGGCGAGCGCGTTCGAAAGCTGCGTGACCCATTCCGCGCGGTGTAATACGCGTTCGAAAATGAGATCCGCCGCGCCACCACAATGTTGACCCATGGTGGCGCCGAGCGGATAGCGGCGCGAGGTGACTTCATCAGTTGCACCGGCCCGATTCGTTGCGAGTAACCCGCGCGCCACGCCGATCGCCTGGAACTCGAGTTCACCACCGCCAATGGTGCCGAATGAGGCGTCCATCGTGACCGCCATCTTCACGCCGGGTTCGCGGGGCGTCGAGCCTTTACCCACCGCCACGGTGACGAGCACGGCGTCAACGGCTTGCTCGCGGGCGCGTACCAGGCCGTGGAGCCATTCGTTCATGATGCTTTCTTCCGCGACGCATCTGGGGCCCCTCTCCCATTTGAAGCCCCTTGTATGCTGAGTTTTGGAAGTTTGAAGGGGGTTCACAAGATGCAAATTTGCAGCACTTATCCACAGGGGCACAGGGGATCGGCGCCCCACGCACAGGCCCCTGTGCCCCTGTGGGTAAGTGCGAGGCATGAAGGCGAATTCCG
>CAMDRJ010000084.1 GCA_945906755.1 Klebsiella pneumoniae | reverse complement strand
CGAAGGCGGCATCGGCACGATGAACTATTCGATTTCGAACAACGCGGAGTATGGCGAATACGTCACCGGGCCCAAGATCATCGACGAAGGCACCCGTCAAAGAATGCGCGAGGCGCTCGCCAAAATTCAGACCGGCGAATATGCGCGCGATTTCATCTTGGAAAATCGTGCCGGCGCGCCAACGCTCTTGTCGCGTCGCCGCATGACCGCGGAGCATCAGATCGAAGTCGTGGGCGGAAAATTGCGCGACATGATGCCGTGGATTCGTAAGAATCGCCTGGTCGATCAGTCGAAGAATTGATCGGCCAACGGCCGTTTAGCGGGCGAGCGCGAGACGAAAGCGTTCAATCGACGGGAGACACTCTCCACTGGCGTCTGGCCCGTCGCCTGTGACGTTGTTGGCCGGCATGACGATGGTCACACGCATTTCGTTCTATAGTTTGAAGGATCTGAACGCTCGGCGGAGCGTGCCCTTGCGGGCATGGAATTTCCGCCGCGCTCGATCGCCGTTTTAATCGTTCATCGACCAGCCTTGCGAAGGAGTACAAGATGGATCAGCGGCTCATCATTTTCGATACGACGATGCGCGATGGCGAGCAAAGTCCGGGCGCGTCGATGACCCGCGAAGAAAAAGTCCGCATCGCCAGGCAGCTCGAGCGGCTGAAGGTCGATGTGATCGAGGCTGGTTTTCCAGCGTCCTCACTGGGCGACTTCGAAGCGGTCAAGGCGGTTGCGAAAACGATCAAGGATTCCACCGTGTGCGGCTTGGCGCGCGCGAACGACCGCGACATCAGTCGTGCCATTGAAGCGCTGAAAGGCGCCAAGTCGTGGCGCGTGCATACGTTCATTGCAACCAGTCCATTGCATATGGACAAGAAGCTTCGCATGACGCCCGAGCAGGTCCATGAACAGGCGCGCTTGGCGGTTCGTTACGCAAGGCAGCACTGCGAGGATGTCGAGTTTTCCCCGGAGGATGGCAGTCGCTCGGAAGTCGATTTTCTTTGCCGGGTACTTGAAGATGTCATCAAAGAAGGTGCCCGCACCGTCAACATCGCCGATACCGTCGGCTACGCGGTGCCGCAGCAATTCGGTGAATTCGTTCGTACGCTGCGTACCCGGATCCCAAATTCCGACAAGGCGGTCTGGTCCGTTCATTGCCATAACGATCTTGGCATGGCGGTCGCCAATTCCCTGGCTGGCGTCGACATAGGTGGCGCCCGGCAAGTGGAGTGCACGATCAATGGCCTGGGTGAGCGAGCCGGCAATACATCACTCGAGGAAGTCGTAATGGCCATCCACACGCGCCGCGACTTCTACAAGCTCACGACGCGTGTGGATACCGCCCAGATTGTTCCGGCGTCGCGTTTGGTGTCGCAAATCACCGGGTTTCTGGTGCAGCCAAACAAGGCAGTGGTCGGCGCTAATGCATTTGCGCATGCTTCGGGTATCCATCAAGACGGGGTTCTTAAGCAACGCGAAACCTATGAAATCATGCGTGCCGAGGACGTCGGTTGGACGACCAATCGCATTGTGCTCGGGAAGCTTTCCGGGCGTAACGCGTTCAAGCAACGGCTGAAGGAATTAGGGGTCGATCTCGATTCGGAAGAGGCCATCAATGCGGCGTTCCACCGGTTCAAAGAGCTTGCCGACAAGAAGGCCGAGATCTTCGACGAAGACATTCACGCGCTGGTCTCCGAAGATGTGACGGGTTCTGAAAAGGAGCACTTCAAGCTTATTTCGATGTCGCAGCACAGCGAAACCGGTGAACGACCGCAGGCTGAGCTCGTCTTGAACATGGGGGTGGTGGAACATCGCGCGAAATCCGATGGTAGTGGGCCGGTCGATGCGACTTTCAAGGCGATTGAATCGATCGCTAAGAGTGGTGCCGAACTCGCGCTCTATTCCGTCAATGCCGTGACGCAAGGGACTGAGTCGCAAGGCGAGGTGACGGTTCGATTGGCGCGTGGTGGTCGTATCGTCAACGGGGTCGGCGCCGATACCGACATCATCGTGGCGTCGGCCAAGGCGTATTTGAGTGCCCTGAACAAATTGCAGAGCGACAGCGGTCGTCTAAATCCGCAGTTTGCGGTTGAGGCGCCTTAGACCGGTAAGGCTTGCGAACTATGCCGGCTGTTTGGCTACTTTGCGTCCCATCCGGTGCGCCGATAGCGTGACGCAAGCAAATAGCGTGACACCGAGCGCGACCTCGCAGGCGGCCAGAACTTGTGAGAGGCCGGCGTCGGACCACGCACGCACGATCCCTTCAGCAATGTAAGCGAGCACCACGAGCGACATCCATTGATACGTGTACCGTCGCCGGTAGAGAAGGCCCCTTAACGCAAAGACCAAGGGGACGGCCTTCAGGACGATCCATGAGCCGCCCGGACGAAGCGGCGCCAACCATAACTCCCAGCTAAGGGTCAGGGCGATGAGCGCGGTCAATGTGACCCACGCGCCGTGATAGAGCAGCCGCTCTGCATGCCGCATTGGGGGGAGAACTCAATCGGTACGACGTTTTTGGGAACTGCGACTACGACACCGAGCTGAATTGTACAAGCTGTGTGGTCGCCATTCGCTGCACGATGCGCCCGGGGCTCAATGTCAGCCTTGCGTTGAGCTCGCCGATTGAGAGTTCGCAGGCTTCATCGAGCTGCTGCCTTATGCCGGTGAGCACGATCGGGTGGTCCTGCGCGCCGTGGGCGTCGGAAAAGAGCAGCGCCGGTTCGCCGAGCGCCCGGTCGCTCAAGGTGCGAACCATCGCCGGCCGCGCTGCGGCGGTGAGCTCTTCGAGTCCAATCTCGATTTCCCCTGCCCCATTCGAAAGTATCCAGCGGATGACGCAGACATGGCATCCGGGGGTGGCGTGGCTGAATATGCCGACGATCTCGCCAATCTTGACTGCATCGATGGCGCCCGACACGTATGTCAACGCGAAGCCCCGCGAGCTTTCGTTCGCGACGTTCCAGGCGCGACGTGCCTGCAAACGCCGCCAACAGTGCGCGTTTGTAAAGCACGGCAGGTGAAATGAATGTTTCGCTTGTTACCCGATCGGCAAGTCCACGACGCGCGGCAAATTGATAAAGCTCATGCAATGCATGCCAAGTCCCCTTTGGTGGGGGCGCATAGATGCGATAGGCAAGGCAGATCCGACGGCTCAGCAGCATCATTATTCGTTGCACTGGGACCAGTGCCCGACCGCTCGATGCAAGACCGAATAGTCGGCGCGACTGTTCTTTAAGCAAGCACTGATAACTCGAGGCCGCCGCCGCTAAGAGCTCGTCGGCGAGGTTATAGAGTGAACGCTTTTCGCTCAACAGCGGGATATGCAGGTGGTTGAGATCGGCTTCGAGTTGTGGAAGCACCCGCAACACTGCATTGTGGACACGATCACTCAGATCCTGGCGGTCTACGATGCGAACACGCATCGTATTGAGGTGCTGGATGCGGTTTGCCAGATCCCGGATTGCCGGAATCGTTGCCGGCGCCTGGAGTGCATCGAGGAATTCGGCAAATCGATGCGTGTCGAATGATTCATTGGTGAACGATTGAGCCTCTTCTGGCCGCATGCTCAGATGTACTGACACGATCCCTCCCACCTGCTGTGTGATTATTTTTTACAAACCATCCAGATCAGAGCAAGGCCCGTACCCATTTCAATGTGGATGAGAGATTTGCTGGCAGATAAGTCCGCTGTTCGCGCATACCATGTTTGTGATGCGTCTCGACTGCGGACAACCGCGATTAATGTGCGACAAGTCGCGCATCGGCTTAGGGTAAGCCGTCGTGCTACTTAACTTTCGTAGTGGGCACCGTTGTCTGGCGTGGGGTCAGACTGGCGCGAACGCGCGGACAAGAGGTTCGGTCGTATTGGTAGCGAGACGGCCGTCATATTTCCACTGACGAAGTGCCGCGAAAACCAGGTTTGGATACTCCGGACGCCCAAGGCTGCCGTTGTAGCGGCCCAGCGCTCGGAACAGGTCACCCTTCTCAATGTCGAGATAGTGGGGAAGAATGACGCATCCGTAACGCAAATTGACGCGCAAGTGGAACAGGTTGTGACGCGATTCGCCGATCAACTTGACCCAGAACGGCATCACCTGCATGTATCCGCGCGCGCCCGCACTTGAAACGGCGTATTTCTTGAATCCGCTTTCAACCTGCATTACGCCCAATACGAGTTGCGGATCGAGTCCGGCGCGCGTTGCTTCGTAGTGGACCGTTTTCAGGAGATCAACCCGCGCTTTGGCGTCCGGAACTCGGTCCTTGAGTCGTTCCGACATTTCCGCGAGCCACTTGTAGCCATCGGCGGGATCCGCGAAACGTAGCGCGGGAACGCCCGAGTCGCTCACCGCTTCCGACATGGCGGCCCGAACGCTGGCCGATAAGGGCTCATACATTTGCTCGCCCGCACGTGCCTGGGAGGCGAGGATCGAAGCGAGTGCTAGCACCAGGGCCAAACCAAACGTCATTTCAAACGGTCCTGAATGAAAGCTAGAGCAGCCTCCACCGCAACCGGTTGCGGTGTCGTGTCGCGCCTCGCTTGATATTCGATTTTGCCGGTCGCAAGACCTCGCTCGCCGATGACAAGGCGATGGGGGATACCGATGAGTTCAAGGTCGGTCAACAGTACGCCTGGGCGCTCATCGCGGTCGTCGAGGAACACGGAAATCCCGTGTTGGATGAATTCATCGTAAAGGCGATCGGCGAGTTCCCGAACCTTCGCGCTGCGCTGGTATCCGAGCGGCACGATGGCAATCCGAAATGGCGCGAGCGCATCGGGCCATATGATGCCGCGCGCGTCATGATTCTGTTCAATCGCCGCACCGACAATGCGGGTCACCCCAATGCCGTAGCAACCCATCTCAAACGCGGTTGCCTTCCCCGATTCGTCCAGAAAAGTCGCGTGCATCGCTTCGGCATACTTGGTGCGCAACTGAAAGATGTGGCCGACTTCGATGCCGCGTCGAATATCAAGGGTTCCTTTGCCGTCCGGACTTGGGTCCCCCGCGACGACTTTGCGAATATCGGCAATCAGTTGCGGCAGCGGAAGGTCGCGTACCCAATTCACGCCCGTCAGATGAAATTCCGCCTCATTGGCGCCGCAGACAAAGTCGCTCATTTGAGCGACCGCCCGGTCGGCAATGATGCGAACGTTGGGTGCGACCGCGACCGGGCCAATGTAGCCCGCTCGGCAATGCAGATGGCGTTCGATCTCGGCCTCGGAAGCGAACCGGAACGGATCAAGACCGGGCAGTTTCTGCGTCTTGATTTCGTTTAATTCATGGTCCCCGCGCAACAGTAGAAGGATAAAGTCTTCACCGTGCATCACCGCGATCGCCTTGACGGTGCGATCGAGCGAAATGCCAAGGAGCGTAGCGACGTCTTCACACCGTGTCTTGCCCGGTGTCGCAACCTTGCTCATCAATTGCGCGGGGCTGCCGCGGGGTGCGATCGGCGCCACGGCTTCGGCGAGTTCAACGTTGGCGGCATAGTCCGAGCCGCTGGAAAACGCGATCGCATCTTCACCGGAATCGGCAAGGACATGAAACTCGTGCGATCCAGTGCCGCCAATGGATCCGGTATCTGCCGCAACCGCCCGGAAATTGAGCCCAAGACGGGTAAAGATCCGGGTGTAGGTTTCGTACATGTTCTGATATTCGCGGCGCAAATCATCGAACGTTGCGTGAAACGAATAGCCGTCTTTCATGATGAATTCGCGCGAGCGCATGACCCCAAAGCGGGGCCGGATTTCGTCGCGAAACTTTGTCTGCAGCTGATAAAAATGCAGCGGCAGCTGGCGATAGCTCCTGATTTCACGTCGCGCGAGATCGGTGATGACTTCCTCGTGTGTGGGACCCACGCAGTATTCGCGATCATGGCGGTCCTTGAAGCGAAGCAATTCGGGCCCGTACTTCTGCCAGCGTCCGGACTCCTTCCAAAGTTCTCCGGGCTGAACGGCCGGCATGAACAGTTCAATCGCCCCGGCGCGGTTCATTTCCTCGCGAATGATCGCTTCGACTTGGCGCAACACGCGAACGCCAAGGGGCATCCAACTGTAGATGCCGCCCGCTAAGCGGCGGATCATTCCGGCCCGCAGCATGAGTTTGTGGCTGACGAGCTCGGCATCAGCAGGGGCCTCTTTCAGGGTCGACACAAAGAATTTGGAGGCTCTCATCAGGGTTCCATAAAGCGCAGCAAGTGGGTTGCAATAGGCGCGGACCGATCGCGTCAGCGCCACATTGAATCCAAATTCTACACACCGCATGTCATTGCGGACGCGCAATCGACATGTGGATCTGCTTTGCCAAGCTTTCTGATGATGGCACAGCGCGCAGACGATGCACGGCCGTTCCAGGATGCGTGTGCGGTGCGCAAACTGTCTGCTCAGTCCTTTTAATCGCCACCGTTCTGTGGAAGAATCGGGGCAACTTTTGAAATTCGACAGTGATGTGAGCCATGCTCGATCGAGATGGTTATCGCCCGAACGTCGGCATCGTGATATGCAACGCCAGGAACGAAGTGTTTTGGGGTAAGCGGACGAAAGAGCATTCGTGGCAGTTTCCGCAAGGCGGCATCCAGCACGGTGAGTCGCCCATTCAGGCGATGTACCGTGAGCTGCATGAGGAAGTAGGCCTGCGGCCCGAGCATGTACGAGTGCTTGGGCGAACGCGCGAATGGCTGCGGTATGACGTGCCGTCCCAATGGATTCGTCGTGAGTGGCGCGCGGCATATCGCGGGCAGAAACAGATTTGGTTTCTGCTGCGGCTGGTGGGCAGGGATTGCGATGTTTGCCTGCGTGCGACGCCACGCCCGGAATTTGACGCCTGGCGTTGGAGCGAATACTGGGCACCCCTTGAGTCCGTGATCGAGTTCAAGCGCGCGGTCTATGAAAGCGCGCTATCGGAGCTTGAGCGCTATATCCATCGTGATGGTAAACGTCCCGACGAGACGAGCGGAATCCATAGCGATGCGCCAAGAAGCGCCGCGGCGGAATAACGCAGTCGCGAAGCGACGCACCAGGATTCGCGGTCGGCGCATTTAGCGTGGCAAAGACGTTCAGAGCACCGGGCTGTCATTCGAGCACATTGCCTTCCCTTTGACTTAAACGGGAGGGCGGTTCTATACTCATCCGAGGACGTAGAATGCGTCTGGTGGCGATGTTCATCCCCTAGCACCACCCTAGCTCCAACTCCCTCATCAATTCCCTACTGGATTCAACACATTGCAGGAGGCACCATGGCACTCAAAGACTCCAAGACCCTCGACAACCTGAAGGCGGCGTTCGCTGGCGAATCGCAAGCCAATCGCCGTTATCTCTATTTCGCAACGAAAGCTGACGTCGAAGGTCAGAATGACGTTGCCGCGCTGTTCCGCTCGACCGCTGAAGGTGAGACGGGCCATGCGCACGGTCATCTTGACTACATCGCCGAAGTTGGCGATCCGGCGAC
Source organism: Klebsiella pneumoniae (assembly GCA_945906755.1). GTDB lineage: Bacteria > Pseudomonadota > Gammaproteobacteria > Burkholderiales > SG8-39 > SHXR01. The sequence continues at coordinate 8,682 of CAMDRJ010000084.1, read as the reverse complement.
GGGCTTGGCGATTGGCAGCTCGCGCCAGAACCTCAAGGCCGCCGTGGCCGGTGAAACGCATGAGTACACGGATATGTATCCGGGCATGGCAAAAACGGCGCGCACCGAAGGGTTTGCTGAAATTGCTGACTGGTTCGAAACGCTGGCGAAAGCCGAGCGCTCGCATGCGAATCGGTTCCAGAAGGCCCTCGACGCACTGGCGGACTAAAGCCTGCGTTTTTCGTGGTAGCTGCAAGAGGCGAGCGCACTGCGCCCGCCTCTTCGCTTTGGTGGGTAGTGAACGCGAAATCCAAAAACCAAGATTGACCAATCCATTATGGCGACCCGCGAAGGAAATCTACAGGCCCCAACCCGGCATCCATTGCCATGGCGGGACGAGTCCTTTCACGACGAGGCCAAGCTCAATGCCGAACTCGAACGTGTGTTCGATATCTGCCATGGTTGCAGGCGATGCGTGAGCTTGTGTAACGCCTTTCCAACGCTATTCGATCTCGTCGATGAGAGCGCGACGGGTGAAGTCGACGGTGTTGCGAAGCACGATTTCGGCAAGGTGGTCGACCAGTGCTATCTCTGCGATCTTTGCTACATGACCAAGTGCCCGTATGTTCCACCGCATGAATGGAACGTCGATTTTCCTCATCTGATGTTGCGGGCGAAGGCAGTCAAGTTCCGCAATGGCGAGGTGCCGCTCCGCGACAAGATTCTGTCCAGTACCGATAAGCTCGGGTTCTTCGCAGGCATTCCGATCGTCACCAAAACGGTCAATGCGGTGAATAGCCTGCCGGTGGCGCGCGTCGCCATGGAAAAGACGCTCGGTGTCGATCGCAAGGCGTGGGTCCCGGAATATGCATCGCGCGTCTTTCGTGCCGATGCGACGGTGGAATCTTCGCCAACGGTCCAGGACGGTCAACGTACGCCGGGCAAAGTGGCGATCTTTGCAACCTGCTTCATCAACTATAACGAGCCGCAAATCGGCCACGATCTGTTGAAGATCCTGGACCACAACGGCATTGCGCATGTGCTGGCAGAAAAGGAAGTCTGCTGCGGCATGCCGAAATTGGAGCTTGGTGATCTCGACTCCGTCAATCGTCTGAAAGAGATAAATATTCCAGGGCTCGCCCGGCTGGCTCGATCCGGTTACGCGATCCTGACTCCGATTCCCTCATGCACATTGATGTTCAAGCAGGAACTGCCGCTGATGTATCCGGACGATGCGGATGTCGCCGCGGTACGGGCGGCGACCTTCGATCCGTTCGAGTACCTGGTAGCTAGGCATAAAGACGGGCTGCTGAAGACCGATTTCAAAGCCGAGCTTGGTAAGGTGGCCTATCACGTGCCCTGTCATGGGCGCGTGCAAAACGTCGGCCGTAAAACAGAAGAGCTGCTGAAACTGATTCCCGGAACCGCGCTCACCACCGTTGAGCGATGTTCGGGGCATGCCGGAACCTGGGGGGTGAAGAAGGCCTTTCATGCCACGGCAATGAAAATTGGCCGGCCGGTATGCAAGGCGATGGGCGCTCCGAACCCGGACTACATCAGCTCGGACTGCCAGCTTGCCGGGCACCATATTGAGCAGGGAATGGGGGAAAATGGGCTTCCGTCAAGTAAGCTTGCCCATCCACTGACCTTGGTCCGCATCGCCTACGGTTTGTAGGTTGGATGCAACAGCGAAGGAATACCGCGCCATGCCTGCTATTCGCCGAGACAGCATTCTTACGCTCGAGACGTACTCTCGACAGCGCAATGACATTCGCGCGAACACGATCGCGCATAAGAAGAATCGCACGATTCATCTTGGCGATCATGTCACGCTCATCTTTGAAGACGAAACCACGATTCGATACCAGATTCAGGAGATGCTGCGCGTCGAGCGCATTTTTGAAGAGGCAGGCATCCAGGACGAACTCGCCGCTTATAACCCACTCATCCCCGATGGCCGCAATTTCAAAGCGACCGTGCTGATCGAGTACGAGGATGTCGCCGAACGACAGCAGAAGCTGCAGGTGCTGCGTGGCATCGAGGATCGCTTCTGGGTCGAAGTCGCCGATCTTGGGCAGGTGTGGGGGATTGCCGATGAAGACCTGGAACGCTCAAACGATGAAAAAACCGCAGCGGTCCACTTTGTCCGTTTCGAGCTCACGGCGCAGATGGCCGAGGCACTGAAGCGTGGTGCCGCGCTGTCGATCGGTGTGGATCATCCTGCTTATCGGGAGGCGCACAAACCGCTCGCTGAGCCGGTTCGCGCATCCTTGATCAAGGACCTCGCCTAACGCGGTCTCAGCCCCGCTGGGTCTTATTCCAGCAATACGATGTTGTCGCGGTGAATCAGCTCCGGCCCGTCCATGTAGCCAAGGAGCTGTTCGATGTCCGCGCTGGGGCGTCGCTTGATTTTGCGCGCTTCTTGGGCGTTGTAGTTGATGAGGCCACGCGCTACTTCAACACGCTCTGGGGTGACGCATGAGACAACCGCGCCACGCTCGAATTCGCCTTCGACGTCGATGACGCCAATTGGCAAGAGGCTCTTGCCTTCATGCCGCAGCGCGCTCACGGCACCGGCGTCGAGAACGATGGTGCCACCCACTTGCACATGATCAGCAAGCCATTGTTTGCGCGCCGCAAGCGGTACCGTTTCAGCCTGTAGAAACGTTCCCATATTCTCGCCATTGGCAAGCCGCAGCAGCACATCAGGTTCTTTGCCTGAGGCAATGACGGTATGTGCACCGCTACGGGCCGCGCGCTTGGCGGCGAGAATTTTCGTGATCATGCCGCCGCGTCCGAGATCACTGCCGGCGCCACCGGCCATGAGTTCAAGCTCGGGCGTACCGGCCCGCGCCGTCGCAACTAGCGTAGCGGTTGGGTTATGCCTTGGATCCGCGGTATAGAGGCCCGTCTGATCAGTCAAGATAACCAGTAGATCGGCTTCCACCAGATTGGTCACCAACGCACCGAGCGTGTCGTTGTCACCAAACTTGATTTCGTCGGTGACGACCGTGTCATTTTCATTGATCACGGGTACGACATTCAAATCGAGCAAAGTGAGCTAGGTCGTACGCGCGTTCAGATAGCGTTGCCGATCAGCGAGATCGGCATGCGTCAGCAGAATCTGCGCGGTGTGCAGACCGTGAACGCGAAACGAGCTTTCATAAGCTTGCGCGAGGCCCATCTGTCCGACCGCCGCGGCGGCCTGCAGTTCATGCATCGCATGCGGACGCTTTGGCCAACCCAGCCTTTGCATCCCCTCGGCAATTGCACCGCTCGAGACGATGAGCACGCTTCGTCCCAGCTCGCGCAACCGCGCGATTTGGCCGGCCCAGCGCGCAATCGCAGCGAAATCGAGGCCGCGACCATTGTTGGTGACGAGCGTGCTCCCGATCTTGATGACCAGACGTCGGCTATCGAGTAATTGCCGGTTCATTGGACCGCAGGCGTTCGAGGTAGGTCATGATATCGGCGGCCAATTGTCGTGTGCCGGTCCGGGTGAGCGCGGAGATGGTGCGGACTTCGCCTTTCCAGCGCAATCGCCGCACGATTTCGGCAACCTGATGATCAACCTCTTCTGGCTTCAGCAAATCGATTTTGTTGATCACGAGCCAGCGCGGTTTTTTGTGCAGGGCATCGTCGAATTTTTTCAACTCGGCAACGATAGTGCGCGCATCGCGGACCGGGTCACCATCGGGTGTGATCGGCGCGACGTCGACAATATGCAGGAGCAGTCCGGTGCGCGACAGGTGGCGCAGGAACTGATGGCCAAGGCCGGCGCCTTCAGCCGCCCCTTCGATGAGCCCCGGAATGTCGGCGACCGTGAAGCTGCGCCCGATCTCGACTTGCACCACGCCAAGGTTCGGCGCCACCGTGGTGAAGGGGTAGTCAGCAACCTTTGGTGTTGCACTCGAAATCGCGCGGATCAGGCTCGACTTGCCGGCGTTCGGCATGCCGAGCAGACCGACATCGGCCAGGACGCGCAATTCGAGCGACAAGTCTTTGGTCTCGCCGGTTTCCCCAGGCGTTGCATGGCGCGGCGCGCGGTTCACACTCGATTTGAAGTTCAAGTTGCCCAGCCCACCGCGACCACCTTTGGCAATCATGGCGACTTGGCCATGCTCGACCAAATCGGCGATGCGATCGCCGGTATTGCGGTCGGCGATGACCGTGCCAACTGGAACGCGCAGGTGAATATCATCCGCGCCACACCCGTTGCATTGTCCACCGCTGCCGTTGGCACCCGCCTTGGCGCGAAAGATGCGCGCGTACCGATAATCAATCAAAGTGTTGATATTGCGGTCGGCAACCGCATAGATGCTGCCGCCGCGGCCGCCGTCGCCGCCGTCGGGGCCACCTTTGGGAATGAACTTCTCACGCCGAAAATGCACAACCCCGTTCCCGCCGTCGCCAGCGTGAACCTCAATGCGGGCTTCATCGATGAACTTCATGATTCTCGGGGGCGGGCAGTGGCAAGAAAGCGAAGGCGGAAACTAAAAGGGCCCTATCAACCGACAGGGCCCCGGTTTAGCGTGAAGTCGGTATTACACGGCGGGGGCGGGCACGATGCTTACGATCGCGCGATTGGTCGGGCCACGTGAGCCGAAGACGACCACGCCATCGATCTTGGCAAAGAGTGTGTGGTCGCGTCCAAGACCCACGTTGACGCCGGGATGAACGCGCGTGCCGCGCTGCCGAATGATAATGCTACCCGCGCTTACCGTTTCACCGCCGAATCGCTTCACGCCCAAACGCTTTGACTGCGAATCGCGGCCGTTGCGGGAACTGCCGCCAGCTTTCTTGTGTGCCATTGCTCTCTCCTACACTGCAAATTGGGTTGCGACGCGATCAGCCGTTTACCGCGGTAATTTCAAGCTCGGTATACCCTTGACGATGGCCCCGATGCAGCTGGTAGTGCTTCCGTCGCCGCATCTTGAATATTCTTACCTTATCGCCCAGCCCATGCGCGACGACTTTGCATTGAACGGTGGCACCGGCGACCGTGGGCGCACCCACTTTTACATCACCGCCCGACCCGACCATCAACACGTCGCTAATGACAAGGCTATCGCCGACGCTGGCAGCCAAGCGCTCAACCTTCAATTTCTGACCGGCGACGACGCGGTGTTGTTTCCCGCCCGATTTGATCACGGCGTACATAGTTCATTGCTCCGAAGCGAAATCTTTATGACTGGGCGACCAAGCCGCCAAGGAAACGGCGGGGGAGAGCCCCCAGAGAACCCAAGAGTCTAACGGAGAATTCGTTGGTTAGTCAAAGACTTCATGCTAATCTTCGCCGCGTCCTAACGACCCGATGGCCGCCCCGGCCGACCCCCGAGAAAAGCGCCCAGTGAACGATACCATCGAGCCCGTCCGCGCCTTGATCGAAGAGGACATGCGCGCGGTCGACGCGATCATTCGGAAGAGTTTGTGGTCCGATGTGGTCCTGATCCGTCAGGTGGCTGAGTACATCATCGCCGGCGGCGGTAAGCGTTTGCGCCCCGCTGTCCTCGTACTGGCTGCTCGCGCGCTTTCGTATCAGGGAACCGTTCATCGTGATCTGGCAGCGATCGTGGAATTTATCCACACCGCCACGCTGCTGCACGATGATGTGGTGGACGAGTCTGCATTGCGTCGTGGGCGTAGCACGTCCAACGCGGAATTCGGCAATGCGGCGAGCGTCTTGGTCGGCGATTTCCTCTATTCGCGCGCGTTTCAGATGATGGTGTCGATCGACAATATGCGCGTGCTCCAGGTGCTCGCCGAAGCCACCAATGTGATTGCCGAGGGCGAGGTCCTGCAGCTGCTGAACGTGCACAACGCCGACGTGACGGTCGACGCCTATCTCGAAGTCATCCGCCGGAAAACCGCAAAATTGTTCGAGGCCGCGGGGCGCCTCGGTGCCATCATCGCAGGCGCTGATCACGCAGTCGAAGCCGCGTTCACCAATTACGGCATGCATCTTGGGACCGCCTTCCAGCTGATCGACGACGTACTCGACTACTCGGGCGATGAGCGAGAGACCGGCAAAAACGTCGGCGACGATTTGCGCGAGGGTAAGCCCACGCTGCCGCTGATTTACGTCATGCAGCATGGCAGCCAGTCGGACGCCGACTTGGTGCGCAAAGCCATCACCAGCGGGGGCCGCGACGACCTGCCCGCCGTACTCAAGGCCGTGCGGACCTGCGGGGCGCTCGAATACACGCGCCAGCAGGCGCGCGACGCGGCTTTGCTGGCGAGCAAAGCGATAGATGCGATTCACCATTCAAATTACCGGCAGGCTTTGCTAGACTTGGCGACCTTCGCTGTTGAGCGAAGTTATTGAGCGGCTGTTGTTGGGAATCCCGCATCCGTGTCTTTATCGGATGATCAGTCCCGGCAAAACGTACATAAACGTACATTGAAGAGCGCGTAAAGAGCGTGTTTTCAAAGAGCGTGTTTTCAAAGAGCGTGTTTTCAAAGAGCGTGTTCTTAAATAGCGTGTTCTTAAATAGCGTGTTCTTAAATAGCGTGCTTGACAGTACCAGTACGTTGCTTGGTCGGTTGCTCAGTAAGCAGCATGTAGTGCGTCGCGTGGATGTAGTAGGTCCGCACAAGTCGGGGTGTAGCTCAGCCTGGTAGAGTACTGCGTTCGGGACGCAGGTGTCGGAGGTTCGAATCCTCTCACCCCGACCATTGATGGATGTTGATACGCGTTGATGCGCCGGGCGCGCGGCCCTGCTGGATGCGGTCACTGGTATGGACCGTGAGATTCATCGCGCGCTTTGTCGATCCGATGTCTAATGCAGTGGTCGCAACATTGACGGTGAAATCTGCGATCCGGCGAATTGGCGCTCAGATCACGCGAACGCGTGCACTAGTACCCGCATCGATTGGTTTCGCGCTGCCTCCTCCCAATATACTTCGGCCGTTTTGATCTGCGGCCACTAGCGATGCCCCACTGCACAGCATGGCCAAGTTCCTTCTCCTGATCGCTGTACTGGTCGCTGTCTTCCTCATATGGAAGACAGCGAAAAAAGCCAAGCCCGAAAAAACTGAGCCTCGCAGTGTCTCCAGTGAAAAAGTCGTCCAGTGTGCTCATTGTGGTCTCTACTTTCCTCGGCATGAGGCAATAGAGGCTGATGACGAGCTTTTCTGCAGCGAGGAGCATCGCCTCGCGCCCAGATCCGGACGTGCCGGAGCAAAGCGGGACGACCAGCGCTGACCAGGCGATAGCTTCGCGCTGGAACCGGCCGGTCCAAGATTCGCTCTGGACCTCGCTCCGGTATTTCAACGTCTACCGTCTCATCATCGCCGCATTCTTTACCGTCGTTGGCTTGGCAAGTCCGACTGGGTCCGAATTGGAAGCGATGGGTTCCCGACTGTTCATTGTCGGGAGTCTTGCTTATGTATCCGTGACGATGCTGTTTCATATCGTGCTGGTTGGATACCGCAGATGGTTCAGTGTGCAGCTCACCTTCCATGTGGTGGCCGACGTTCTTGCGATCACTCTGCTAATGCATTCGAGCAGTGGGTTTCGGAGCGGCCTTGGCGTCATGTTGTTGATATCACTGGCCGGTGCTGCCTTGGTGGCCGATCGCGTTCTGCCGCTTTTTTTTGCAAGCATCGCAACGATCGCCATCCTCGTTGAGCAATTTCTCTGGATGACGCGTTACGGCGCCAGCGCCAATGTGATGCTGCAACCGGCGATTCTCGGCGTCGGTTATTTTGTGACGTCCCTGGTGACCAATTGGCTCGCTCATCGCGTGATATCGAATGAAACGATCGCGTTGAATCGCGGCATCGAGCTTGCGAATCAGGTTGGTGTCAATGCGCTCGTCATTCGTGATTTGACAGACGGCGTGATCGTTGTCGATGAACAGGGGTTTGTGCGACAGGCAAATCGACGTGCGGACGCTTTGCTTGGTCGCGCCATTCGGATTGGCGACGCCCTTGCCAACCATTCGGATTCACTTGGGGTGCAAATCGACGAATGGGTTAAGCGCGGTGGCGCCGCCGACCGGTCGTCCTTGGTTGAGGGGCTGCCGCTGCGCGTGCGCGCGCGCTTTCAGCAGGCCGGCGTTGGGAATCGCCGCTTTATCGTGGTGTTTCTTGAGGACCTTTCGAAGCTCGAAGACGAAGCAAGGCAAGTGAAGCTGGTTGCGCTTGGCCGCCTCACCGCCAATATCGCCCATGAAATCCGTAATCCATTATCGGCAATCACCCATGCCGCTGACCTGATGCTGGAGGAGAACCGCGCACAGGGCAGGGAGCGGCTGGCCCGGATCATGCGCGACAACGCTTACCGTCTGGATCGGATGGTTTCGGATGTGCTGGAGTTGAATCGGCGCGACCGCGTCTTGCCTGAGGCGATTGGGCTGTCGTCTTTCATCAATACGTTTTTGGCGGACTTCGCGCAGCAAGAGGACAAGGATACCGGGGCGGTCCGTATCGACTGCTCCGTCGATGTGACAGTGACCTTCGATCGGGTGCATCTCACGCAGATCCTGTGGAATCTGGTTCGCAACGCCTGGCGATATGCCGCAACCGGGCCCGCCGGCATCCGGATTTTCGCGACGATGACTGGCAGTCGTGTGGAATTAAGTGTGGCAGACGATGGGCCTGGCGTCCCGCAAGACCTGCGCGCGCAGTTGTTTGAGCCTTTCTTTACCACCGATAGCAGAGGAACCGGACTTGGGCTCTATATCTCGCGTGAACTCGCGG
>CAMDRJ010000083.1 GCA_945906755.1 Klebsiella pneumoniae | reverse complement strand
CCGCGACAGTACCTATGTGGCGCAGGCTGCCATCCCGTTTTTCTTCATGATGGTGCTCGCGATTGCCTTGATTACGTTGTTTCCACAAATCGTGACCTGGCTGCCGGATCTGGTGATTCCCGCGCGGAAGTAAGGCCGCGCTACACTCGCCCCATGTCCGCACCGTTCGCCCCGCTCTACACCGTCGATCAGATCCGCGCCATCGAACTTGCGGCGAACCAGGCCGATCCCGATGCGCGGCTGATGGAGCGTGCCGGCGCCGCCGCGGCCAAGCTTGCCGTCGAGATGCTTGGCGCGAAGGGCAAAAACATCCTCATCTTGGCGGGTCCTGGCAACAACGGCGGTGATGCATTGGAAGTCGCGCTGCATCTCAAGCGCGGCTTTTTCAACGTCGATGTCGTGTTCACCGACGATCCAGGAAAACTCCCGATTGATGCGACCAAGGCGCTCAACAAATGGCGCGCGGCAGGCGGAGCCGTACACACCGACATCTCGCCACGCAAGTCATGGGACCTCATTGTGGACGGCCTGTTCGGCATCGGCCTGGCGCGTCCGGTGTCAGGCAGGCATGCGGCCTTGATTGCCGCGGCCAATGGCATGGGTGTCCTGATTCTTGCGCTCGATATTCCAAGCGGCATCAATGGCGACACAGGCGTCGTCCATGGCACGGCCATTCGCGCCACGCGCACCATTACGTTCATTGCCCATAAACCGGGCCTTCTTACGCTCGATGGCCCGGATCACTGCGGCGCATTGCATTGCGACGCGCTCGGCCTGGCGGTCGATTCGCTCCTGCCACCGGAAGGACGCCTCATCGATGCGGGCATCCTCGCCAATGGTCCGAGCCCCCGTCGGCGCAATTTTCACAAGGGCGACGCCGGTAGCGTTGCGATCATCGGCGGGGCCAACGGCATGACTGGTGCAGCGCTCCTTGCCGCCCGTGCCGCACTCAAGACCGGCGCTGGAAAAGTGTTCCTCGCACTGCTGGCCGATCCGTCGATCGCGATCGATATGCAGCAGCCCGAAATCATGATCCGCCGCGCCGAGCAACTGCTTAGCAGCGGCCAATTCAATGCGTTGGTGGCAGGCCCCGGCTTAGGGACCGACGCAGCAGCGCAGCGCGTCCTCACCCAAGTATTGCGTACCAACGTGCCGGTTGTGCTCGATGCGGATGCGCTCAATCTCATCGGCGCCTATAGCACCCTCGCCAATACGCTCGTGACGCGCACCGCCCCCACGTTGATTACGCCCCATCCAGCCGAAGCAGCCCGCATGCTGAATACCACGGTCGCCGCGATTCAAAGCGATCGCATTGCGGCCGCGCGCCTGTTGGCAAGACGCTTCAAAGTCGATGCATTGCTGAAGGGCAACGGCAGCGTGCTGGCGGTACCAGACTCGCGTTGGTGGATCGTGCCCGCCGGCAATCCTGGCATGGCGAGCGGCGGGATGGGCGATGTCCTGGCCGGTGTGTTGGGGGCCTTGCTCGCACAGGGCGTCCCGACACCCCAGGCGCTGCAACTTGGCGTCTACCTGCATGCCGCGGCGGCCGATCAATGTGTCGCAGAAGGTGTTGGACCGATCGGGTTGACCGCGAGCGAAGTCATCGATCGGGTGCGTGCCTTGATCAATCGTCACCCTTCCTAAGACGCGCCAATCCAATAACTCAATAAGAATTTTCCGATGCCCCCTCAGTCCCTCATTCTCGAAGGCCGCACGTTTCTTGGTCGCGCCTGGCAACTGGCCAAGCCTTATTGGCGCTCCGATGAAAGGCGTAGCGCCTGGTTATTGCTGGTGAGCATCATTTCGCTATCGCTTTGCATCGTCTATCTGCTGGTGGTCCTCAACGATTGGAATCGCCAGTTTTTCAATGCCATCGAGCAGAAAAACAAGGATGATTTTTACCAGCTGCTGATCCAATTCTGCAGTATCGCACTCGCCTATATTCTGGTTGCTGCCGCACGTGCCTATCTTCGCCAATCGCTCGAAATGCGCTGGCGGATCTGGCTCACCCGCACCTACCTCGGCGAATGGCTGGACGATCAGGTGTACTACCGTCTCGAGCAAAACGCGCGCGGCACCGATAACCCCGATCAACGGATTGCCGATGATCTGCGCCAGTTCACCTCAGCATCGCTTGCGTTGACGCTCGATCTGCTCCAGCAGGTCGTGACGCTTGCCTCCTTCATCGTGATTTTGTGGACCGTATCGGGCGCGCTGGCGTTCACGATTGGCGGCACCGACTGGACTATTCCTGGCTACATGGTGTGGGTCGCCGTGCTCTATGCGATTGCGGGCAGCATCGCCACCTTCTACGTCGGACGCCCACTGATCGGGCTTAATTTTCGGCAGGAACGGTTTGAGGCCGACTTTCGTTTCAGTCTGGTTCGCATGCGGGAACACGCCGAAGGCATCGCGCTATACCGTGGTGAGCGCGCCGAACATGCCCATCTGCAAGGCAACGTCGAAGGCATCCGGTCCAATTGGTGGCGGATCATGCGTGCCAATCTGAAACTCAATCTGCTCACCAATACCTACGGACAAATCGCCGTGGTGTTCCCATTCTTCGTCGCGGCGCCTCGTTACTTCGCCGGCACCATAACGTTTGGCACGCTGACGCAGATCGCCGATGCCTTCGGCACCGTGCAAAGCTCCCTTTCCTGGTTCGTACAGAGCTACGCATCGCTCGCCGGTTGGAAGGCGAGCGTCGATCGATTGCTCACCTTTCACGATGCGGTCAAGGATGCGGCCGGCGAGGCGCGTGATCAGCCGGGCGTCAAGCGGGGCGACAACGAAGAGCGCACGATCGAAGCGGTGAACCTCGGCCTCGTCCTGCCCAATGGACGCGCGCTTCTTGCGGATGCCTCCTTTTCGATCGCACCGGGCGCTCGCCTCTTGCTACGCGGCCTATCGGGAAGTGGCAAGAGCACCGTATTTCGCGCCATCGCCGGCATCTGGCCCTATGGCAGCGGCACGATGAAAATTCCAGCGGGCGCGCGCGTCATGTTCCTGCCGCAAAAACCCTATATCCCGATTGGCAGCCTGCGTGCGGCGGTGACCTATCCGTCCGCATCAAGCGGATTCGACGATGACGCAATCAAAGCGGCGCTCCGCTCGGTGCAGCTCGACGGGTTTGCGGACCGGCTCGAAGAAGCGCGCAATTGGAGCTTGGCGATGAGCGGCGGGGAGCAGCAAAAACTGGCGATCGCGCGCGCCTTGCTTGCCGCACCCGAGTGGCTCTTCCTCGATGAAGCCACCAGTTCTCTTGATGAGCCGACCGAGACGATTCTCTACGAGCTGTTAATGACGCGCTTGCCTCGCGCGGCGATCGTCAGCATCGCGCATCGCTCGCAGGTCGCGGCGTTTCACACCGCGACGCTGCAACTTAGCAATGGGCGCTTGGCGGGCGAGGCTCGCTAAGCGGGCTAATGCTGCACGCGCAGCAGTCCGCCGGATGGATCATCCGGTTGACCTTGCTCGATTTCATCTTCAGTTGCCGCGCGCACCGCGACCACGGTCGCAATAAAACGCAGCGCAATGCCGGCATAGGGATGATTGCCATCGAGCACCACTGAACCTTCTTCGATATCGGTCACGGTGTAGATCAATGCATCGTCCCCCTCGTTGCCTTCACCGGGAATGCCTTCCAGTTGCATGCCCACCTCCAGCACCTCCGGACATACATCCCGATCCACCAAGGTCACGAGCGTTTCATCATAGTCACCGAACGCTTCTTCGGGTTCGAGATCGACGGTGACACGGTCCCCCGCTTTTCTGCCATCGAGCACCGCTTCCACCGCCGCGAAGATCCCGTCGTGGCCGCCGTGGAGGTACAGCATCGGATCCTCGGAACGCTCGAGGAGATTGCCATGCACATCCCATAGTTCGATAGCAAGGGTCACCACGCTGCCATTTCTAATATTCAAGTGGGTCATAATTTTTTGACGATGGCTAGTATTTCGCGGGCATGCCCACGCGGTGTGACGCCGTATTGCGCATGACGAATGATGCCCTTCTTATCGATGATGAAGGTGGAGCGCTGCACACACTGGCGCATTGCACCATTGACCTCGCGCGCTTGCAAGACCGCATAGCGCCGACCAAGCTCCCCTTCGGTATCGGAGAGCAATTCAAATGCGATGCCATGATGGTCACGAAAATCGGCATGGGTCAGACAATCATCCCCGGAAACACCCATCACGATCGCATCGTAGGCCTTGAAGGCATCGGTCAATTCGGTAAATTCAATCGCCTCCTGGGTACAGCCAGGGCTGCCATCCTTGATGTAGAAATAAAGTACGACCCGGTTGCGCCCGGCAAAATCAGCGAGCGAAACATCATCCATATCCGCATTCGGCAATGTGAAGGCCGGGGCGGGCTTTCCGACCTGGAGCATGACGGGATCCATCCATCCTTTAGCGCGATCGATTCTAAACCAATATTTTTTCGCACCGTTGCCTCTACCCAGGACCGACGCCTTGGTCCATCATCCGCATTCATTGCCCTGCCACGCTCATCGTGACTTCATCCTCTGCACCACTTGCTCAGCTCTCCGCGGCCGCATTCATGGCGCGCTATTGGCAACGTCGGGCCCATTTGATCCGTGGCGCCATCGCGGATTTTCGTGAACCGGTTTCGCTCGCCATGCTGAAGCAACTGGCGCAGCGAGACAATGTCGAAGCGCGCGTCGTGGTGCATGACCGCGCCACTTGGCATCTTGAACACGGACCCTTTCCCAGGCGGTTCTGGAGAAATCTACCCGCCGATCGCTGGACGCTCTTGGTGCAAGGCCTCAATCTCGTCGTGCCTGCCGCCGATGCGCTATTACAGCGATTCGCATTTATTCCCTATGCGCGACTGGATGATGTGATGGTGAGCTATGCGGCACCCGGCGGTGGCGTCGGCCCGCATGTGGACTCCTATGATGTGTTCCTGCTGCAAGGGATGGGCATCCGCAGGTGGCGTATCAGCACGCAAAGAGACCAGGACCTTGAGCCACGCGCGCCGCTGAAGATTTTGCGTGCGTTTCGGCCACGCCAGTCATGGAATCTTGCCACCGGTGACATGCTGTACCTGCCGCCTCATATCGCGCATGAGGGCGTCGCGCTCGATCCGTGCACCACCTATTCGATCGGCTTTCGCGCGCCACGTTATGCCGAGTTATTCGAGGAACTTTTCGCGGACCACAGTCTTACCAATGCGGGCGCTTATACCGATCGCGGGCTGCATCCGACCAAGCATCCCGGTGCCTTACCCGGTGCAATGGTCGATGGCTTGGCAGCGGCACTCAGCCGCATCCGCTTCACCCGCACGATGCTGGCTGATGCGATTGGCGCGGTGTCCACGACGCCTAAGGCCAATGTGATCTTTGATCGACCGGCATCGCCACTGCCAAAACGCCGCTTTATCGCGCATGTGAAATCGCAGGGCGTGGGTCTCGATGCGCGGTCGCTGCTGCTCTACTACGGCAGCACCTTCTATATCAATGGGGAACGTATCACACCCCCCGCAGGGAATCAGTCCGCCCTTCGCCAACTGGCCGATGAACGAGCCTTGACCGCACGATCGGTCTCAGCAAATATTGCGGGACAGCTTTATGAATGGTATTGCGCCGGATGGCTGCACCTTACTTAACACGCCACCTGACATGGAGAGAGAATGGACTCCACTCGCCTCGCCCCCGATGCTTCCTCCAACGCCTCGCTTGCCGCACCATCGCGCGTTTTGCTTACCACCGGCACCGACTATCGTGCAGCCCTCGATAGCCTGATTCAAGCAGCCCGCACCAGTATCAAAATATTCGACGCCGATGGCGTGCAGTACGAACTCAATTCAACGCGTCGCCTCGAATCACTCAGCACGTTCCTCCGCTCCGGCAGTGAAGCCAAGCTCACGATGGTGTTGCGCTCGCTCGAACATGTCGAAAAGAAATGTCCGCGTTTCGTGCAACTGGTGGCCTTGCACAGCAATCAGGTGACGATTCGTCAAACCGACCATGAAGCATCGCGGCTCGAAGACTGCCTGCTGATCACAGACGATGCCCACTTTGCGCGACGCAATGTCCAGGCGCATGGACGTGGCGTGGTGGTGCGCAATGATGAACGCGAAGCAACGCCGATGATCGAACGGTTTCAGCAGATCATCGGCGCATCGACCGTCGTTTCGCTCGCGACGACGCTTGGTTTATAGCCCGGACGCGTTGCCAACGCTGTTCGTTTAAAGAGCATCGTCACCCCCGCGAAGGCGGGGGCCCAGTACCCCGCGTTACAGACTCCCTGGATTTCCGCCTTCGCGGAAATGACGAACTCATTTTGCGAACAAAATTGTTGGAACAGGTGCCTCAACCACCGCCACGCGCGGCATGCACGTCCCGCCAAGTAAGCCCAGCCTGTTGGTCCGCAACGGCAATCCACGCTGGTTCGCAGGCGAGCACCTCAGCCAGCGCGCGCTGTGCGGCCGCGGGCGTATTGTTCGTCGTACTCAGGTGCGCCGCCACCACATGGCTCAGGCGGCTTTTATCGATCGCTCCAAGAATTCCGGCCGCCTGTGTATTGGAGAGATGCCCGAAATCACCGCCGATCCGTTCCTTCAACCATCTGGGATACCGGCTGCCGGCCAACATGGGACCGTCATGATTGCATTCGAGGACCAAGCTGTCGCAGGCCGCAAGCGATGCCTCGACATGCCGGGTCGATGATCCGGTGTCGGTGAGGACGCCAAGGCGCGCATCACCATCTGAAAAGACATACTGGACCGGTTCCCTCGCATCATGCGGCACGGCAAATGGATGGACTTCGATCTCGCCCACCGCAAATGGCACGCCCGCATCGACGATTTGATAGCGCTCGGCCGCAGGTGGTGCATCGCCATCGAGGAGAGCGCGCAGCGTCCCGTAGGTGAGAAACACCGGAGTGCCCGAACGCGCGGCCAATCCACGTACGCCGCTCACATGGTCGTCATGTTCATGCGTGACGACGATGCCATTCAGTTGATCGAGGGATAGTCCCAAGCGTTGGAGACGCGCCGCGGTTTCCTTGACGCTGAAACCGCAATCGAGCAACAGTCGCGTCGATCCGCATTCGACAACGAGCCCGTTGCCCGCGCTCCCGCTGCCCAGCATCGCAAAGCGAATCACTTCAACTGTCGATGCAGCAGCGAAAGAATTCGTTTGGAGACAGCGGAGGTTTCCGGGCCGCCTTCCTTGTTAAGGACCTTGATCAGGCTGCTTTCATCGGCGCTGGCGCGATCGATATGAACACGATACTGCGCCGCATTGGTGGAACGATCTTCCGCGCCCCAGCCGAAAATACGCGCGAAAAAGCCAGGCTTTTCGCCTGGACCATCGTCCTTGATGTCGACATAGCGCACGAAGTAAAGCCCCTTCGAGCGATCGCGGTCTTCGACCGTGAAGCCGACTCGATCGAGCACCAACCCCACTCGACGCCAAGCGCGATCGAACGGCTCATCGAGCACCAATAGCCCGGCGCCATCGGCAGTGGTCTTGAGGTGTGCGCGATCAGGCGGTGCATTCACGCCGATCAATTCCTTCGCGCGCGCATCATCGGTACCGAGCCGCGCCATCAAGCGCCGCAGGAACTCCGCTTCGAGTTCCTTGCTTGGATCGCGCGGTTCCCACATCGTGCCTTCCATGCCGCGCGCGCTGTTGACGATGCGCTCGACCATGCCGCGGTGGCTGACATAGATCTCAGTGGATTTGCCATCGGCCGCACGCTCAAGACGGGTGCGAAATTTATCGCGCTCGCCAGTCGAGTAGATCGTATCGAGCAGACGACCGAGAATGCTGCGAACGCCGTCATTGGGAATCTTCGCGCGGTCTTCCGCCCAATCGGTTTCCATCACGCCCGCTTCCGGCCGGTCGATCTTGATGATGAAACCGTTTTCCTGCCAGAACTCGCGCACCGTCGGCCAGAGTTTCTCGGCGGAGTCTTGCACCACAATCCAGCGCTCGTTACCGGAACGTTCGACTTTGATGCGATTGCCTTCCGGCAAGATGTCGGTCGATCCGGGTCGGGGCGAGGCACCTCGCTCAGCGGCATAGGTCGATAGCGTGGCGGTGCCAGGTGGAATGCTGCCGCTATCAGGTACGTTATAGCGATCATCGCGCCCCGGCCGCGTAAGATCGGGCGGAATATCAAGCGGTGGGACTTTACCGGCCGATTTGTAGTCGGTGCCCGGCCCGCTCGTCATGCCGCAGGCAGCCAGTACACATACCGCAGCAATACCGCCCAGCGTGACAACAAGGCTTCTCGAAGCGAGCATCAAGCCCGCCCTTCAACGACGCGCAGACCACCTTGCGCCACGACACCGGCCTGCCGCATCGCCTCGCGCACCACATCTTGATACTGAGCCGACATCGGCACCAAGGGCAATCGGATACCACCGTCGATGAGCCCCATTTGCGCCACCGCCCATTTCACTGGGATCGGATTGGCTTCGACAAACAGTTTGGTATGCAACCCGAGCAATTTGAAATTGATCTCACGCGCCTTCACAACATCGCCTGCGAGGCCCGCCACGCACATTTCATGCATCAGGCGCGGTGCGACATTCGCCGTTACCGAGATCACGCCATGTCCACCCATCAGAATCAACGCGAGACAGGTCGCATCATCGCCGCTGTAGACGGTGAATTCGCGCGGCGCCCGCCTAAGCAGATCGGTGCATCGTTCGATATTGCCGGTGGCATCCTTGATGCCGACGATGCCTGGCACTTGCGCAAGCCGCAGCACCGTATCGTTTTGCAGATCGGCCACCGTGCGACCCGGCACGTTGTAGACGATCATCGGAATATCGACTTTTTCGGCGATCGTACGAAAGTGCCGGTACAGCCCTTCCTGCGTCGGACGGTTGTAATACGGCACGACCGAGAGCGATGCATTGGCGCCTGCTTTTTTCGCGGATTCGCTGAGTTCGATTGCCTCGACGGTGGAATTGGCGCCCGTGCCGGCGATGATCGGGATACGCCCGGCCGCATGGTCTACCGCGATCCGAATCAGATCTTTATGCTCGTCGAAATTCACGGTCGGTGATTCGCCGGTGGTGCCGACCACCACAATGCCGTCGGTCCCTTCGGTAATATGAAAATCGATGAGCGATTTGAAGCGTGCAATATCGAGACGACCGTCATCTGTCATCGGCGTGACGATTGCAACAAGACTGCCGGTAATACGCTGGTAGGCCATGAGTGGGCTCCTCATTGGTCCGTCACCGGCTGCAAGCGAGCAGCGACGGAATCACTGATTTTAGTCTAATCGCTCAGCGATTGGGCGACCAATCACTTCGGGGGGCGAGCAATCACCAAGGCGAACCCCGGCATAGCGCTGAACGATCGCAAGCTTTTGCGCGTTGACCTCGCCTTCCTCGAAAGCGACGATGCGTAAAGACCCGGCGAATGCGGCGAGCAATTCACCCGGTTTCAGCAGAAAAGCCGGATTCGATGGGCGCCCATGCCGTTCATTGCCAAGCATGAAGGTTTCGTAGATCAGCATCCCGCCGGGGCGAAGGGATTGAGCAATCGCATCGAATAATTGACGGTGCAAATAGTTCGTGACGATCACGATATCGAACGATGCGGGCGAAAACGGCCATGGCGCCCCTTCCAGATCGGCAAGCTTGGTCTGGACGCGGACAGCCTCACCCATGGTTGCAAGTGCAGCCCCATCGCGATCGACCGCAGTGACATTAAAGCCGCGCTCAGCCGCCAATCGTGCATGACGGCCGCTGCCACAGGCGACATCGAGGACCGCTCGACGCTCACCGGGCGCGCCGAGCCAACGCAGCACCCAGCCAGAGGGCGCCTCAGCGCCGTGCACGGCAGGCGCCTCGCATTACATGCAGAACCACAGCAGATTGCCAAGATCGATGATGAAGTCCGGGCTCAGATAGGCCCGAAACGCGACGACCAAAATCGCCGCGACAACGGTCAAGCCAATCATGGAGAGAATTTTTTCGCGCGCCATGTGGTGTAAGGAAGTTCGCGATAAAGGATCATACCTCGACGCTTAGGGTGCCGGCCGCCATCTGCGCAGCAATAGCGCATTCAGCACAACTGACACCGAAGAGAGCGCCATTGCGGCCCCAGCCAGCGCGGGATTCAACAAACCCAAGGCGGCGACTGGAATCGCCAGCACGTTGTAGCCGAACGCGAACGCGAGGTTTTGCCGCACCTTTCGCATCGTGGCCCGCGAGAGCTCGATCGCATCGGCCACGCCATTGATGTCGGCGCGAATCAAGGTCACGCCGGCACTTTGAATTGCGACATCGGATCCGGCGCCCATCGCGAAACTCACATCGGCCGCGGCCAATGCTGGGGCGTCATTGACACCATCGCCCGCCATCGCGACTTGGACGCCGCCTTCTTTCAGCGCCGCCACACGTGCCGCTTTATCGGCGGGCATGACCTCGGATTCGAAACGGGTAATGCCGACCGCGGCGGCAATCGCTTGCGCGGCGCCGGGTCGATCGCCGGTCAGCATCACCACATCGATGCCAAGGCGTCGCAATCGTGCGATGGCAGGCAGCGAAGTCGGACGCAGCGCATCGGCGAGTTCAATCCAACCGAGGATCCTTGATTCGTCGGCAACGCCAACCACCAAACCGGTCGTCGATTCGCCGGCCCAGGCATCCGTGCCAGGGCGCTGCAAGCTGAGAATGAATCCCCGCGATCCAAGCCAGGTGCGCCGCCCGACGCCATCGCCCCCTAGTACGATGCCGTGCACGCCTTGCCCGGCGACCGCGCGCACGCCACTGGCCGGCTGAATCGGCATGCCCTGCGCGGCCGCATAGCGAACGATCGCGCGTGACAACGGATGTTCCGAACCCTGCGCAATCGCCGCCGCGATGGTGAGCGCTTCTCGCTCAGCAACCCCCGCTGCCGGGACGACCCGCGTCACCGTTGGACGACCCTCGGTCAATGTTCCCGTCTTATCCACCACCAAGGTGCGCACCCGTTCGGCCAATTCGAGGGCATTGGCATCGCGGATCAGAATGCCTTGCTGCGCGCCGCGTCCGATCCCGACCATGAGTGCGGTAGGGGTCGCCAGGCCAAGCGCGCAGGGGCATGAAATGACCAGGACCGCGCATGCGTTGACGATCGCCACCTCGAATCCGGCACCGGCGAGCCACCAACCAATGAGCGTCAGCCCCGCGATAACGACGATCACCGGCACGAACACCGCCGCGACCCGATCCACCACCTTTTGCACCGCCGCCTTCGACCCTTGGGCCGCTTCCACCATGCGCACGATCCGCCCGACTGCGGTATCGGCGCCGACCCCGGTGGCACGACATTCGAGCACGCCGTCTTGATTGATCGTGCCGGCGAAGAGCCCGCTACCTGGTGACTTGCTGACCGGCACGCTCTCTCCGGTCAACATGGCCTCATCGACACTCGATTGCCCGGTCAACACCTCCGCATCCACCGGGACCGCTTCACCTGGACGTACCTGCAGACGATCGCCCTGCGCCACGTCATCGATCTTGATATCGACGATCGCGCCATCGCGCAGTACGTGCGCCATCACCGGACGCAAGCGAAGCAGCGCATCAACCGCGCTATTCGTTCTCGCCCGTGCGCGCGATTCCAGAATCTTGCCAAGCAGGACCAGCATGATCACCACTGCGGCACTTTCAAAATACACATGCGCCCCAGGCGGCGCTGCGATCGTTACGAACACCGAGAGCAGGTAGGCCGATAGGGTCCCAAGTACCACCAGCACGTCCATGTTGGCCGCGCCGGCGCGCAGGGCCTTCCATGCGCCGACGAAAAATCGCCGACCGATCCAGAACTGCACTGGCGTCGCGAGCACGAGCTGCAGCCAACGGGGTAGCCAATCCACATGCGCGCTGCCCCATAGCATTGGCACCATCTGCAAGACCAGCGGCGCGGTGAGCGCTAATGCCCACCAGAACTGCGTGAGATCCTCCTGGGCGAGCAACGCCTTGCGGGTGCGCACATCGGCGCGGTTGGCGTTGGTGGCAATCGTCGCGCCGTAGCCCGCTCGTTCTATCGCCGCGATTAAATCGGGCGGTGTCACCATGGCACCGGTCAGCCGTATATGTGCGCGTTCGGTGGCAAGGTTGACCGCTGCCTCGACCCCTGCCAGCTTATTGAGCGTTTTTTCTACGCGTGTGGCGCATGCAGCGCAGGTCATCCCCTCGATATTGAGATCGAGTTCGCCGGGCGCGGCCTGCACGCTCACGCCGAGAGCGACCGCACCCATTGCACGATGGTTCCCTGATCCATGGCGCCGGTGCGCCGCGAGATTTCCTGGCCGCCCTTGAACGCGATGATGGTCGGGATGCTCCGGATGCCAAAGCGCCCGGCGACCTCCTGCGATGCATCGACATCCAGTTTCGCCAAGCGAGCACCCGGCTCAAGGATCTTCGCCGCGCGCTCAAAGTGCGGTGCCATCGACAGGCACGGTCCACACCAGCCCGCCCAGAAGTCCACGACGACCGGCAGATCCGTTCCCGCCAGGGTCTTGTCGAAGGTTTCTGCGTTGAGCTCGACCGGTGCCCCCCGAAACAGCGGCTCCTTGCAGTGCCCGCAGCTCGGGTGTTCGCCAAGGCGCGTGCTCGGCAGGCGATTGGTCTTGGTGCAACTTGGGCATACGAGATGGGTGAGTTCGCTCATTCTTCGCTTTCGGTCAAGTCGGTGAGGAGGTTGGGATGAATCCGGTCAATTCAAGCGCAACCGATCCTTGATCGCTCATATCCCACAATATTGCCCACCGAAAAAGTGGGATATTGTATGGTTGACCCGCCTCAAACACCCAACATACGCTCAGTCTGCACGCAGAAAATCATGACAATCCAATCGAGACAAGAACGCCAAGGACTGCCAAGCGATCCGCTCACCCTATTGTCGGCGATTAGCGCGTTTTGCCGTGAACATTCGCTCGCCGAGTCGACGTTCGGCCGCCTAGCCGTCAACGACGGCAAGTTCGTGTCGCGCCTGCGCGATGGTGGCCGCGTTCGCATGCCGACTTTCGCAAAGGTCTGGCAATTCCTTAACGCACCGCCATCCGGCGTCGATCGCCCATTCGTGATCGGCACCCCCCTTACCAACGCCACTGCATCGAGGCTTGCTGCCATGAATGAAACGACTCCAATTGCTCGGTCTGTCGAAACCGCCGAGCAGATCGCCATCAGCGAGGAGAAGAAAACCAACTTCCGCTTCTACGACAACCGGCAAAAGTATCTGCTGTTCGTCAATACCTGCGGTGAGAAGTCGGTGGTGGCGCAGCGCGTCGGCATGGAGCTTGGCAACATTCATCCGCGACCGCCGGCGGTCCGCGTGTTCGATGCCGGGGTGGGCGATGGCACCGTCCTCACACGTGTCATGCGCGAGATGCACCGGCGCTTTCCGACGCTGCCTTTCCATATTGTCGGGAAGGAAATCAGCCTGGAAGACGTGCGCCTCACCCTCGAGAAAATGCCCGATCGCTTCTTCGAGCATCCCGCCTCGGTGCTGGTGCTGACCAATCTCTTTTACTCCGAAGCGCCCTGGCTCGCACCAAAGTCGGTGAGCGCGGCGAATTCCCTGATCTGGCATGAGCTGCGACTTACCGGCACCACATCATCCGAATTCGAACAGCAGATCACCGGCCTCAATCCGTTCCTCGCGCAAAACTGGACGGTGAAGCAAAGCCCCACGACCGGCAACCCGCTGTACGAGCGGCCGATCGTGCTGGTCATCTATCGGGATGATTACCGCTTTCTCCTCGACAACGTCATTCCCAAACCAGGCGCCGTGCGCGCGGACTACGACCTCGTCATCGCCTCACAACCGTATCGGCTGCGCGTGCCCACCGCCTTCAAAGCGCAACGCGTACTCGCTCCTTTGGCGCGTGCGCTCGGGCCGGGCGGACGATTGATCGGCATTCATTCCTGCGGCAATGACCCGGGCCAGGAACTCATCTCGCGCGTGTGGCCCGACGACAAGCCATTCGGGACGAACCGCCACGATTTGTTGAAAGCGCTCAAACAGGAACTCGGTACAGCCGGACGCAATCTCAATTTCAACGCGTACGCCGATTCTCGTTCGATCTTTCGCTATGACATGCACACGCTGCCCACCGAGATCGGCAATTCGATCGGCACCTCCACCTTGTTTGCCGCCTGGAACGCCGCGGTGTACGTTGCGCAGATCGAAGACCAGCGGCTGAGTGAAACGCTGATCGATGGGCGCTATCTCGATGCCACGCGCGAGACCCTGCAAAAGCATGGCGGGCTGTGGTTCAACGACGAATCGTTCGTGGTGTCGCGGACGCGGGAGTAAGGCTCACCACACCCGCGCCGCAATCTACAAGCTGCCCCGCCCGTTCTGCGCCACTGCACGACCGCTTCACCTACAATGCCGACGACCCTTCCTCGGAGGCCCCATGCTTATTCGCCTACTCGCGCTTCTCCTGATCGGCAGTAGTACCGGCGTCGCGCTCGCACAAACCTATCCGGTCAAACCGGTGCGCATCATCGTGGCCTTTGCACCCGGCACGACCTCCGACATTCTCGGACGCATGTTCGCGGACAAGCTCACCCAGGCGGTGGGCCAGCCGTTCATCGTCGAGAACCGTACCGGCGCAGGCGGCACCATCGGCGCCGAGGCCGTGGCGAAAGCCGCCCCCGACGGCTACACGCTCTTGCTTTCCACCGCGGCGCTGCCGGTCAGCGTGCATGTGTATCCGAGCCTGCGCTACGACACCGCCAAAGATTTCGCTTCCGTCACCGTGATATCCCATTCGCCTTTGCTGCTCGCCGCGAATCTGGATTTCGCACCGAAGTCGCTGCAAGAATTGATTACGTATGCGAGAGCTAACCCAGGCCGGGTGAGTTTCGGATCAGCCGGCATCGGCACCTCGCACCACCTTACCGGCGAGAAGCTGAAACTCGATACCGGCATCGACATGGTGCACGTCCCGTACAAAGGCTCAGGGCCGGCCCACATCGATCTCATGGGCGGACAGATCCACCTCATGTTCGACAACATCGTTGCCCTCATACCGCTCGTGAAGTCTGGCAAGGTACGGGCGCTGGCGGTATCAAGCGCGAAGCGACACACCCTCCTCCCGGATGTCCCGAGCATTCAGGAAGGCGGCGTGCGGGGCTTTGAGACCGTCGCATGGTTCGGCCTGCTCGCACCGGCTGCAACGCCGCGCGACATCGTCAATCGCCTCAACGCCGAAGTCGTCAAAGCGATTCAACTTCCCGATGTGCGACAACGCCTGCTGGACGGCGGCTCGGACATCATCGGCGGCACACCGGAAGCGGGCGATCGGTTCCTTCGCGATGAAATCGAGAAGTGGGGAACGGTCGTTCGCGCGGCGAAGGTGACGCCGAATTGAAGCGGTGATGGCCTTGCAACGATCGATAGTCGTTGCGGCTGCCCCGTTGTCGTGTTTGCCTGCGACATAACGCACGGCAGCAATTCGCCTAATGGGCCCAAAAGGCCCAATTCGCTATAATGGCCGCATTGTTGTAATCCTCACATATTCGCCCGGTCACAGGAGCCCACTCATGACAGCCCTTAGCTTTCGCAATAGCCAAGGTGCGCTCGTTGATTTGCCGACGGTTGCCGCCAGTCGCTTCAAGAATGAATTCGGCGCCATCTTCGAAGAGGCGGCCCTCGGCGGGGCGGTGGCGATCACAAAACACGATTCGCCCAAGGCGGTGCTGATCTCCTACACCGAGTTCACGGCGCTGGTGAACCAGCGTTCCCCGACCCTCGATGCACTGGGTGCGCAGTTCGACAGCCTTCTCGCCGGCATGCAAACACCAAAGGCGAAGAAGGCGATGGCCGCCGCGTTCGCCGCAACACCCGAACAACTTGGACGTGCGGCCGCGAAAGCGGCGGTTAAGAAGCGCTAGCGGCAATCTTCAGCCGCGTGCCGGCACGTCAAACCAGCCGAATTTATGTTCTTGCCGGCGTCAATGGCGCAGGCAAGAGCAGCATTGGCGGCGCGGCATTCCGTTCGCATGGCGCCGAATATTTCAATCCCGATGAAGCCGCCCGCGCGCTGATCACCGCAAATCGCGGGCTAAGCCAGATGGAGGCGAACAGCCACGCATGGCGCACCGGCCGACTGCTCCTCGAACGCGCCATCAACGAGCGCCTTGATTTCGCCTTCGAGACCACCCTGGGCGCATCCACGTTGCCGCGCATGCTCGCC
>CAMDRJ010000082.1 GCA_945906755.1 Klebsiella pneumoniae | reverse complement strand
TATCAATTGGCCTTGCCCAAGCCCCTCTTCCGGATCGATATCGATCCGGCCAAGGCGAACCATCCGTATACCGCGGATGGTTTCATCGAGGGCAATGCCGACGAGGCCCTGGCGATGCTCGTCGATCGCCTGCAAGGCCGGCTTCGAATCGATCCGTCCTTCCATGCCGATTTGAAGCAAGCCCGTACTGCATCGGAGGCAATCGTGCGCAATGGCCTCGGGCCCTATGCAGCGATGATCGATGGCCTGCAAGCAGCGGTCGGTGCGAGCTTTCTCTGGGTACGCGACATTACGATCTCCAATAGCACCTGGGGCAACCGGGCACCCCGACTGACGCGCCCCTACGATGGCGTGCATGCGACCGGCGGTGGGATTGGTCAAGGTTTGCAGATGGCGATCGGCGCGGCGCTCGCCGGCACCGGCAAGAAGACCTTCTGTCTCACCGGCGATGGCGGACTCGTCGTGAATATCGGCGAGATCGCCACCCTCGTGGAACAGGAAGCCGATGTCGTGCTGATGGTAATGAACGACAAAGGCTACGGTGTCATCAAGAATATTCAGGACGCGCATTACGGCGGTCGCCGTTACTTCGCCGATTTGCATACGCCCGATTTCGCGCTGCTAGCCCGTTCCGTTGGGCTCGCGTACATGAATATTCGTTCGGCATCGCAGTTCACACCAGTCATTACCGAAGCGGCCCATATGCGCGGACCGGTCATGGTGGAAGTCGATATGACCGCGATCGGCCCGTTCGCCACTGCCTTTGCCGGACCGCCGGCACGCAAGTAACACGGAGACAGCGCATGAATGTACTGATGATCGGTGGCGGCGCGATTGGTCGCGAGGTGTTAAAGCATGTGCGGGACGACCCGTCGATCCGCATCACCCACATTCTCGAACTTCCCGAGTATCGCGATCAACTACAGGCGACTGTCGGAAGATCCATCCGAGCGATCGCAAGCCTTGACGAAATGGATACCGCACCCGACTACGTTCTGGAGTGTGCGGGCCATGCTGCGGTCAAAGCGCATGTACCCATCTTGTTGCGTCGAGGGCTGGGCGTGGCGTTGGTCTCAGTGGGCTGCCTGTCTGAGCGTGGATTGCCCGAATTGCTCGAGCAGGCGGCAAAGGACGGTAAGGCGCAGTTGACGTTGGTATCTGGCGCGATTGCCGGGATCGATGCGATCGCCTCCGCACGGGTTGGTGGCCTCGATGAAGTGATCTATACCGGGCGCAAACCTCCGGGTGGATGGTTGGGATCACCCGCCGAACAGGTCTGCGATCTCGCGAAGCTCACCAAGCCGACGGTGATCTTCGAGGGGAGTGCGGGTGAGGCGGCACGGCTGTATCCCAAGAATGCCAATGTCGCGGCAACGGTCTCGCTGGCTGGTATCGGCCTGGATCGCACGCGTGCAACCCTCATCGCCGATCCGGGGACCACGAAAAACATTCACCATGTACGCGTCACCGGCGCGTTTGGGGAATTGGAAATCACGATTTCCGGCCGACCGCTCGCCGACAATCCGAAGACTTCCGCACTGGCTGCGTTCAGCGCGGTGCGGGCCCTGCGCAATCGTGTCGCGAACGTGGTGGTCTAACGGTTAGCTGAAGTAGTCCGTCACTCCCGCGAAGCCTGTCCTCGAACGATTTAGTCGGGGAGCGGGAGTCCAGACGTCGCGCTTGATGACCTTATTTGGTGATCACGATTAACAGGCTACACGGCACATAGTCGACCAGCAACGCACTGACTGAACCCTTCCACCATCTGGCGGCCCAGCGCGACTCCTGCTTGTGTCCGACCACGATCAGATCGCACTGCAACTCCTTGGCGGCCCGGCCGATCTCCTCGACCGGTTCGCCGACCGCAAGATGCGGGATCGACACGAAGCCGCGGTCCTTCAGCATGGCGATGCCGTCATCGAGCACGCCTTGCATGCGCTTCTTCTCCGTCTCGATTAGTTCCTCCGGGACGAAGCCCTCGGTTAGAAACATCGTGGAGGGCATGCTTGCCACCGCGAGCAAGTGCGTTTGCGCATGGGCAAAGGAGGCGATATCCGCGCATTCCACCAAGGCCGATCGCCCTTCTGCCGTCCCATCAAATGCCATCAGGATTTTCTTATACATCGGTCCGTCTCCTCTTCCAGGTTCCGACTACCGGTGCGGTCATGAAACGAGCCTCTCCAAGCCCAACCGCGCCGTGCAGATGTCAAGCTACGCCCAATCAAGGCACGCGTCAAACCTATTAGCTCAACCGTCAATGCGATGCAACAAGCGTACGCGAGGATGCCATAGTGCATGCGGTATCATTCTTCGTTCGCGCGATGTCACACCATTGATGATGGACGAGCGCGCCTCCCCTTCCCCGCTGCATGGGCATACGCCCGGAGCCGACGATGAATGCACCCGATATGAAGAATAAAGCGGTCTTCCAATGGGAAGATCCCCTCCGGCTGGACGACCAACTCGCAGAAGATGAGCGGATGGTCCGCGATGCCGCCAAGAAATATTCCGAAGACAAACTGGCACCGCGCGTGCTGGCGATGTTCCGCGAGGGCAATGCCGATGCCTCGATCTTTCGCGAGATGGGCAGCCTTGGCCTGCTTGGGCCGACCATCCCCGCTGAATACGGTGGGGCTGGCCTCAATTACGTCAGCTACGGTTTGATCGCCCGCGAGATTGAACGCGTCGACTCCGGTTTTCGCTCGATGATGAGTGTGCAATCATCGCTGGTCATGGTGCCGATCTTTGAATTCGGTACCGAAGCCCAGAAGCGAAAATATCTTCCCAAACTCGCCACCGGCGAATGGATCGGTTGCTTTGGTCTCACCGAGCCTAATCATGGGTCCGATCCGGGCAGCATGCAGACGCGCGCCAAGACCGTGCCGGGCGGCTATCAGTTGTCGGGCAGCAAGATGTGGATCAGCAATGCCCCGATCGCCGACGTGTTCGTGGTCTGGGCCAAGACCGATGACGGGAAGATCCGCGGCTTCATCCTGGAGAAAGGGATGCCAGGGCTGTCGGCACCGGTGATTCATGGCAAGGTAGGCCTGCGCGCCTCGATCACCGGCGAAGTCGTGATGGATAACGTGCGGGTATCCGAGGATGCGTTAATGCCAAAGGTCGAAGGACTCAAGGGACCTTTCACCTGCCTGAATTCCGCGCGATACGGCATTGCCTGGGGCGCTTTGGGTGCGGCGGAATCGTGCTGGTACACCGCGCGTCAGTACACCCTCGATCGCAAGCAGTTTGGGCGGCCCCTGGCGGCCAATCAACTCATCCAGAAAAAACTCGCCGATATGCAAACCGAAATCTGCATCGGATTACAGGGGTGCCTGCGGCTGGGTCGCATGAAAGACGAAGGCACTGCGGCAGTGGAAATTACCTCGATCATGAAACGCAACTCATGCGGCAAGGCGCTCGATATCGCGCGAATGGCGCGCGATATGCTGGGCGGCAATGGCATCTCCGATGAATTTGGCGTGGCCCGGCATCTGGTCAACCTTGAGGTCGTGAATACCTACGAAGGGACCCATGACATTCATGCGTTGATCCTCGGCCGTGCCCAAACCGGCATTCAGGCGTTCTTCTGATCGCACTATGGTGCGCAAAACAGCATCGGCCCTCGTCGCCACACCCTCACCGACGCTAAAGCGCTGCGGCTGGGCGACCGACGCACGCCCGCTCGATACGATCTACCACGACTGTGAATGGGGTGTGCCGGTCCATGACGAGCACATGCTGTTTGAGTTCCTCACCTTGGAAGGCGCGCAGGCCGGCCTCTCATGGAGCACGGTGCTCGCCAAGCGCGATCGGTATCGCGAGGTGTTTGCGGGCTTCGATCCAGCGCGGGTGGCGCAATTCACCGCCCGCCAACAAGCGCAGCTACTTACCGATCCTGGGATCGTTCGCAACCGCCTGAAGGTTGCATCCACCATCACCAATGCCCAGGCGTTCCTCGCCGTACAGGAATCGTTCGGCCGCTTTGACACATACCTGTGGCAGTTCGTGGACGGCGCGCCGCTGCAGAATCGATGGCGGCGCCAAACCGATGTGCCGGCCGAGACATCACTTTCACAAACGATCAGCAAAGACCTGAAACAACGGGGATTTCGCTTCGTCGGCTCGACGATCGTCTATGCCTATATGCAGGCGGTCGGCCTCGTGAACGACCATCTCGTTACCTGCCATCGACATGGTCCGGTTGCACACCTAACTTAGCCGGCCCACCCGCTTCGCGCGACGGCACCCACCATCTTGGCGGATTCGATGCACCCGGATTGCGCGCCGCAAAGCTTGCCGCGAACCACTTGATCTCTGCTAAAGTTGAACCAAGTTGTCGGCGAGGCGTTGCAGGCGATCATGGCGAAACCGCCTAGCCGATAACCGGTTTTGACGATTTGCATGCCGATTCGAGCGCACACTAGAATTCATGGTGGCGGCTCGTTCACAGCAGTGAGTCGGATAAGCCCGTCACGGAACATTCCACCGGATGGATGGGTCGTAAGCTGACCCGCCTTAGGCTGAAGGAGTCAGTCAATGCTCAAGCAGTGGGTTATCAGCATTACCGCGTTGCTCCTTCTCCCAGTTGGAGGAGTACTCGCCCAAAGCAAAGACGCGTCCGCGGCCGACGATGATATAGCGGTCATTCTCGTGGCAGCGCCCCGCTTGGTTGATCCGAGTTACCGGCAAACCGTGCTGCTCGTTACGCCCACCGATAACGATCGGCATGTCGGCTTCATCATCAACCGCCCGACCCAGCGTTCACTGGCCAGCCTGTTTCCACAGCACGAGCCGTCGAAGAAGGTCCTCGATCCGGTGTTCTTTGGCGGCCCGATGTCGCGCAGCGCGTTGTTCGCGGTCGTCAAGTCGCCGACTAGCCCCGGCAACGGCTCGATCAAATTGATGAAAGACCTGTTCTTCACGATGCGGGTCGATGTCGTCGACAAAGTCATCGAGACTTCGCCCAACGAAGCCCGTTACTACGTTGGCTATGTGGAATGGCGACTGGGCGAGCTGCGCCATGAAATCAATCGCGGCCTCTGGCATGTGATGAATCCCGACCGCACCATGATCTTTCGCAAGAACACCGATAACCTTTGGGAAGAATTGATCCGGCTATCGCGGGCGCTGAGCGCGGATGCCGGCACGGTGCTAGGTCGATCGACTCGCGCCTTCAACTGATTCTCGCGGATCCGATTCGCCCGCGACTGTTGCACAGTCGCGGGCGTTGTTTTTTTAGAGCAACCCGCGCGGTTACACCTTTTCGAACGCGAATTCCCCGCGTTTGGCGCGCACAGCGATGCTGTCCTTGGCCGCAAAGCGGCCTTCCAAAATCTGCCGCGCGAGCGGGTTTTCGATGCGCGACTGGATCGCACGCTTCAAGGGTCGTGCGCCGTACACCGGGTCGAATCCTTCTCTGGCGAGTTCGGCCAAGGCGTCATCGCCGATGACAAGTCGCATTTCAAGTTTCGCAAGCCGCTCTTCGAGTTGACGCAATTGAATGCGTGCGATGCCTTGAATGTGTTCTTCGTTGAGCGCATGGAAGACGATGATCTCGTCGATCCGGTTGACAAACTCCGGCCGGAATTGCGTCTTCACCTCCGCCAACACCGCCGTCTTGATGAGCGTGGTATCCGAGCCCGCCAGACTTTGAATCATCTGCGAACCGAGGTTTGAGGTCATCACCACCACGGTGTTGCGAAAATCCACCGTGCGGCCTTGGCCGTCAGTGAGCCTGCCATCGTCCAGCACTTGCAGCAGAACATTGAACACATCCGGATGCGCTTTCTCGATCTCATCCAGAAGAATGACTGCGTAGGGACGACGCCGCACCGCCTCGGTGAGATAACCACCCTCTTCATAGCCCACATAGCCCGGTGGCGCGCCAATCAACCGCGCGACCGAATGCCGCTCCATGAATTCCGACATATCGATGCGGATCATGTGTTCTTCGGAATCGAAGAGGAAGGTCGCAAGGGCTTTGCAAAGCTCGGTCTTGCCGACGCCAGTAGGCCCTAAGAAAAGGAACGAACCATAGGGCCGTTTGGGATCGGACAAGCCCGCCCGCGAGCGACGAATCGCATCGGCCACCAGGCGCACGCCTTCATCTTGACCGACCACCCGCTCATGGAGCTTGGCTTCCATCGACAAGAGCTTTTCCCGCTCACCTTGCATCATCTTCGACACCGGGATTCCAGTGGCGCGCGAGACGACTTCGGCGATCTCCTCGGCCCCCACTTGGGTTCGCAGCAGCTTGTGTCGTGGCGCGGCATCCGCCCCTTTTTCGGCATGCTTCAACTGCGATTCCAATTGCGGCAGGCGTCCATATTGCAGCTCGGCGACTTTGTCGAGCTTGCCCTCACGTTGCAGCCGCACGATATCGGCGCGCATGCGGTCGATCTCTTCCTTGATATGCGCGGCGCCCTGCACCGACAGCTTTTCGGATTTCCAGATTTCCTCGAGATCGGCGTACTCGCGCGAGAGCTTGGTGATCTCCTCTTCGATCAGTCCGAAGCGCTTGCGCGATCCCTCATCGGTTTCCTTCTTGATCGCCTCACGCTCGATCTTCAACTGGATCAAGCGCCGGTCGAGCTTATCCATGACCTCGGGCTTCGAATCGATTTCCATCTTGATGCGCGAGGCCGCCTCATCGATCAGATCAATTGCCTTGTCGGGCAGGAACCGATCAGTGATGTATCGATTCGACAACTCGGCTGCCGCCACGATGGCCGGATCGGTAATTTCCACGCCATGATGTACTTCGTACTTTTCCTGTAAACCACGCAGGATCGCAATCGTTGCCTCAACAGAAGGCTCACCAACCAGCACCTTTTGAAAGCGCCGTTCGAGCGCCGCATCCTTCTCGATGTATTTGCGGTACTCATCGAGCGTGGTGGCGCCGACGCAATGCAACTCACCGCGTGCCAAGGCGGGCTTCAACATATTGCCCGCGTCAATCGCGCCTTCGGCTTTGCCGGCGCCCACCATCGTATGTAACTCATCGATGAACACGATCGTCTGGCCGGCGTCCTGCGAGATTTCCTTGAGGACCGATTTCAGACGCTCTTCGAACTCGCCGCGATATTTCGCACCGGCGAGCAAGGACGCCATGTCAAGCGATAGCACCCGTTTGTTCTTAAGTGTTTCGGGCACTTCGCCATTGATGATCCGCTGGGCCAGGCCCTCGACGATCGCCGTCTTGCCAACGCCCGGCTCACCGATCAGCACCGGATTATTCTTGGTGCGCCGCTGCAGAATTTGTATGACGCGCCGAATTTCATCATCGCGGCCAATCACCGGATCGAGTTTGCCCATGCGAGCGCGCTCGGTGAGATCGAGAGCATATTTTTTCAAGGCCTCGCGCTGACCTTCCGCCTCTGCGGAATCGACGGATGCCCCGCCGCGTACCGAATCAATCGCGGCTTGCAGTGCTTTACGCGTCACACCCACTTCACGCAGCAAGCGACCGGTGTCGCCCTTGTCGTCGGTGGCGACCAGCAAGAAAAGTTCCGATGCAATAAATTGATCGCCGCGTTTTTGCGCCTCGCGGTCGGCGAGGTTCAACAAACCAGAAAGCTCGCGCGATACCGGCGTTTCGCCGCCATGGCCGCTCACCTTCGGCAAGCGCCCAACGGCTTTCGTAAGGGCGTCCCGCAGGCGGGTGATGTTCACGCCGGCGCGCTCAAGAAGCGATCGGCTGGCTGCATCATCCGAGGCAAGCATCGCGGCCAGCACATGGATCGGTTCGACGAATGGATTGTCGGCGCCAACCGCCATGCTCTGGGCATCGGCGAGCGCCTGCTGGAACTTCGTAGTCAATTTATCGATACGCATCGTTCAAGTCCATTGAGTAGGCAAAGGCGGCCAAACAGCCGCCTGCTGGTTCTTCCTGCCAGCGTAGATGCGGCCACCTGGGGCGAATTCAAGTCTTTGCTGCCCCACCAATCAAAGGATGGACCAAGCGCGCTCGACAGGGTTGATTAAACGCACGGCAAGTCCATTACGTTGCACAAATACGCATTGATCGCCCCACCGCTCGGCTAAACTCGGCGCTCGCTCGCGACCCTCCCCCAATGGCATTCAAGTTCGAAATTGAAGACAGGATCGGACGTTATCCGATCGAACGCGAAATTGGTCGTGGTGCGACCAGTCGAGTCTATCTCGGCCATGATCCCAATGCCGACAATCGCCCGGTCGCGGTCAAAGTCTTTTTCTTCGAAGAGCATCAGTCGGCGGAAGACATCAAGGTCATCCGCAAGGCATTCGTCGCGGAAGCTGCGCTCGCCGGTCGCCTGTCGCATCCGCATATCGTCGAGATTCTGGATGCGGTTAGCGAGCCCAACTATAGCTACCTCGTGATGGAATATGTCGAGGGCGGCACGCTCGATGACCATGCAGATGCCGCCACCTTGTTGCCGGTGCCCAAGGTCGTTGAAATCGCATTCAAATGCATCCGTGCGCTTGACTATGCGTTTCAACGTGGCGTCGTGCATCGCGATATCAAGCCGGGCAACCTGTTGTACAGCCCCGCCGGCGAAATCAAGGTGAGTGATTTCGGCGCCTCGTTTCAGGAAGCGCTGGTCCATGAGACCACCCAACTCACCGGCATCGGCTCGCCCGCCTATATGTCGCCCGAGCAAATCCGGCTGGAGCCGCTCAACCATCAGACCGATATCTATTCGCTTGGCGTCGTGATTTACAAGCTGCTTACTGGACGCCTGCCGTACAACGCGTCCAATCCGCTGTCGCTCACCTATGAGATTCTGAATGTGAAGCCGCAGCCGCCCTCGACGCTGCGGCCCGATCTGCCGCGGATGCTCGATGAAATCTGCCTGAAGGCGATGGAGAAGGAGCCGGCCAAACGCTATCAGTCATGGATCGAATTCGGCAAGGAGTTGTCGCGCGCTTTCGGGGTATTGCGCTCGACCGGCGCCAAGCTAAGCGACTCGGAAAAGTATGCCGATATCCGGGTGCTGCCCTTTTTCGATACGTTTGATGATGTCGTTCTCTGAGAGGCGCTACGCATCGGTGCCTGGCGGGAAATCGGCGCGGGCGAAGCGATCATCCGCGAAGGCGACAACGGCGATGGCTTCTACATCATGGTCAAAGGCAAGGTGGCGGTCACCCTGGGTGGCAAGCATCTGGCAACGCTCACCGCCGGCGCATGCTTTGGCGAGATGGCCTATTTCAATGAGATTATCGCGCCGCGCTCCACCACCATCACCGCCCTGGAACCGCTATTCGTCCTTGAAATCAAGGCAAGCTCGCTGCGACTCGCAAGCGAAGTCTGTCAGAACGCTTTCCAGCGCGCCTTCATCGACATGCTCCTTGAGCGGCTCACGCAAGCCAATCGGCGTCTGGCCGAATTGACGCGCGAACCCAATGAGCCTTCGCCCAAAGCCTGAACAACGCAATCAATGCGCTAGGAATCTGCGCGGCAGAGCGCGCAGATTCCTGATGGCAGACGCTTCGTGCGTTCATGATCGCGAAAGCGACCAACAAAAGCGCCCAGTTCGCACCAGTTTCGTTCGCAATGCGTCGCTCGCCTAATCATTTGCGTCTGCTTAAGGAGTGCGCGCGCGCTGCCGCGCAGACTCCTAGCGACGTGTGCGGTAAGCTCGCGCGATGAACATCGCACAACTCTTGGTCCGCGCTGCACGGGTATTCCCGGATCGCATCGCCATTACCCGCGGCTTCGCCCCGCACGCCACCTACCGCGAACTGGCACGCCGGGCCGCCGCCATCGCCCACTACTTCACCGCTACGCTGCGTCTGCAACCAGGCGATCGCGTGGCGCTTTACCTGCCCAACTGCCCCGCATATCTCGAAGTCTTGACCGGCATTTGGTGGGCGGGCCTGACCGCAGTGCCAATCAACGCCAAGGTTCACACCGCACAGCTCGCGGGCATTCTTGATAACGCCCAAGCAGCGTGTTGCTTTGCGGCACCCGGTGGCATCGAGGCGAGCATGGCGGCGATTGGCGAGGCACGCAGCATCGATATCACGTCAGCGCGCTATCAGAACATCGTGCAGAGCGATCGCGAAGCCTCAATCGCCTGGAATGTCCCAGACGATCTCGCATGGCTGTTCTATACCAGCGACGCAAAGCCAAAGGGTGTCATGCTGTCGCATCGCAATTTGATGGCGATGACGCTGTGCTATTTCGCCGATGTGGATGCGATCGGCAATGAATCGTGCATGATTCATGCAACGCCGCTCTCGCATGGCTCTGGCTTGTACGGACTGCCGCACTTTGCCGCCGCCTCGACGCAGGTGATGCCAGAGAGCAGTGGCTTTGATCCAACTGAAGTTCTCGCACTCGCCAACCATTGGCGCAATGCCACGCTGTTTGCAACACCCATGCTGATCAAGCAATTGGTCGAAGTAGCCCGCACGGCTCAACCAGCGATCGCAAACCTCAAAACGATCCTCTATGGTGGACCAATGGAGCGTCCCGATTTGCTGAGCGCACTATCGGTGATCGGGCAGCGTTTCGTGCAGATCTATGGGCGAGCTGAGAGCACGATGACGATTACCGCCTTATCGCGCTTTCACTTGGGCGATACGCAGAATCCTCGCTACGACGCGCGCATTGCATCGGTTGGCGTTCCCCAGTCGGCGGTGGAAGTGCGCATCGTCGATCGCGAGGATCGACCACTACCCGCCGGCCAACCAGGTGAAGTACTCGTGCGAGGGGATGCAGTCATGCGAGGGTTTTGGATGGACGCGAGCGCCACCGCCGCCGCGCTCAAGGGCGGCTGGCTCCACACCGGCGATAGCGGTGCGTTCGATGCCGATGGATTTTTGACGCTGGTGCGTCAGAAGCAGATCGATTCTGGTGGCTCAGCGCTTTATCCGCGCTGAGTTGAAGACTCACCCGGCGTTACGATTCGCCGCGGCAGCATCCACCTGCCAGCGCGCCGCCGCATCATCATCGGTCGCGCGCGCATCGACCCAGCGTGGCCCTGCCGGCGTTTGTTCCTTCTTCCAGAATGGCGCCTGCGTCTTCAGATAGTCCATGATGAACTCGCACGCCGCAAACGCGTCGCCACGATGGCCACCCGCCACCACCACCAACACGATCTGATCCATCGGCCGCAACTCACCAACCCGGTGGATCACGGTTGCATCATCGATGTTCCAGCGGGATAGCGCGTCGTCGATGATCGACAGGATCGCCTTTTCCGTCATGCCGGGATAATGCTCAAGGGTCATCGTCGCCACCGACGCGCCGTCATTGCGATCGCGGCAGACACCAATAAACGTCGCTACTGCACCGATCTCCGGGCGCCCAGCGCGTAGCCGCGCGATCTCCGCGCCGGCGTCAAAGTCTTCGTGCTGGATGCGAACGGTGGGCATCGCGCGCTACCCGCCGGTTACCGGTGGGAAAAACGCCACTTCATCATTCGGGCCAATCGGTGTGGTGGGCTGCGCCATCTCCTGGTTGACCGCGATGCGCACCGCACGCCCTTCGGCGAGCGCGTCTGACCACGCACCACCGCGACTCAGCAAATAACTGCGCAAGGCACCGACGGTCGACACACCAGCGGGCAACTCGATGGACTCACCGGCCGTCCCGAGCAGCTCCCGCAGCCGCGCGAAATAGAGCACCTTCACCATTGCTTGAGCAGTTCCGCGAAGGGCAAATAGCGAACCAGATCGCCCTCTTTGATCGCCTTGCGTGCCGGGTTATCCACCAGCCCGTCGCCCCACACGGTCGAGGTGAGTACCGAGGAGCTTTGATTGGTGAAGAGTTCTGCGCTGCCCGCCGCATTGATCTTCACGCGCAAGAATTCCTGACGCGCATCGGGCTTTGGCCAATCGAAGGCGGCGCGCACCTGATAGCTTTGCATCTGCAGATTCTGCACGCCCATTGAACGCAAGATGAATGGCTTCACAAACAGCAGCATGCAGATATAGCTCGACACCGGGTTGCCGGGCAGGCCGATGAACGAGGCCTCCGTGCCATCGGCGCGACGCACTTGACCAAAGGCGAGCGGTTTGCCGGGTTTCATCGCGATGCGCCACATGTCAAGGCGCCCTTCGGCTTCCACGGCGGGCTTCACATGATCTTCTTCACCGACTGACATGCCGCCGCTCGTGATGACCAAGTCATGGCCCGCCGCCGCACGCCGCATAAAGTCGCGCGTGGCAGAGAGCGAATCGGGAATGATGCCAAGGTCGGTGACCTCGCAACCAAACGTCGACAACATGCTGGTAAGGAAATAACGGCTCGAGTTGTAGATCGAGCCTTTCGGCAGCGGTTCGCCCGGCATGACCAACTCATCACCGGTAAAGAAGATCGCGGCGCGGAGCTTACGCGTGACCGGCAATGTTGCCAGACCCACCGAGGCCGCCAGGCCCGCATCTTGTGGACGCATCCGAATGCCTGCGGGCAGAATCTCGCTATTGGCGCGAATGTCTTCACCGATGTATCGAACCCATTCGCTCGCCTTGGGGGCGTGCCGCACGATGACCGCATCGCCCGCCGCTTCGGTCTGCTCCTGCATCACCACCGCATCGGCGCCAGGTGGCATCGGTGCGCCGGTAAAGATTCGCGCCACGGTGCCAGGAGCAAGTGGCACGCCGACGCCACCCGCTGCAATGCGCTGGGAAACCTTAAGGCGAGCCTGCCCCGACACGCAATCGGCTGAGCGCACCGCATAGCCGTCCATGGCACTGTTGTCATGGCCGGGTACATCGATGGTCGATCGCTGTGGCGCGGCCAATACGCGCCCATTGGCAGCCATGGTAGCGATCACTTCCACTTCGCGAATCGGCTGCACGCCCGCCAGCAAGCGAGCCAGCGCCTCATCAACCGTTAGGAGCGCGTTGTTCATTTGAGTCCGTTGTAATCGAGAATGAAATGCGCGATGCCGTCACAGTCTGACAGCTCGAACTGCGGCAGCTGGGTCGTAAAGCGTTCATCACTTGCCACACCGACAATATTGGCATCATCGAGATACAGACGTGGCTTGCCGTTATCGCGCCGAAACACTTCCAGCTTGGGCTGCGGATAGCGCTTGAAGCCTTCGACCAGCAGCAGATCAACCGGATCCATTCGTTCGATTAATTGGTCCAAGCTCAATTCCGGTGCGCCGCGCAATTCATGCATGAGTGCCCACCGTTTCTCGGACGACACGATGACTTCATGACATCCCGCATGACGATGACGATAGGAGTCCTTGCCGGGTTGATCGACGTCGAAATTGTGATGCGCATGCTTCACCAGCGAAACCCGAACACCGCTTGCCACCATGCGTGGAATGAGCTGCTCGATCAACGTGGTCTTGCCGCTACCGGACCAGCCGGCGAATCCAAATACCTTCATGTCCTAGAGGGCGATCTACGTCGACGGCACCGACCCGTCAAGCGGGCCATTGTAGCAATCAACCGTGACCCGGACGTGCCGCGTCTATGCCAGCCCCAAATAGCGCCGTGGATTCTCGTCCCGGATCATGCGCATGGTTTTCTCGTCGATGCCAGGCACCGCTTGCACCGAGCCATGCGGATCGCGGTCGGCGATCTGGAACGGGTAGTCGGTGCCGATCATGATCCGATCCGCACCGAACGTATCGATAACGTAGCGCAGCGTCTGCGGGTTGTAGACGAGCGTGTCGTAGTAGCAGCGCTTCGCATACACGGTTGGGGACTCCGGAATCGAATCGCGGATCGGCGGAGAATTTTTCCAGCCATGCTCCAGACGCGGCAACACGATTGAAAATGCGCCGCCGCCATGGGAGAAACCGATCCTGAGCTTCGGATGGCGCGCCAACATACCACCAGTGATAAGCGATGCGATGCCAAGCGCCACATCGCCTGGAAATCCGACCACTTGCTCCAATGCCGCAGGCCCGACGAGGCGTTCCTTTCCGGCCGGTCGCAATCCATGCATAAAAATCACCGCGCCCATCGACTCCGCCGCAGCGAAAAAAGGGTCGAACCGCGCATCGCCAATCGACACGCCGTTCACATGGGTGGCGATCTCCGCACCCAATAATCGTTGCGCCTTCATGATGTGCTCAAGCTCGCGAATAGCCTTGTCGACATCTTGCAGCGGCACCGCGCCAAGCCCGGAAAAACGCTTCGGATGATCATTGCAGAGCGCCGCGATCTGGTCATTGATATGACGCAGCAGCACGGTCGCATCATCGGCCGGCAGCCAATAGGAAAGCAGCTCCGGCATCGGCGAAACCACCTGGCGGCCGATCCCCATTTGATCCATCTCGACGATGCGTTGATCGCCCGCCCAGGAGGTCGACGGTACCGTGCGATAGTTTTTGCCCTGGATCATCACATGCGCATGACCGCAGCCCTCGTGATTCATCGAGGGCCAAGGGATGTCTTTGCCCTTGCCGACATAGGCCGGAAACTGCTCCGGGATGAAATGCGTATGGACATCGATACCGTGAATCATCGGCGGCTCCATGGAGAACGTAGCGGCGAATTGCCTGCGGCCGATTATAGGGAAGCCCGGCCGCGCGCGTCGCAATGCAGGCGATCAAGCGAACGGCATCGATGCACGGCATTTTCGAGCTGGATTCTTTCGCCTATACAATCCATTGCACCAATCCTCCATTGCACCAATCCGCGGTGAGGCCCACACATGCCGTCCAGCCCGTCTCCATTGCACCTCCCAAGCAAAGCAACCGCGCTATTGCTCAATCTTGGGCATGCCATCGATCATTTGATGCTGCTCATCTTCGCCACCGCGGTGGGTGCGATCGCCACGGATTTTCAACTCGCGCGTTGGGAAGATCTCATGCCCTTCACGGTTGGCGCGTTCTTTCTGTTCGGAATCGGCTCGCTGCCGGCCGGGCGCTTGGGCGACCTGTGGGGACGCCGTGCCATGATAATCATCTTCTTCTTCGGCATCGGTGTAGCGGCGCTCCTGGTGGCCGCCACACAAAATGTTTGGCAAATGGCGCTCGCGCTCGCAGTGGTTGGGCTATTCGCATCGATCTACCATCCGGTTGGCATTCCAATGCTGGTGCAGGGTTCGTTGAAACCCGGCATTACGATCGGCGTCAACGGCCTGGCGGGCAATCTCGGCATTGCGCTCGCCGCCCTCTCGACCGGCTTTCTGGTCAAACATTTCGGCTGGCGGGTTGCATTCATCGTGCCCGGGTTGGTCGCGATTGCTTGCGGTGTGCTGTTCGCCTTGCTTGTCCCGCGCGAAACCACCGCGCCCGCAAAAAGGAAAGCCGTGCTGGTCGCCTTGCCGCCAGCGCTCATGGCGCGCGTTTTTCTAATCATTACGCTTACCGCCACCTCGAGCAGTCTCACGTTCAACTTCACCACCAATGGCAATGGCGAATTGCTGCGCGAGCGGCTGGCCTCTCTCATTTCTGACCCAGCGACCATCGGCGCCCTGCTCGCCCTCATGTACACGGTTGCCTCCCTCATGCAGCTGGTGGTTGGCAATCTGATCGATCGCTATCCATTGAAGCGCATCTACTTGCCGCTCATCCTGCTGCAAATTCCGGCATTCATCGTGGCTGCGACCGTCGAAGGCTGGGGTTTCTACCTGCTCGCCGTAACCTTCATGGCACTGGTCTTCGGCGCGATTCCATTTACCGATGCGATGGTGGTGCGCTATGTCGACGACCGTATTCGCTCGCGGGTGTCCGGCGCGCGGATTGCGATTGCCTTTGGCATCAGTTCGGTGGCGGTCTATTTGCTTGGCCCGATCGTGAAGGTCTCCGGATTCGGATTTTTGTTGATCCTGATGGGTGGCATCGCAGCACTTACCGCATTGACGGTTTCATTCTTGCCCGCCAATCCACAGAAAACCGTCGCCGATCGTTCATGAGCGAGCAACGCGCGCCTAATCACCCGCCGCGGAGAATCGGCCGCCCTGCCATTCGATGAGCATGGGCCTTGAATGGGCCATCGTGCTGGTCCTTGGCACGGTGGCTGGGACCGTCGGCGGGATTGTCGGGTTTGGGTCCTCGATCATCCTGTTACCGGCGCTGGTGTGGGTGTTCGGCGCCAAAGATGCCGTGCCAATGATGGCGATTGCGGCCGTGCTTGCCAATGCATCGCGGGTTGCGGTGTGGTGGCGCGAGGTGGATTGGCGTGCATGCGGCGTCTACTCCGTCACCGCGATCCCATTCGCCGCGCTCGGTGCTTCGACGCTGGTCGTGCTCGAGGCAATCTGGGTTGAAGCAGCGCTAGGCCTGTTTTTCCTC